>NZ_JBMMKS010000002.1:0-390301 GCF_058630515.1 Vibrio sp. HM8-C
ACCAGTGAAAACCAAAGTGAAATTTAAAATCGACTTTGCGTGTCTTATTCTTCATATATGAAGAAGGATTAAATCAAAATTTGTCCGTCAATGTTGGAGCGAAAGATGAGTCGTAAACTTTTACTGGGTTTGATGTTAGTAGCCTTGGTCGTAGTACTTGGAATAGAGTTTAGTCAATATTTGACACTCGAATATGCAAAAGCTCAACAAGCGTCACTATCTCAGTTTATCGACGAAAACTTAGTTTTATCGGCGTTAATTTACTTTTTTGCTTATGTCGCTATTACTGCATTTTCTATTCCCGGCGCTGCTGTCGTTACTCTTCTCGGTGCAGCTCTGTTCGGATTCTGGTTTAGCTTGCTCTTGGTGTCATTTGCGAGCACGTTAGGCGCTACTCTTGCCTTTCTTAGTAGCCGCTATTTGCTTCGTAGTTGGGTGCAACAGAAATTCAGTGACAAACTCACAGCGATAAATGCAGGAGTTAAAAAAGACGGTGCCTTTTATCTTTTTACACTGAGACTCATTCCGGTATTCCCGTTTTTCCTCATAAATCTTCTAATGGGACTAATGCCGATTTCAACCGCTCGTTATTATCTCGTGAGTCAGTTAGGTATGCTCCCTGGAACGGCAGTTTATCTGAATGCTGGCACTCAACTAGCAGAAATAAACACACTGGCAGGGATCGTTTCACCTACCGTATTGCTCTCATTTGCATTGTTGGGTGTGTTTCCATTTCTAGCCAAATGGGGACTATCTAAATTCCAGAAAACGACGGTAACTAACGAGTAATATGAAGATATTCATAGCTCAGCACCCTGCCGAAGCACATATTGTTTGCGATTTATTACGCCAGCAAGACATACGCTGTGAAGTGCGTGGGGACACGCTTTTTAGTGTTCACGGAGAAATTCCTTTTGATGAGGCCTCTTCACCTTATGTTTGGCTACTGGATCTGAACTGCATTGAGCTGTCAAAAAGCATCGTAAATGACTTTTTGAAACCAACACATCAAAATCAGCCTGATTGGCTCTGTAAGCATTGTGGAGAGTATAATGGGCCACAATTCGGACTGTGTTGGAATTGTGGCTCAGAGAGTGAATAGAAAGGTTTTAAGCGTTAATCATTAATTGCTTGTTGATAAACTCAATGGAAACTCGGTTAAACACCTCTGGCTGTTCGATATTGCAGACATGACCGCAGTTGGGGATTTCCCATAACTCGCTTTTCTCATGTAGTGCCACCATATCTTTCACCGGTTGGATGAACATGTAATCACGCTCCCCCATCAAATACAGGGTGGGTATCGGCAATTCTTTGTCACGAAAGTAACGCATCATAGGATTGATTTCGGCAGTCAACGTAAACCAACGTTTGAACTCTTTCTGACAGAGCTTCTTAGCTTCTCTCACAAACAAGTTACGTGATTGCTTTTGGCTTCTTTGAGGCATAACGATGTAGGCAAACAGGCGATAAAGCCACATGTACGGTACAAAGTTTTTACTCATATGTCCGAGCTTAACCAAAATTTGCGAACGCACATTTAGCCGAGTTACAGCGCCGCCTAAAACCATAGAACTCACTCGTTCGGTAGCAAGTTCAGCAAGATTACGCACAATGATGGTTCCAAGGGACATCCCAACAAAATGGGCTGATTGAATCTTTAAGTGATCGAGCACTTTCAATACATCTAATGTTACTGACTTAAATGTATATTTATTGCTGATTAAATCTTTGATGAGCTGTGGGGATTTACCATGCCCACGTAAATCGACAAACAACAAATTAAAATGCTGCTTATACGCTTTAATTTGCTTGAACCAAATGGATGAACTGCCTCCTGCACCATGAACAAATACCACCCACTCCTGACTGGTTGGGTGATGGTAAGTTTTATGAAAAAGCATGCTTTGGGGCATCGATACCACTTAATGTTGTATGAAACTGATGCGCGAAGGGTATCACAAACCGACCTTCCAAGGAGATTAGAGTTGTTAAAAAATGCCACTCTACCTCGACTGGATCAAAAACAGAGCGCTAAGGCTCTGTTTTTATTAATCGACATATCTAGTCAAAAATTGCGTAGTTATACATTTTCACGTATTCCAGTGCAGATTCTTTCCAACTGAAGTCACATCTCATCGCGCGCTGCTGAACTTCTAACAACAAATCTGGATGCTGCAGATAAAACAGTAATGCTCGTTGCATAGTGATCAGCAAAGCCTCTGGAGACGGCTCTTGAAAGCCAAAACCGGTCGCCTCATTTGGATATTTGTCATAGTCCAAGACAGTATCTTTAAGTCCACCGACTTCACGCACAATCGGCAACGTTCCATAAGCCATACTGTAGATTTGGTTTAAACCACAAGCTTCAAACTCCGACGGCATTAAGAAGAAATCTGATCCCGCTTCTACAAGGTGAGCAAAGCGGTTGCTGTATGCTTCAACAAATGCAAATTGCGTTGAATGTGAGCTCGCGATCTTATGTAACTGAGCAGCAACTTCCGGTTCCCCTGTTCCCACAATCACGAGCTGAACATCGTTACGTAGAAACTTCTCCAAAATTGGAAGGATGTAATGAAACCCTTTTTGATGAGTAAGTCGACACACCATACCGAATAACGGAACATCGCGTTGCGGAAGCTGTAACTCTTCTTGCAATACTTTCTTGCTCGCAGACTTACCCTTCTTCAATGATTTCGCTTCATCAGAGTAGACTTCAGGCAAGTAGATATCTGTTCTTGGGTTCCACTCGCTATAATCACAGCCGTTAACGATGCCATGTAAATCACGGGCACGACGCACAAAGTCATCAACCAAACCATGAGAGCCAAGAGGAGTAAGAAGCTCTGACGCGTAATTCGGGCTTACCGCATTGACTTTATCTGCAAATGCAATACCTGCTCTAAGCATACTGATATGGTCGTGACCATACTCAAGAAACTCCATTCCCGATAAATTAAGTTCTGGAATGACTTCTAGCTGATGATGAGAAAATATGCCTTTAAACATCGCATTGTGAATCGTGATTACACTTTTCACACCAGTGAAGTAAGGGTCGTTTCTAAAACGAGTTTTAAGAAGAAAAGGAACCAATCCCGTATGCCAGTCATTGGCATGGATAATATCTGGTCTAATTCCTAACTTGGGCAATACATCTAAACAGGCTGCTGAGAAAAAACCAAAGCGTTCTCCGTTATCCGGATAAGCTTGGTTGTGTTCAGCATAGAGTTCAGGGCGGTCAAAATACGTATCGCAATCAATAAGGTAGACTGGCACACCCTCAAGTTCTCTTTGACGAACTTGATAGCGAATATGTGGCCAATGAGTAAGCTCAGTTTCGAGAATCACTGGCGAAGAGTCTTTTTCTGGCACGCTACGGTAACCAGGCAAAACTATAGCGACTTGGTGGCCGAGTTCCAGCAGAGCTTTAGGCAGAGCCTTGGCTACATCAGCCAAGCCTCCACTTTTTACTAATCCTTGAGCTTCTGAAACGGTGAACCACACATTGAGTTGTTCCTTTCTAGAATCCAACTTTCGTTCCTTTTGCAATGACAACGATTCCGTCGTCAGACACGTGGAATCGTTGTCGGTCCAATTCTAAATTTTCACCAATGATAGTGCCGGGAGCGATTTCAACGTGTTTGTCGATGATCGTGCGCTTGATTGAGCACCCCGCTCCTATTTTCACATCACCCAAGATAACAGATTCACTAATCAAAGAGCCAGCCGCAATATTACTTCTGAATCCTAAAACTGATTTGTAAATGGTTGATCCTTGTATATAACTACCGCCGGAAATCAAACTGTCAGTGATTTTAACTCTACGCTCACCAGAATCAACAAATGTCGCGGGTGGTAGAGGAGGATAATAAGTATGCAACGGCCAACTACGGTTATACAACGAGAAAGGTGGATTTTTATCTAGCAAATCCATATGTGCTGCCCAATAGGAATCGATCGTACCGACATCTCGCCAATAAGTTGTTTGTATTTCACCTTTGATTTTGTTTTGAGAGAAGTCGTATACATACACTCCTCCATTTGGAAACATCTTAGGAATGATGTCCTTACCGAAGTCATGACTTGACGCAGTATTGGCAGCGTCATCACGCAGTTCAGCGCAAAGCACACACGATTTGAAGATGTAATTGCCCATTGAAACCAAACACCACTCAGGTTCGCCCGGTATGGATTTAGGATTGGCAGGCTTCTCTTCAAAGCCAATCATTTTGCCGTCGCTATCGACTTCAATAACACCAAATTTGGAAGCTTCACTTCGTGGCATTCGCAATGCAGCCACAGTCAATTTAGCTTCCTTTTGACGATGGAAATCCAACATTTGACGAATGTCCATTTTGTACACGTGGTCAGAACCAAAAATACAGACATCTTCAGCGCCCGATTGCTCAACAAACACAATGTTTTGGTAAATAGCATCTGCCGTGCCTTCATACCAACGTTTACCATCACGCATTTGTGCCGGAATTATGTCTATAAAGCGGTTAGTAATGCCGGTGACATTCCAACCTTTTTTCATATGCAGATAAAGCGACTGAGACTTAAACTGAGTTAAAACATAGATTCTCATTAAGTCTGCATTAACAAAATTATTTAGGGCAAAATCGATCAGCCGGTAGCTGCCACCGAAAGGCACTGAAGGTTTCGAACGCGTTTCAGTTAATGGCATCAGGCGAGCTCCTTCGCCGCCAGCCAAAATCATTCCTAATACACCAAACATATATAACTCTCCATTTTATAATATTGACGTCTACCTTGATTATTTGGGGGGGACAAGGCAGCGTTGTCGACAAGCACGTTTGCGATGCATGGTCTGACCACATACAGCAACAGGTTACATATCGATGATTCATTTATATCAGGAGATGGTGATTAAAAGATGACACTCTCATACATTAGTTAAGAGTAATATTCTAAAATATGATTACACGCACATGTCACAAGGTTTTTATTACACAAACTAGACAATAACCTTTCCACGACCTATCTGTCCCGTAAAGAAAAAGGGTAGCTTTCGCTACCCTTTTTGGTTTTGTTCCAAAGACATCAACTAAGCATTTTTACGCTTATCTGTTATGTCCCATTTGCCATCGATATAAAGCGCAGTCCAACCAGATGGCTTACCATCATTTTCAGTTCGAACGTAGTGCTCTTTGCTCTTACGGCTAAAACGAACCACCGCAGGACGGCCATCCGGATCTTTCGCTGGCGCTGTTGCTAAATAGTGGAATTTCTCTGGAAGACGTTCTTTATACTTAGCCAGTTCTTCAACTAGTGGTGCGCGAGTTTCGCGAGATTTAGGGAAGTTACTTGCCGCAAAGAACAGACCAGAAGCACCGTCTCGAAGAACGAAGTAAGCATCCGAGTTTTCACATGGTAATTCAGGGAAATGCACTGGTTCTTCTTTTGGTGGAGCAACTTCACCATTACGAAGAATCTTACGAGTGTTTTTACACTCGTCGTTTGTACAACCCATGTACTTACCAAAGCGACCGTTCTTAAGCACCATGTCTGAGCCACACTTATCACACTCAACCACAGGGCCATCATAGCCTTTAACTTTGAACTCGCCTTCTTCGACGATATAACCATCACAGTTCGGGTTGTTACCACAAACATGAAGTTTACGTTTATCGTCAATCAGGTAAGCATCCATTGCTGTTTCACAAATCGGACAACGTTTCTTCGCACGAAGAGCTGCCGTTTCCACGTCCTCTTCAAGAACATTGATTATGCCTTCTTCGCTGCCTAAGTTAATCGTTGTCTTACAACGTTCTTTTGGTGCTAGTGCATAACCAGAACAACCAAGGAATACACCTGTAGACGCTGTACGGATACCCATTGGGCGCGAACAAGTTGGGCAAAGAATGCTGGTTTCCACGATATGATTTGGTTTCATACCGCCATGGTCTTCTTCTTGCTCTGCTTTTTCTAAATCTGTGCTGAAATCGTTAAAGAAGCTATCAAGCACTTCTTTCCAGCTGGTTTCACCTACCGCGATTTGGTCGAGTTTCTCTTCCATGCGTGCGGTGAAATCATAGTTCATCAGGTCGTCAAAACTCTCATCTAGACGGTCAGTAACTATCTCGCCCATTTTTTCTGCGTAGAAACGACGCTGTTCAACCTTTACATAACCACGGTCTTGAATGGTTGAGATGATTGAAGCGTAAGTCGATGGACGTCCAATGCCACGTTTCTCAAGTTCTTTAACCAGTGCAGCTTCGGTATAACGAGCTGGCGGCTTAGTAAATTGCTGTCTTGGGTCTAGTTTTTCAAGTGCAAGTTTATCGCCGACTTTTACAGCAGGAAGAATCTGATCTTCGTTTTTGCCCATAGGACGTTGAACACGAGTCCAACCGTCAAATTTTAGAATACGACCTTTCGCTTTAAGCGTGTACTCAGCAGCTTTTACACTCACTGTCGTTGAATCGTATTGAGCATCCGTCATTTGACAAGCAACAAACTGGTTCCAAATCAGTGCATACAGTTTATGAGCGTCCGCTTCCATACCTTCTAGGTCTTCAGCTTTTACATCCACACTTGAAGGACGAATGGCTTCGTGCGCTTCTTGAGCACCTTCTTTGCTACCGTATACTTTTGCTTGAGCCGGAAGATATTGCGCACCAAATTCTGAATCAATATAAGCACGAACTGCATCCACAGCTTCTGTACTCAAGTTGGTTGAGTCAGTACGCATATAAGTGATGTAACCCGCTTCATAGAGACGCTGAGCCAACATCATGGTCTTCTTAACACCATAACCTAAGCGAGTACTTGCCGCTTGTTGCAGAGTCGATGTAATGAATGGTGCGCTCGCCTTACTGCTTGTAGGACGATCTTCACGTTTACAGACTTCATAAACCGCTTTTTGTAACGTCGCCACAGACGCCATTGCGTCGGCTTCGTTTGTTGGTCTGAACGCGACACCGTCTTTCTGCGCTACTTCAAGACGGAACTCTTCTTTGGTCGGCGTTGTGGTGTCCGCGTGAATATCCCAGAACTCCTCTGGAACGAATGCCTTAATCGCACGCTCACGCTCAACAAGCAGCTTTACAGCTACTGACTGTACGCGACCAGCAGACAAACCACGAGCCACTTTCTTCCACAACAAAGGTGAGACCATAAAGCCCACTACACGGTCCATAAAGCGGCGTGCTTGCTGCGCATTTACGCCATCCATGTTCAGGTCTCCCGGTTTTTGGAAGGCTTGTTGGATCGCGTTCTTAGTAATTTCGTTAAACACTACACGTTTGTATCGCTCTTCATCGCCACCGATGATCTCACGAAGGTGCCAAGCGATAGCCTCTCCCTCGCGGTCCAAATCGGTTGCGAGATAGACGTGGTCTGCATCTTTCGCAAGTTTTTGTAGCTCAGCTACGACTTTCTCTTTACCTGGCAGAATTTGGTAATTTGCTTCCCAATCATGGTAAGGGTCGATACCCATTTTTTTGATTAGGGCGCTACGCTCTTTCTCCTTTTTAAGGCGAGCTTTTTCTTCTACGCTGATATTTTTTGATACCGCGGCAGCTTTTTTGGCAGCAGTTGTTGCAGTACTTTGACCTGCAGTTGGTAGATCGCGGACATGACCGACACTAGACTTAACAATGAAGTCTTTACCAAGGTATTTATTAATTGTTTTCGCCTTGGCTGGTGATTCCACTATAACGAGTGATTTACCCATAATTTGACTCAAATGCCCTTAATCACTATGAAAACGCTCTTTCAAACGGCGTTCTACATGGTTGCTTCTTTTTTTACTATCGAGCCGAACAACAAGAAGATCAACTTGTTTTTTTAAAATCCTTTTTATTTGCTCGACAAATCGACGAATTGTGCTTCTACGTTCAAAAACCCGCACATACTAGAATGGCTTGTTGCTAGGTGCGACTGTAAACGAATTAAATATGGAGCAAATCACAAAAAGTGCAATTTCACAAATCCAACCATTTCTGTTTTTGATCATGGAATTGAGCGCTTGTCACATTAGACTTCCAGACAAGTGAGCAGCAACTTGCTGAGTTGACAACTGGCAGTTGTTCGCCATTTAATGCCCAGCAGCAACTCAGCTTTAGATTTCGTTTTATGAGGTAACACACTAATGAATGACAAAAAAACCGTCAGTGAGTTTGAGCTTTTGCTTATCGCGAACCAGTTAATCCAAGACCATGAACAGTATTTCGAAGGATTACGGGCAGACAGCGTTGTAGAAAAAGATGATGTACTAGTCTTCAAAGGTAACTACTTTCTCGATGAGAAAGGTTTACCAACAGAAAAAACGACAGTGGTATTTAATATGTTCAAATACCTAGCTCATCAGCTTTCTAAAGAGTTCAGCGTTGAAAAATAATAAAAGCCTCTAAGGAGGCTTTTATTTCAATGAGTTTAATGACTCAGACTTGCAAACTTCTCGAAGTAATCAGGGAAAGTTTTCGAAGTACATTTCGGGTCATTAATTGTCACAGGTGTATCACTCAGTGCAACTAGTGAGAAGCACATCGCCATACGATGATCGTCATAAGTGTCAATCGCGGCGTGGGTTAGCTTAGCTGGAGGAGTGATAATGATGTAATCCTCACCCTCTTCCACTTCTGCCCCCACTTTACGTAGTTCTGTAGCCATAGCTGACAGACGATCTGTCTCTTTGACACGCCAGTTATATACGTTGCGAATCGCTGTGGTACCTTTTGCAAACAAAGCGGTGGTAGCAATCGTCATCGCAGCATCAGGGATATGGTTGAAGTCGAGGTCAACTGCATTGAGTTCACCGCGACGAGAGATAACGTAATCATCACCCCACTCAATTTCTGCACCCATTTTTTCCAGAGCATCAGCAAACTGAATATCGCCCTGAATACTCTTCTTGCCAATCCCAGTAACTTTAATTTCACCACCTTTAATCGCGGCAGCAGCAAGGAAGTAAGACGCCGAAGATGCGTCGCCTTCCACTAAAAAGTTACCCGGTGATACGTAAGTTTGGCCTGCTGGAATCAGGAACTCTTGATAATCACGGTTTTCCACCTTAACACCAAACTGCTCCATAATGTGCAATGTGATATCGATATACGGTTTTGAAACCAATTCACCAATAATCTTGATGGTAATGTCGCCTTTCGCAAGCGGTGCTGACATCAGAAATGCTGTTAAAAACTGACTTGAAATTGAACCATCAATTTCAACAGTACCCGAATCTAAACCTGTGCCTTTAATTCGTAATGGCGGAAAGTTTTCATTCTCCAAATATTCAATACTTGCACCAGCTTGACGCAGAGCATCCACTAGATGACCTATTGGACGCTCCTTCATGCGAGGCTCGCCAGTCAATACATAGTCACCAGCGCCTAAACACAGTGCAGCTGCTAACGGGCGCATTGCGGTTCCCGCGTTACCCAAAAACAGTTCTTGTGCTTGATCTACAGTAAACGGCTTACCAAGACCTTCCACTTCACACACTGTTTTATCGTCTGATAGACGATATTGAACGCCGAGTTTAGTGAGAGCGTTCAACATATGACGAATATCGTCACTGTCGAGCAAATTAGTGAGACGCGTTGTACCTTGAGCTAATGCAGCCAATAACAATGCGCGGTTTGATACACTTTTCGAACCTGGGAGATTCACTTCTCCACTGATTTTTTGAATCGGTTGTAACGTAAGGCTTTCCATTAATGCTGTGTTTCCTTGCACCGCTCTCATATCTCTATTTATTTGGAGCGATGTAAAATTCTTCGTATTGGCAGACTAACGAAATTCAACCATGAAAACTAGCCTAAATCTGCCGTCTCAGTGAATTTTTAGCCATCACATTTCTTTGTCCACCCGAACACCATCATCGAAGTATAGGATTCGGACTTTATCATCTTTGGAAAACAGCATTTTAGGGTCAACATCTTGGATAACGTCTATCCATTTTCCCTCTTTGGTTTCTATGAGTAATTCGACCAAGCGATACTCAATACTGTATGAACGATTAGCACTATGATGGGCAATGCTTCCTCCGGCTATTGCACCAACCGCAGTTGCTACTTCTCGTCCATGTCCATCTCCAAATTGATTACCGATGACTCCACCCACAACAGCACCAAGTAGTGTTTCCCAGCCGTTGGCTTTTGATTGAAAGATATCTTGCTGACTGATGTAGCGAACACTCTCTACGGTTCCAAATACCACCTCGTTCACAGCCCGTGCTTGATTACGTTGATAAGCAGCATTGGCAAACAAGGGAAAAATCAATATGATCCATAACCACTTTTTCATTTTTTCTCCTAAATAACGATGGGGTTTCAATGACGATCTATCTCCCTGAGCTGGCTCCTAATGATTTCAGTTTCCCTTCTCCTTACGAAGCATTAGAAGATCCAAATGGTTTGCTCGCTTTTGGAGGAGATCTCAACCCAAACCGAATTTATAACGCATATAAAAATGGGATTTTTCCTTGGTATGGTCCCGGAGAACCCATCCTCTGGTGGAGCCCTTCACCGCGAGCCGTGTTTAATCCTAAGACATTCAAACCCGCTAAAAGTGTGAAAAAATTTCAACGCAAGCAACAATATTCCGTCAGCATCAACCACGCCACTCAACAAGTCATTGATCTCTGTGCTGCAACTCGCTCTGCTGATCAAACGTGGATTCACCCTGAAATGAGAGCGGCATATGGAATGCTAGCGCAACAGGGTAAATGCCACTCCGTTGAAGTATGGCAAAATGATGCGCTTGTAGGCGGATTATACGGCATCCAGATGGGGCAAATTTTTTGCGGCGAATCGATGTTCAGCATTCAAACAAACGCTTCCAAAATCGCTTTATGGTACTTCTGCGAACACTTTGCAAAGAACAAAGGACAGCTCATTGATTGCCAAGTAATGAACCCACATCTCGCTTCGTTAGGCGCATTTGAATTGCCACGTGACGAATTCATCAATTCATTGCTATCTTTTAGAGATAAAACAGTAAAACAAGAGTGTTTCAAACGCCAGTGGCTCAGCATTACAGATAATCCTGAGTCTGTTGAGGAGTGAAGCGTGAGTTCTGATATACACCAAATTAGAATTGGCCTAACCAACAACCATCCATGCAGTTATCTTAAAGATCGTATGGAACGTGTGGCTGTAGCGCTGGATAGCAGCATGCAGTCCGATGAAAATTACGAAATTCTTCTTGCCAATGGTTTTCGCCGAAGTGGCGACACAATATATAAACCTCATTGTGACACGTGTAGCGCCTGCCACGCATTACGAGTGTCAGTTCCTGGCTTCACGCCAACCAAAAGCCAGAAACGGTTGATCAACAAAATCAAACAGCATTTGACATGGGAACTCAAACCGAAGCTAGATGAAAACTGGTTTTCGCTCTATGCCAAATACATAAAGGCACGCCATAGCGATGGAACCATGTATCCACCACAAAAGGATGAGTTTGATAAATTCGCTAATTCTCAGTGGCTGAATACCCAATTTCTTCATGTCTATGAAGATAAACGCCTCATAGCCGTCGCTGTCACGGATATTCTCCCTAATAGTGCGAGTGCGTTTTATACTTTTTTTGACCCAACTTCTCCGTTGTCTATCGGTACTCTTGCGATTCTGATTCAATTGGAATACTGCAAAAGTAATCATAAACAATGGCTTTATTTGGGCTATCAAATCGATGAATGCCCTGCAATGAACTATAAAGTACGCTTCCAACGCCATCAAAGGCTAGTAAATCAGCGTTGGCAAGGGTAGAATACGCCCCAACTTTACTTATTTAACATTCAACGGTGAGATATGCCGTTGATTTGCGCCACATTTCTAAAGAGGATTAAATGGCTAAAGAAGACGTAATTGAGATGCAAGGCACTGTCCTTGATACTCTTCCAAACACAATGTTCCGTGTTGAGCTTGAAAACGGTCACGTAGTAACGGCTCACATCTCAGGTAAAATGCGTAAAAACTACATTCGTATTCTAACGGGTGACAAAGTTACTGTTGAGATGACTCCATACGACCTATCGAAAGGCCGCATCGTCTTCCGTGCTCGTTAATCTCTGATTTTCGAATACAACAAAAAGCGGAGCTAAATGCTCCGTTTTTTGTTGCTGTTCTTAGATTCAATTAGCTGTAAAACAGTAATAAAAAAGCGCATTTAAAATGCGCTTTTCTGTATCTAAAAATAATTACTCGGTTCTAGTGTAGAACTTCCTCTTTAGCGCCCAAGTATTCAAACGTTAGATGGTCATCTTTCAGAGCGACTTTCACTGTACCGCCGTCAACCAATGCGCCAAACAATAACTCATTAGCCAATGGTTTCTTCAACTGTTCTTGAATCACTCGTCCCATAGGACGTGCCCCCATTTCACGGTCATAGCCTTTCACAGCTAACCAGTGACGAGCATCTTCTGAAACTTCCAGCGATACACCGCGAGCATCCAACTGAACTTGCAGTTCAACAATAAATTTATCAACTACTTGGTGAATCACACTTTCATCCAAACTGTTAAACCAAATAGTGTGGTCTAAACGGTTACGGAACTCAGGAGTAAACACTTTCTTAATCGCTGCCATGGCGTCGTGGCTGTGATCCTGTTGAATCAAGCCAATGGATTTCTTAACTGTTTCTGCAACCCCCGCATTGGTTGTCATCACGAGGATGATGTTACGAAAATCAGCTTTACGACCATTGTTATCAGTAAGTGTACCGTTATCCATTACCTGCAGTAGCAAGTTGAAGATATCAGGGTGCGCTTTTTCGATTTCATCAAGAAGCACAACAGCATGTGGATTCTTAATAACCGCATCCGTTAGCAAACCGCCTTGGTCATAACCAACGTAACCTGGAGGTGCACCAATCAAGCGGCTCACCGAGTGACGTTCACCATATTCAGACATATCAAAACGTAGTAGCTCAATGCCTAATAGTTTAGAAAGCTGAACCGTAACCTCTGTTTTACCAACCCCTGTTGGCCCAGCAAATAAGAATGAACCGACAGGTCGGTTGTCTGCACCCAATCCCGCACGAGTAAGCTTGATGGATTCAGTCAATACATCAATGGCATCGTTTTGTCCGAATACCAACATCTTCATTTTCTGATCAAGATTTTTCAGAATGTCTTTATCAGATGAAGAAACGGATTTCTCTGGGATACGAGCCATTTTTGCAACCATGGATTCGATCTCAGCCACACCGACGGTTTTCTTACGTTTGCTTGCTGGCATCAAACGAACACGAGCACCTGCTTCATCGATGACATCAATCGCTTTGTCAGGTAAGTGACGTTCATTTATGTACTTAGCAGACAATTCTACCGCTGCACGAAGTGCTTTGTTGGTATAACGAACATCATGGTGAGCTTCGTATTTTGGTTTCAAACCCATCAAAATTTTGGTGGTATCGTCCAACGAAGGTTCTACAACGTCAATTTTTTGGAATCGACGAGACAGTGCTCGTTCCTTTTCAAAAATATTGCTGTATTCCTGATAAGTGGTTGAACCGATACAACGTAATTTACCGCTACTTAGTAGAGGCTTAATCAAGTTCGCAGCATCCACTTGACCACCAGACGCAGCACCTGCACCGATAATGGTATGAATTTCATCGATAAAGAGAATTGCATCTTTCTCTTTTTCTAGCTGTTTGAGAATGGTTTTAAAACGCTTCTCGAAATCACCACGATATTTGGTTCCCGCTAATAGCGAGCCGATATCCAATGAGTAGATAACGCTGTTCTGAATCACTTCAGGAACCTGACCTTCAACGATTCTCCAAGCTAAGCCTTCTGCAATTGCAGTTTTACCAACACCAGCTTCACCTACTAACAATGGGTTGTTCTTGCGGCGACGGCACAGCACTTGAATCGTACGTTCGAGTTCTTTGTCACGCCCAATCAAAGGATCAATCTGACCTTGCCCCGCTAACTGGTTCAAGTTAGTTGCAAAACTCTCTAATCTTTCATCTGCTGGTGAATCTTCTGAACTTTCGGTACCGAATGAATCAGAAGACGAATCTTCGCCTGAACTACTCGATGCTTTCGTGATTCCGTGGGAAATGTAGTTAACGATATCCAAACGACTAATGTCGTTCTTTTTCAATAGATATGCTGCGTGAGATTCCTGCTCGCTGAAAATGGCTACCAGCACGTTTGCACCAGTGACTTCACTACGACCGGAAGATTGAACATGGAACACTGCACGTTGCAGCACGCGTTGGAAACTGAGCGTTGGCTGAGTTTCTCGGGTTTCGTCGTTATCTGGGATGAGAGGGGTTGTTTGATCAATAAATACGTCAAGCTCTCGACGCAAAACGTCAATGTCTGCCTGACAGGCCAATAATGCTTCCTTCGCTGCATCGTTTTCTAACAATGCAAGTAGGAGGTGCTCGACGGTCATGAATTCATGTCTTTTGTCTCGCGCTCGAGCGAACGCGCCGTTTAGACTAGACTCTAGTTCTTTGTTAAGCATAAGGCCTCCTTAAAGAACAACCACGTCTGCGAATGTTACGCTTTTTCCATCGTACAAAGCAGTGGATGCTCGTTTTCCCGTGCGTACATTGTCACCTGAGCAACTTTCGTCTCTGCAACTTCTGCAGTAAACGTGCCACAAATTGCTTTCCCTTCATAATGAACTCTGAGCATCACTTGTGTCGCTTTTTCTATGTCCATAGAGAAGAAGCGTTCAAGGATTTCTATCACAAAATCCATCGGCGTGTAGTCGTCATTATTCAGTATAACGTTATACATCGACGGTGGTTTTGTTGCTGTTTTCTCTAGCTCCAGTAGATCTGAGTCTGGAGTTACCCATTCGAAGTTTTTACTCATGATGGCCGTATTTAGGAGTGTTTCTCTTAAAAATGTCTCTTCTCTTAAAAAGTCATCACTTACTGATAACCTAAGGTGCTGTCAGTGAAGGTGAAAAACAATCCTTACTTAGAGACTAATGCAGCAATTGTATCGCTGCAAATAAAACATTGCTATTCACAATCGAGTTTATTCTAAACGTTCAAAAACTCGTCACCTTTCTGTAACACTATTCGTACTAAAGTCTAAAATCGAGCCAATCATAAGTGGCACAAATACTTGTCGCACGATTGATATCAAATGGAATAGGGTTATCTTAAAAGTGATTTGCTTATAAAAGTATGCATTTTTATACCATTATCCTATTGACTGTGCTCAATCATTGACTACATTGGTCAAATAGTGACTAAAAATTTGGCAGCGGCTGAATCGATATTCACTAATAGGAGTGATCACCATCAGATTTTCTGATAATGGATATTAGAGTGAATTTCTCCGTAACAACATCAGTAACAAAATGCATGAGGGACGTATAGCATGGCTACAGGTACAGTAAAATGGTTCAATAACGCCAAAGGATTCGGATTCATCTGTCCAGAAGGCGAAGATGGAGACATTTTTGCTCATTATTCTACTATCCAAATGGATGGCTACCGCACACTTAAAGCGGGACAGCAAGTAGCGTATGAAGTTGAACAAGGACCTAAAGGTTACCACGCTAGTAGTGTCGTACCTATTGAAGGGCAACAATCTAAATAGTTCGCTGCCGAATAAATCATTACCGATAATTGACCTGATGGTTGCTTAAAAGATAAAGATTTATTAATTAATAGATATGAAAAACCCGCCAATCGGCGGGTTTTGTATTTTCATTTGAATCGCTTTGAATATTACACGCGATCTACAATACTATTTAGTGTTGCACTTGGGCGCATTAAGCTAGAAACCAATGCATCATTAAGTGCATAGTAACCACCTAAATCACCCGCTACACCTTGTGCACCGTTTAGTTCAGCCACAATCTTCTCTTCGTTAGACAGTAGCTTCTCAGCAACAGGAGTAAACTCAGCTGCTAGATCTGCATCTTGAGTTTGTGCTGCTAGAGCTTCAGCCCAGTACGCCGCCAAGTAGTAATGGCTACCACGGTTATCCAGTTCACCCACTTTACGAGAAGGTGATTTGTTCAGGTCTAGGAATTTACCCGTGGCTTTGTCCAGAGAGTCAGCCAGCACTTGCGCTTTCGTATTGCCAGTCACCACACTTAGATGCTCCAAAGAAGCAGCAAGCGCTAAGAATTCACCAAGAGAGTCCCAACGTAAGTGGTTCTCTTTTTGAACTTGTTGAACGTGCTTAGGAGCTGAGCCACCAGCGCCCGTTTCAAACAGACCACCACCATTCATTAGTGGAACGATTGAAAGCATCTTAGCTGAAGTACCTAGCTCAAGAATTGGGAACAAGTCTGTTAGGTAGTCGCGTAGTACGTTACCTGTAACAGAAATAGTGTCTTTACCTTCTTTAATACGAGCTAGAGAGTATAGCGTTGCGTCTACTGGAGAAAGGATCTTGATCTCTAGACCAGAAGTATCGTGATCAGGTAGATACTGATTCACTTTCTTAATCAGTTCCGCGTCATGAGCACGAGCTTCATCTAACCAGAATACCGCTGGGGTTTTGGTTGCACGTGCACGGTTTACCGCAAGCTTAACCCAGTCTTGGATTGGAGCATCTTTAACCTGACACATGCGGAAGATGTCACCAGCTTCAACTTCTTGCTCTAGAAGCACTTTACCTGCTGCATCAACAACACGTACCGCACCATCGGCGTCTAAAATGAATGTTTTATCGTGTGAGCCGTATTCTTCCGCTTTTTGCGCCATTAGACCTACGTTAGGTACGCTACCCATTGTTGTAGGGTCAAATGCGCCATGTTCTTTACAGAACTCGATAACTGCTTGGTATACACCTGCGTAACAACGATCTGGGATCATCGCTTTGGTATCTTTCTGCTTGCCATCGGGACCCCACATTTGACCAGATGAACGAATCATTGCAGGCATAGATGCATCAACGATAATGTCACTTGGTACGTGTAGGTTCGTGATACCGCGGTCAGAATCAACCATCGCTAGTGGCGGTTGGTTTGCATAAACCGCTTGTAGTGCAGCTTCAATTTCATCGCGTTGAGCTTCTGGCAATGCTTGGATTTTTGCGTAAACATCACCTAGACCGTTATTTACATCAACACCTAGTTTCTCAAATACTTCACCGTATTTGTCGAATACTTCTTTGTAGTAAACCTTAACTGCATGACCAAAAATAACAGGGTCTGATACTTTCATCATGGTCGCTTTCATATGAAGAGAAAGCAGCACGTCTTGTTGTTTTGCGTCAGCAATTTCTTTTTCGAAAAACTCAACTAGCGCTTTCTTGTTCAGTACGCTTGCATCGATTATTTCTTTGTCTTTCAGTGCAAAAGGTTTTTTCAGTTCTTTAGTTGAACCGTCTTTACCTACGAACTGAATAGAAACCTGCGTTGCTCCGTCAACAGTGACTGATTTCTCGCTACCGAAGAAATCTTTATCACTCATGCTAGCAACGTGAGATTTAGAATCTGCAGACCAAGCACCCATTGAGTGTGGGTTCTTCTTCGCATAGTTTTTCACTGATGCTGGCGCACGACGGTCAGAGTTACCTTCACGTAGTACTGGGTTTACCGCACTACCTTTGATTTTGTCGTAAGTTGCTTTAATTGCTTCTTCTTCGTAAGTCGCAGGCTCTTCTGGGTAATTCGGAAGTGCAAAACCTTTATCTTGAAGTTCTTTGATAGCTGCTTTTAGCTGAGGAACAGATGCCGAAATGTTTGGCAGTTTGATGATGTTCGCTTCAGGAGTTTGAGCAAGTTCACCGAGTTCCGTTAGAGCATCACCAATACGCTGATCTTCTTTCAAATGCTCTGGGAAGTTAGCAAGAATACGTCCTGCTAAAGAAATATCGCGAGTTTCGATCTCAATGCCCGACGATGCTGTAAATGATTGGATAATTGGCAGCAATGAATATGTAGCAAGTGCTGGGGCTTCGTCAGTGATTGTATAAATAATTGTAGGTTTATTTGTTGGCATGAACTTTCCCTATTTGTTCTAACAACACACGGGCATGTGTTGTGTGAATGTACGGCTCAAGCGGGAAACATCCCAAACTTGGGCACGATAGTCTCACTCTTTCCTTTTTGTGTTCGAATAACTTCTATGTGCGAACAACCATAATGAGTCTTCGATGCAGTCCTTGAGTGAAGATCGTTATAATTAAACAAAATTAGGATAATAGTCTATCATCTTGTCGTTTATCCTATTTCTGGGCGCGCAAATGATAGCGCAAAACCGAGTTTCAGAAAACTTTCAAATACACTTCATTTACATTTTTGCAAGGTAGTTAACATGTCATCCAGCTCGCGTAGAAGCCCTGCTAACGCTTCTCACCCGACAAGCTCTCACTCAAAGAAGCCGCGTTTTAAACAAAGTAATCGCACAGCGTCTGGTCGCCCTGCAAATCAACAGCGAACACGTAAAGCTACCGACCAAAAACCTAAAGTGAGCCCAGAAGATCGTAAAGTCATTGTTTTTAATAAACCTTATGACACATTAAGCCAGTTTACCGATGGTGAAGGTCGTAAAACGTTGGCGGATTTCATCCCTGTAAAGGACGTGTATGCCGCGGGCAGACTGGATCGAGACAGTGAAGGTTTGATGGTGTTAACCAACGATGGAATCTTACAGGCAAAGCTCACTCAACCGGAATCCAAATCAGCAAAAACTTATTGGGTGCAAGTTGAAGGGGCGCCTTCTGAGTCAGATTTAGAAAAGCTTAGACATGGCGTCACTCTGAAAGATGGACCAACTCTTCCTGCAAAAGTGATGGTAATGGATGAGCCGCAACTTTGGGAACGAAATCCCCCAGTACGTTTTCGTGCAGCTATTCCAACGACTTGGTTAGCCATTACGATTATTGAAGGTAGAAATCGTCAGGTAAGGCGCATGACCGCGCACATCGGCTTCCCTACCCTTCGTTTGATTCGTTATTCCATGGGTAATATTGAACTTGATGATCTTCAACCCGGTGAGTGGAAAGAGATTCGTTTATAACGGCTTGAAAAAGTCTCTCTGACAGTCTGTTCAATCAAAATCAACAAACCCGAAATCGAAAGGAAGAGGATATAAGATGTTTAAACGCTTGGCTTTGCTTTGTGTACTTGTATTCTCTTCCACTGTTCAAAGTACGGTTTCCGAGAACACTCTTACCCCTATCAGCTACGATATTCAGGTTCTTGAGAACAACAAGAAAGACTTGCAACACCTAAATCAACCTTTCACCACTCTTATTCGCAGAGCCGATAAAGCATTAGCTAATCCCGTTGACCCTGTGACTAACAAGACGTCGATGCCTGCCAGTGGCGATATACACGACTACTACAGTTTTGCTCCTTATTGGTGGCCAAACCCAGACACCGAATCTGGTTTGCCTTACATCCGCAAAGATGGCGAATTCAATTTGGAAACCAAGAGCTCTGCTACCGATATGCAAAGGCTCACCACTTTTGCTAACAATGTAAAGTTATTCGGATTGGCTTACTACTTCACCGACGATCAAAAATACGCAGATAAAGCGATTGAACAGCTCCGAGCATGGTTCATCAACTCGCAAACCAGAATGAATCCCAATATGAATCATGCACAAGCGATACCCGGTCGAGTTAACGGGCGTGGTATTGGCATCATTGATAGTCGCGTGTTAATTGGCGTTGTTGACGCTGTTGAATTGATAAAACCAGCGCTCAAAGAAAAAGATTATCAAAGCATTGTTGCTTGGTTTACAGAGTTCAATCACTGGTTGGTGTCTAGTGCTAATGGTATGGATGAAGAAAAGCAGCACAACAATCACGGAACTTGGTATGACGCTCAAGTAGTAGCGTTTTCTTTGTTTACCCACCAACCCGATATCGCCAAACAACGTTTGCAAATTACGAAAGCCAAGCGAATTGCAAACCAATTTGACCAAGACGGAAAACAAGATGCGGAACTCGCACGCACTCGCCCTTGGCACTATTCCAATTTCAACTTGCAGGCATACAGCTTACTCGGTATCTATGGAGAAAAGCTTGGGGTAGATATTTGGGGTTATCAGACAAATGGTATCGCTCTTGAAAATGGCTATCGGTACATAGCCCAATACGCCATTGCACCTGAACTATGGAGCCTAAAAGAGTTCAAAAACATCAACCCAAGCATATCGTATTCGAACATGCTGTATGCCAGCCATGCTTATGCTGACCCAATATTTAAAAAAGCGGTCACTAAGCTCAGCCAATCCAAAGAGAACCAATCAGACATAGCGAATTTACTATTTTGATTGATGCAACATAAAGAAATGATCCACAGGACCTCGCCCCTGACCAACACTTAACTTATCTGCGCTTGCTATGGTTTGAATGATGTATTGTTTAGCATGAGATACCGATTGCTGAAGGTCATACCCCTGCGCAAGAAACGAAGCAATTGCCGATGACAAAGTGCAACCCGTCCCGTGCGTATTGATGGTATCAATTCTCTCTGCGCTTAATTGATGAATCTTCTTCTGAGTGATAAGCAGGTCATCACTGTAAGATGACTGCTCTAAATGCCCACCTTTTAGTAATACTGCTGAAGTACCTAACTGCCGTAGAGACAAAACCATATCGTTAATTTCATCAGCATTATTAGGTTCGTCTAGACCAGTCAAAGCAGCCGCTTCAGGAAGATTAGGGGTAATAATGTCTGCAATAGGCAGCAGACATTCTTTCAGACTGGATATCGCGCTTTGTTTCAGCAACAGGTCACCGCTGGTTGCCACCATGACTGGGTCTAACACGATAAATTGTGGTCTGTATTGACGAAGCTTATCTGCAACCAAATGGATGATGTCGCTATCCGCTAACATACCAATCTTAACAGCGACAATATTTAGGTCTCCAAACACCGCATCTAGTTGGCTCTCTATATGTGCTAGAGGAATGGGTAGAATGTCAGTAACACCTAAGGTGTTTTGCGAAGTGATAGCCGTGATAACGGATGCCGCATAAGCACCTGTAGCAGAAATGGCTTTAATATCGGCTTGAATGCCCGCTCCGCCGCCACTATCTGAACCAGCAATGGTAAGAACGACAGGAATTAAACTGGATTTATACATAACTGTTCCTTCGGGGTATGACATACAGGAACAGACTCGCGCGCTCACATCTGAAGAAGATGGCAACACGAGAAATTCAATCGGGATGATTGGATTAGTTCCCTACGTCAGTATTAACTGAATCAGGTTCAACGGGTCTCGCAATGCGATCTCAGCCTTATGGCTCCCCGACTAATGGCGGACAGAATAACAATTATTTTGTCAGTTATGCAATTTATTACGAGCGCAGAGAATAAGTTACGTAATAGCGTCTATACTTTGCTGAGTAGAATTACACCGTGAGAACAAGTAGGCCGTTAACTCAGTTGGTAGAGTAGTTGACTCTTAATCAATCGGTCGCGGGTTCGAGCCCCGCACGGCCTACCAAAACGTTCTCTTCAGCTAATTAAAGCTACCCTTACTTGTGACGCTCTTTGAGCTTATTAATCACATCACTCATTGATAAACCTTGGTCTTGAAGTAAGACGAGCAAGTGATAGATCAAGTCCGCAGACTCACAAACTAATTCCGCCTTATCGCCCGACGTCGCCGCAAGTGCGACTTCAACGCCTTCTTCGCCCACTTTCTGCGAAATGCGTTTGGTGCCACGCGCATAAAGACTAGCGGTGTAAGAGGAGTCTGGATCGGCACTCTTGCGGGCAGCCAATAGCTGCTCAAGTTGATGAAGCCACACCATTTGTGACTCCTCTTGTGCATCACCATCCCAACAAGTTGTTGTGCCAGTGTGACACGTTGGGCCAATCGGATTTACTTTTACCAGCAAGGTATCTTGGTCGCAGTCCAAAGCAATATTTTTCAATTGCAACACGTTGCCAGAGGTTTCTCCTTTGGTCCATAGACGCTGCTTGGTGCGCGAATAGAAAGTGACTTGTTCTGTTTCCAATGTTTTCGCTAGTGCTTCTTGGTTCATGTACCCCATCATCAGCACTTGGCTTGAACCAAAGTCCTGCACAATCGCAGGAACAAGACCATCAACCTTTTCCCAATTAATTCGTTCCGCTAGGCTCATAGTCTCACCTCAACCGCTTGTTGTTTTAAATATTGCTTGAGTTCACCAATATTGATGATTTGTTTGTGGAATACCGACGCTGCTAACGCACCATCAACATTCGCTAATTTAAACGCATCTGCGAAATGCTCCATAGCACCCGCACCACCAGACGCAATCAAAGGTACGCGACATACAGATCGAACCATATTCAGTTGCTCTAGGTCGTAACCGTTACGTACACCGTCTTGGTTCATCATATTTAATACGATTTCACCCGCGCCACGTTTTTGCACTTCTTGAACCCAATCTTTGGTTTCCCACTTGGTTGCTTTAGTACGCGCTTCATCACCAGTGAACTGGTAAACCTGATACTTGCCCGTCTCTTTATCAAAATAGGAGTCGATACCTACAACGATACATTGCACACCAAACTTATCCGCTAGATTGGTGATCAGGTCTGGATTCGCTAATGCTGGCGAGTTAATCGATACTTTGTCCGCTCCGAATTCGAGGATGCGAGCAGCATCTTCGGCTGATTTAATACCACCAGCGACACAGAAAGGAATGTCAATTACCTCTGCAACTCGCGCAACCCAGCTTTTATCCACCACACGACCATCACTGGATGCGGTGATATCGTAAAACACCAACTCATCTGCGCCCTCTTCCGCATAACGTTTTGCTAGCGGAACGATGTCTCCGATGATTTCGTGATTGCGGAACTGCACGCCTTTCACAACCTGTCCGTCACGAACGTCCAAACAAGGGATTATACGTTTTGCCAACATGCGAACGCCTCCTCAGTGGTGAATTTACCATCCAGTAACGCACGACCAACAATCACGCCAGCCACACCACTACCTTTCAGCGCTTCAATATCCGCTAAACTACCGATACCGCCTGAAGATTGGAACTGAACCTGTGGGTATTGTTTGCAAAGGTCAACATACAGCTCAACGTTAGAACCGGCTAGCGTGCCGTCACGGGAAATGTCTGTGCAGAGTACATGTTTCAAACCGACGGTTAGATAATCGTCAATCAGTGCTTCGATGGTGACACCTGAATCTTCCTGCCAACCGGAAATCGCCACTTTGCGTGTACCGTCAGCATCGATGTTAATATCCAGCGCTAGCACAATTTTTTCTGCGCCGTATTTGGTCATCCAACCTTTCACTAGTTCAGGTTGTTTAACAGCCGTTGAACCAACCACAACACGCTGCGCGCCTGCTTCGAGCAGGTCAACCACGTCTTGCTCGCTGCGTACACCGCCACCAATTTGAATATTGGCTGGCGTACCTGCCAGTAATTTTGCAATCAGGTCTAACTGGCGAGCACTGGTATCTTTTGCGCCCGTTAAATCCACAAGGTGTAGCCAGTCAGCGCCAGCTTTGTTGTATAAATTGAATTGTTCAACTGGGTCGACTTTATATTCTGTCACTTGGCCGTAATCACCCTGATAGAGGCGTACAACCTGACCTTCAATTAAATCTAATGCGGGAATAATCATTTCTGTTCCTTATTCGACTTGCCGCTTTATCGCTTACAGCTTCCGTCTATTTTTTTAGAGCTCTAGGAAGTTCTGAATTAACTTAGAACCGGCTTTTGATGAACGCTCTGGGTGGAACTGAACACCGTAATAATTGCCATTTTGAATCGCTGCGCTAAATGGATTTCCGTAGTCACATTCAGCAATGGTGTAGTCACCTACAGGCATTGCAAAGCTGTGTACAAAATAGAAGTACTCGCCCTCTTCAATATCTTTGAAAAGAGGGTTGCCAGCTTTAGCCGAAACGGTATTCCAGCCCATGTGAGGCAATGGCAAATCACCGGTTTGCATTAAACGAACTTCACCTTCAACCAAGCCCAGACATTCAACGATATCATCCGCTTTCTGTCCTTTCTCTTCAGATAATTTACCTAGTAACTGCATACCTAAACAGATCCCTAGTAGCGGTTTATCTACCTTTGCCACCAGCTCAATAAGGTTACGCTCTTCAAGGTTCTTCATCGCTTCGCTGGCTGTTCCTACACCCGGTAAGAACAGCTTATCCGCAGCAAGAACCACTGCTGGGTCTTTTGAAATCGTCACTGGATAGCCCAAACGTTCAATGGCAAATTTCACTGAAGAAACGTTGGCACAACCCGTATCGATAATGACAACTTTTTGTTCATTCGCCATTAGAGAACCCCTTTGCTGCTTGGCAACTCATTTCCTTGTACTTGAATAGCCTGACGCAGTGTACGACCAAACGCCTTAAATAAGCTTTCAATGATGTGGTGGTCATTCTCACCAGTAGAAGACAAGTGCAGAGTGCACGCGAGTGTGTCAGTCAAAGAACGGAAGAAGTGGTAAACCATCTCTGTGGATAAATCGCCTACTTCTGGGCGACTGAACTCAGCGTCGAATTTCAAATATGGGCGACCTGACAGGTCTAATGCACATTGCGCCAAACATTCGTCCATTGGCAGTGTAAAACCAAAACGACCAATACCACGCTTATCGCCTAAGGCTTCTTTAATCGCCTGACCAAGTGCCAAAGCGGTATCTTCAACGGTGTGGTGGTCATCGATGTGCAAGTCACCATCCACTTTGAGCTTCAATTGGAAACCGCCGTGAGTCGCGATTTGATCAAGCATGTGGTCAAAGAAACCTAAACCCGTTTCGATTTGGTTACCGCCAGTCTCATCAAGATTAACTGCAACCTGAATGTCCGTTTCTTTGGTTTTGCGAACCACTTTTGCAGTGCGAGCTTTTACTGTTAGGTCTTTGACGATTTGTGGCCAGTTCATCGTTTCTGGATTGTACTGAATACCACGAATAGCCATGTTCTCTGCTAACTGTAGATCTGTAAGACGGTCACCAATCACAACCGATGATTTAAAGTCAACTTTGCCGCCTTGAAGGTAATCTTTCACCATACCTAATTTAGGCTTACGGCAAGAGCAGTTGTCTTTTTCAAAGTGAGGGCAAATCAACACATCATCAAACTTCACCCCTTGAGACGAAAAGATATCCATCATCATGTTGTGTGGAGCATCGAAGTCTTCTTGCGGGTAGCTGCTTGTGCCTAAACCATCTTGGTTAGTCACCATTACCAAACGGTAGCCTGCATCTTGCAGAGTCAACAAACTTGGGATAACAAAAGGTTCCAGTTTAAGTTTATCTAAACGGTCAACCTGAAAATCCACCGGTGGCTCAACAATCAAAGTGCCATCACGGTCGATAAAGAGAATTTTCTGTTGGGTGCTCATTGTAGAATCCTTTCTATTGGTAGTAGTTACGAATAAACGCGACGGTCTTTTCGCACTCTTCTCTATTGCCTACGCTAATACGCACACAATCTTCAATCGGTGAATTACGTAAAATAATGCCTGAATCCCATGCTGCTTTGAACAAAGCATCACCGTCTGGGAACTTAACTAACAAGTAGTTACCCCACCCTTCAAACACTTGCACACCACTTATCATGGACAGACCCACTTGCATATATGCACGGTTAGCGTTTAGGTCGAGCACTTGGTATTTTGCACGAGCAAGTCCTGCTTCAGACAATGCTTGAGTAGCGATTTCCGCAACAGGTACAGGTACTGGGTATGGTGCGATAACTTTTAGCAGCACATTGATCAACTCTTCATTAGCAAGAGTAAAACCACAGCGAAGACCTGCAAGAGCAAACGCTTTGGATAGCGTACGTAGGATCGCTAAGTTTGGATACTGTGCCAGCAAATCAACCGTAGATGCTTCTGGGCAGAAATCGATATAAGCCTCATCCATCACGACAATCGCGCGGTCTTTGGTCATCTCTAACAAAGAAACAATATCTTCACGTTTAACGAGATTGCCAGTTGGGTTATTTGGGCTACAAACAAACACCAACTTAACGTTTTCTAGGTTGGCTTCAATGTTGGCTAAATCTAGCTGCCACTCTGCAGTCAGTGGTACTTTCTTACGTTCAACACCAATAGTTTCTGCGCTGATTGCGTACATACCGTATGTCGGCGGGCAGAACAAAATCGCATCTTGGTTTGGTTCGCAAAATGCACGCACCAATAATTCAATGCCTTCATCAGCACCACGAGAAGTTAACACTTGCTCTGGTTTTACACCTGCGTATGACGCATACGCGTTGATGAGTTCAGGTGGCTGGCATTCGCTATAACGGTTTAAGCGAGCAAAATTTGTTTTGTATTCGTTGTTGAATGGCGATTCGTTAGCGTTTAGCCACACATCACCGCTTCCGCCAATGCGACGAGCAGAAAGATAAGGCGTTAATTGCTGAATTTGTTTACGAGCGAGTTTTTCCATGATGATTACGCCTTTTGTCCTTTATCAGTAAGGAGTTTCTCTATGCGGATAGTAACGGCACGTTTGTGTGCGTCTAAACCTTCCGCTTCTGCCATTTTTACAACTGTTGGAGCCAGTGATTTCAGACCGTCTGCGCTTAGCTCTTGAACTGTCATACGCTTACTAAAATCTGCCAAACCTAAGCTAGAATATGTGCGAGTGTAACCGTAAGTTGGTAGTACGTGGTTAGTACCTGATGCATAGTCACCTACCGATTCTGGAGACCAGTCGCCCAAGAAGATAGAACCTGCATTATCTAACAATGGAACAAGCTCACGAGGGTTCTTAGTCTGAACAATCAAATGTTCAGGACCGTAATAGTTAGAAATTGAAACTGCTTGGGTCAATGACTCTGCAATAATGATTAAGCTTGAAGCAAGCGCCTTTTGTGCAGTATCTGCGCGCGATAGCGACTTCAGTTGTTTCTGAACAGCATCCGCTACTTTATCGGCAACCACAGGTGATGGAGTCACTAGCACTACCTGAGAATCCGGACCGTGCTCAGCTTGGCTTAGTAAGTCAGCTGCAATGAAATCTGCGTCCGCAGTGTCGTCTGCAATCACTAATACTTCTGATGGACCTGCTGGCATGTCAATCGCAGCGCCACGGAAATCCTTGCTCACTTGACGTTTAGCTTCCGTTACATACGCATTGCCTGGACCAAAAATCTTATCCACTTTCGCTACGCTTTCAGTACCATAAGCCATCGCAGCAATCGCCTGACCACCGCCGACATTGTAAACTTCATCGATTTTACAAAGCTTAGCGACATAAAGAATTTCATCAGCGATTGGAGGTGGTGAGCAAAGAACCACTTTGCGACAGCCTGCAATTTGCGCTGGCACACCAAGCATCAATACGGTTGATGGTAATGGCGCGCTACCACCTGGAATGTACAAACCCACTTTATTGATAGCGCGAGTCACTTGCTCGCATACCACGCCAGGCATAGTTTCAACTTTAATAGGAGCCGGCTTTTGAGCCTTATGGAACTTGGTAATGTTGTTATAAGCCACTTCTAACGCTTGCTTCATTTCGTCATCAAGACGCTCACAAGCAGCATCGATTTCTTCCGCAGAGACGCGAATCGATTCTGGCTTACATTTATCAAATTTTTCAGTCAACTCTAACAGAGCCGAGTCACCTTCCGCGCGAACCTTTGCAATAACCTCTGCCACTGCCGCTGTGATGTTTGCACCTTCAGCGATAGCTGGGCGTTCCAATACAGAATCTTGCTGAGTTTCACTTAGCGATTGCCAAACGATCGTTCTCATCAGGGTTACTCCATCATCTTTTCAATTGGTAATACAAGAATAGAACTTGCACCAAGCGCTTTTAGCTTTTCCATTGTTTCCCAGAACAAGTTTTCAGCACTGACTAGGTGTACCGCTACGCGGGTTTTATCTGCAGAAAGTGGTAGTACGGTTGGGTCTTCCGCTCCAGGCAATAGCGCTGTGATTTGAGGCAACTTCTCTACTGGTGCGTGTAGCATGATGTATTTCGATTCTTTCGCTTGCTGCACGCCATTCATACGAGTTAATAGACGGTCAATCAAGGCTGCTTTATCAGGTGCAAATTCACCAGTACGTTGAATCAGTTTCGCTTTCGATTGGAAAATCACTTCCACTTCTTTCAAACCGTTTGCTTCAAGTGTAGCGCCTGTTGAAACTAAATCTGCAATCGCGTCTGCAAGGCCTGCACGAGGAGCAACTTCCACCGAACCTGTAAGCATACAAGTGCTGAAATCAATGCCACGCTCAGCCATGTACGCTTTGAGAAGTTGAGGGTAAGTGGTTGCAATACGTTTGCCTTTAAGATCCTGTGGTCCGTTGTATTCCACATCTTTATCAATGGCGATAGAAAGACGACAGCCGCCAAAGTCCATACGACGAAGGTCAACGAAATCGCTTGGTTGGTTTAAAGCAATACGGTCGTAGCGAGTTTCTTCTAACACGTTCTCACCAACAAAACCTAAATCAACCACACCATCCATGATTAAACCTGGGATATCGTCATCACGAACAAGAAGCAGGTCAATTGGCATATTTAGTGAGTGAACCACTAAGCGCTCACCCATCACGTTAAACTTAACACCACACTTTTTCAGTAAGTCTTGGCATTCGTCACTCAAACGACCTTTCTTCTGGACGGCAATTCTTAGGCGTTGTGTTTGCATTACATTCTTCCTTCGTAAAATATTGAAATCTTTAAGTTTTAATTAAGCTAGATAGTAAAAAACCCTTGGGAGATTGGTCTCCCAAGGGTCTAAAATCTTAAAAATACTTTGATTTAACCACCGGGAGATTCCTGTCTCCCGGGTATGCGTACATCTCCCGAAAGACTCTTAGGGATGATGGTGATGATGAATGTTCATTACAAAATTACGCATACTTAATTACACCGAATGTGTTCACTGGATTGCTTTCAACACTATCTAAGCTCGTCTCATTTTTCAACAAAAAATTTCACTTTTTGTCATCTTTTTCTTACTGCCGTTTTTTAAGCGTAAAAAAGGAGGCCTAAGCCTCCTTCAATCAATCGATATATCAGCTATCTGCTATCAACGATCAAGCCGCTTTACAGCTCAACATCTTTGATTTCGCTAGTGTGCTGAAAACAAAGCACACTGCAATGAATGCTGCCGTAGAAGCTGCTAGAGAAGCTAGCACAGATAGAGTCATACCAAGAACAACGAAACCAACACAAGATACACCAGCAACTGCTAAGGCATATGGAAGCTGAGTAGAAACGTGGTCAATGTGATTACAACGAGCACCCGTTGAAGACAAAATGGTTGTATCTGAAATTGGTGAACAGTGATCACCAAATACTGAACCCGCTAATACCGCACTCAACATTGGCAGCATTAATGCGATTTCAGTTGCACCAGCCATGTCGCCTGCAATTGGTAACATGATACCAAACGTACCCCATGACGTACCTGTTGAGAACGCCATAATGCCTGACAGTAGGAACAAAATAACTGGCAGCCAGTGTGGGTCAATATTGCCTTGAGCTAGAGATGAAAGGTACGCGCCCGTTTTCATGTCACCGATAACTGAACCAATTGTCCACGCGAAAACAAGAATTAATATCGCACCAAACATCGACTTAGCACCAATCCAAAGCGTACGTGCAATTTCAGTGATAGCGATTCCTTGTTTAACCACAGTGAATAGAGCAACCGCTAAACCAACTAAACCACCGTAAATCAGTGACGTACCAACATCGGTATTTTCAAACGCACCAAGCACATTGAACGCTTTACCATCGGCTGCCAGTGATTGGCCACCTGTGTAAAGCATAGAGCCGATGGTTGCGATAATAAGTAACACGATAGGGTAAATAAGGTCTGACACTTTACCCTTTTCGCTTTCACGGATATCAAGTTCATCGTTTAAATCACGAGCTTGCTCGTCATTCTCAGACATATCATCATCGAAACCTTGGCCCTGAGAAGCATTGATTTCGTGTTGGCGCATCTGACCAATATCCATTTGGAACCAAACAACGGCGAACACCATTAATAGTGCAAATACCGCATAGAAGTTCATAGGAACCAAACGAAGGTAAGCACCAAGCGCAGAATACTCAGTGATACCGTGTGATACTAGAATGCCACCAATGATGGTCATAATGTACGCGCCCCAGCTTGAAGCAGGCATAACAACACACATTGGTGCAGCAGTAGAATCTAGGATGTAAGCCAGTTTAGCGCGTGAGACGTAAAAACGGTCAGTAACAGGGCGAGAAATTGAGCCAACCGCTAAGCTGTTGAAGTAGTCATCAACAAAAATGAAAACACCTAAGAATGCAGCCAATAGCTTAGAACCACGCTTGCTTTTTACGCGAACCTGAGCCCATTCTGCAAATGCTCGAGTACCGCCAGAAAGCGTCAACAACGCAGTCATCATACCCAACAGCAATAAGAAGCCAACGATACTCATGTTCCAAGTATTCAGACCGCCATCTTCAATGAAGACGTTTGTAACTTTTGTGCCGATATAACCAATCGCATCACCTACTGAATAATCAGCAAGCAATAAAGCACCAAGTGCGATACCCATACCTAAAGACACCAGTACGCGGCGAGTAATAATAGCGAGGCTCAACGCCACTAATGCTGGGATTAGCGACAAAGGAGACGATGCAAAATCTAATAAATTCATGATCTTCAAAAACCAGTAATATTTCGGTTAGAGATCTACTGCAGACAAATCACATCGAAAAAATCAATGCGATTAATGTTGAACTAAGCGAAAGGGAAGTGAACACTCCACCCAACCCTACAGTAGCGCTCCATAGTTTAACAACAATATAGACTATGGCAGTGTTGCCCCTATTCGATGACAACCCCAGCTAGCAGCTTGATGGACGCACTAACTTCGGCGATATGGCCTTTCTCCGGTATTCATTGGCATCACCCCAATACTGGATACTTATCAATATCGCTCCTCTACGTCGGAGATAGAACAATTACCTACGCAATCTAGAAACTGCGTGATTATTAAACATACTCCGCTTTAGGTGTGACGTATTGTACTTAACAAAACTGTCAATGCAACATAGAATTTCATTTTTCATTACAACTAATATTCACAACATCAATGAATGCTATTTCATAAAGTAAATAGATACATTTTCAACTGAGATAAGCATTAATTGTATACATACGTTTTTAACCTGTTACTCTCTGCATCCAATATTTCCTTTCTCTTTATAAGGCTTAGATAAATCAAACTAAGCTTATTACCACTACAGTGGTATTTTTTTTATTATTTACATTAATATTGCGTTAATTTTATTGTAAGAATAAATCACACGGTTTATTATTAAGCCGTTAATTATTTAATTAAACAGGATTAAGAAATGTCGGAAATCACTAAAACTCTATTAAATATTCGTAGTCTACGTGCATTTTCACGCGATCTAACTTTAGAGCAACTTGAAGAAGCGCTTGATAAATTAACGATCGTTGTTGAAGAGCGCAGAGAATCTGAAGAACAAGAACAAGCGGCTCAAGCTGAACAAGAAGCAAAATTAGCAGCAATTGCTGAACAAATTGCTAATGACGGTATTGATGTTGAAGCGTTAATTTCTGCTCTTGCTGGCGAAACAAAATCTAAATCAAAAGCAAAAGGCAAACGCGCACCACGTCCAGCAAAATATAAATACATGGACAACGGCGTAGAAAAAACTTGGACAGGCCAAGGCCGTACACCTTCTGCAATTCAAAAAGCATTAGATGAAGGTAAATCTCTAGAACAATTCGAAATTTAATTTTCTAGTTTCTTAAAAAAAGGCTCCGATATCGGAGCCTTTTTTATTAGCATTATTCAATCCAATGAAAGAATAATGCTATTTAACGAATACCGTTATCTTTCCCAGTATGCTTCTTCTAAGCTGTCTTCACGTTCTGGAAGACCTCGTGATAAGCGAGGAGAATGCTGAGCTAGCACTTCATAACTTACACGGTTTGCGTATTTACATACTTGTGAAAAAGAAGAATACGTTAAGAAATTATGCTGATGTTTACTTGAGTTTGGCACATTACCTTTATGGTATTTATTCGCAGCCATATCATGAAGTAAAGCTGACAACGCAGCATCACCTGCACCATTGGTGTTCTTAATTTTTTCTGGTCCACCCATATAAGGCGATATATGAGAATAAACCCGTGTCGGATTTTCGCAGCTAATTCTTGTTGCTGGTCGGCTAAATTCGAAGCGATTAAACTCAGGAATTGAACCAGGTAATAATGGTAAAGAAGTCTCTCTTTTACTTTCTTCTTCTGTATAGCCCGCCATATATAAACCAATTGGTCCAGCAGTACATAAAACTAAATCAACCCAATCTAATGCTTTGTCTGATGCCATTAATGGATCTGTTTCACCGGTTAATGCTTCCGCTTCATCTTCATTCATTGCAACAACAGAAACATGTTCACGTAAGAATTCTTGCCAATATTGAGGATCATCTTGAATTACAAATTTTGTTCCTAATGTTAATACCACTGGAACGTCATATTTTTTTGCATATTCAATTGCACGCATTGTTGCTTGCGGCATAGGGTCACCTTCTTTACAACGAACCAAATATGCAGTGATCACCAATGCTGAAGCATTTTTAAATATTTTTTCTGGGATATTGTCAGGGTGAAGTTTATTCATTTGGCCTTCACTAATTGCAAAAGTACGTTCTCCGTCTTCTGTAATTAATGCAAAACAACGCCCAATTGCGCCATCTACACCTTGCAGATAATTTAAATCCATGCGGCTAGAGGTATTACACAAATAGCGATAACCGTAGCTGCCGATTTTAATATCTTGGCTCATCACACCGAGTAGCGTAGAACGGTCGTCCGCTAGCACGGAATAATTGTGCAACGTATTACCAATAGTTCCGCCCGCGAACTCATTCTTGATCAGTCCGTTTTGCTTTAGTTCGTTGTATAAAGCTTCAGCTGTCTCATCATCTATAACTAGTGAATGTCCTTTGCTTAAGCCAAAACGTTCAATAAGTTCAGAATCCACTCTTGCTTCAATATCAACCAATGTTTGATCAATACCGATAATGTGTGTACGCGATAACTTCTTATTATCTTGCGCTTGGATGACTAATGGATCGCGTGCATTAACTGGAAAGTAATGCTTTGACTTACGTTGGCCAGGAAATTTCATAACGTTTAAATAGGTGCGTGAGAAGAAAAGAGCCGGAATTTTACCTTGCGTGCAATAAGGCAGCAACTCAACTAAAGATAGCAAACGTTTTCGTTGAAAAGTTTTTTACACAACTCTTTTTACAACGAAAGTAGATAACGATTACATTTCGATTTAGCACATCAATAAACCGAGATTGCTGTTTAATTGCACCAATTTAGAAGTGTGATTGCAGTCTCGGATCTGTCCTCAAAAAAGTCTTTCTGTTAGAATCTGCGTCCAAGTCAATCAAGTGGTATTAAGTCATGTCAGATAACCGCAACGCAAACAGCCAAAAGAAAGTCATAGTAGGCATGTCAGGTGGCGTTGATTCTTCCGTTTCAGCATATCTTCTTCAACAGCAAGGCTACCAAGTAGAAGGCCTTTTCATGAAGAACTGGGAAGAAGATGATAACGAAGAATATTGTACAGCAGCAGAAGATCTTGCTGATGCTCAGGCTGTCTGTGACAAACTTGGTATCTATTTGCACACCATTAATTTCGCGGCGGAATATTGGGACAATGTATTCGAATATTTCCTAGAGGAATACAAAGCAGGTCGTACTCCGAACCCAGATATCCTTTGTAACAAAGAAATTAAGTTCAAAGCATTTTTAGAGTTTGCAGATGAAGTGTTAGATGCAGACTACATTGCTATGGGTCACTATGTTCGTCGCACCTTCACAGAAGACGGTGAAAAGCCACAAATGCTACGTGGTAAAGACAACAACAAAGACCAAAGCTACTTCTTATATACACTGAGCCACGAACAAGTTGCACGTAGTTTATTCCCAGTGGGTGAGTTAGAAAAACCTGAAGTTCGCCGTATTGCGGAAGAACAAGGTTTAATCACTGCGAAGAAAAAAGATTCAACCGGTATCTGTTTTATCGGTGAGCGCAAATTTACAGACTTCTTGTCTCGCTATTTACCTGCTCAACCGGGTAAAATCGAAACCCCTGAAGGTAAAGTTATTGGTGAACATCAAGGCCTTATGTACCACACACTAGGTCAACGTAAAGGCTTACATATTGGCGGTCAAAAAGGCGGCGGCGGTAACGAAGACCCATGGTACGTAGCAGAGAAAGATCTCAAACGTAACGTGCTAATTGCAGTACAAGGCGCAGACCATCCTCTATTGAAGTCTTACGGTTTGATGGCGTCGCAACTACATTGGGTAGATCGTACTCCGGTTAAAGAGGCGTTCCGCTGCTCAGTGAAGACACGTTATCGTCAAACTGACATCCCTTGTACCGTTATCCCCGTTGATGACAACAACATCAAGGTGATGTTTGATGACCCACAAGTAGCAGTTACCCCAGGACAGTCTGCTGTTTTCTACCAAGGCGAAGTATGTCTAGGTGGCGGCATTATTGAACAACGTATTTGTTAAGGAGTATTTACGTGGCTAACACAATTTATGACCGAACTATCGCATTTGCTGGAATTTGCCAAGCTGTCGCTTTAGTGCAAAAAGTAGCGAAAGACGGTTACTGTGATTCAGACGCGTTTGAAACTTCACTGCGTGCCATTTTGGCAACTAATCCAAGTAACACTATTGGTGTTTTCGGTAGCGAAGCCGATTTGAAAGTTGGCCTTGAATGTCTAGTCAATGGTATCGATAGCACGCCAACAGGCAGTGCTATTACTCGTTATATCATTAGTTTGTTGGCTCTTGAGCGTAAACTTACTAGCCGCAGAGATGCTATGTCTCAACTTGGCGATCGTATCCAAATGATTGAACGTCAAGTAGAGCACTTTGATTTGCTTGATGAGCAGATGATTAGCAACTTAGCGAGCGTGTATCTAGACGTGATCAGCCCAATTGGTCCTCGCATTCAAGTTGCTGGTACACCAGCAGTACTACAACAAACATCTAACCAACAAAAAGTTCGTGCACTACTATTATCTGGTATTCGTTGCGCGGTACTTTGGCGCCAAGTAGGCGGTCGACGCCTCCACCTTGTCTTCGGACGTAAGAAAATGGTGGATCAGGCCAAGATTCTGCTGGCCAGAATGTAATCATTAGCTCGCACATTGCGAGCTAATTTTTTTGCTCCTCATTTTAGAGTAGAACAGACCTTGCGCAAACGTTTGCGCAATATTCGTGACAATTGCCATTGATACTGGTATAAAGCACACGAAATTTAGAAACCAATTCAGGAGAACATCATGGAACTGTCAGCATTGACTGCTGTTTCACCAGTAGACGGCCGTTACGGCAGTAAAACTATTGCATTACGCAGTATTTTTAGTGAATTTGGCTTACTTAAATACCGTACTATCGTTGAAATCCGCTGGTTACAGAAGCTTGCAGCAACAGCTGAGATTGCAGAAGTTCCTGCATTCAGTGAAGAAGCAAACCAATTCCTTGATAGCGTTGCAGCAAACTTCAGCGAAGCAGATGCACAACGAATCAAAGATATCGAACGCACAACTAACCACGACGTAAAAGCGGTTGAGTATTTCTTAAAAGAGAAAGTTGCTGGCGTTCCTGAGCTTCACGCAGTTAATGAGTTCATTCACTTTGCATGTACTTCTGAAGACATCAACAACACTTCTCACGCTCTGATGCTTAAAGAAGCACGTGATACGGTTATTCTTCCTGAAATCCGTAACATTATTGATGCAATTCGTGGTCTAGCGGTTGAATACCGTGACATCCCTCTTCTGTCTCGTACACATGGTCAACCAGCGTCTCCGTCGACTATGGGTAAAGAGATGGCGAACGTTGCATACCGTATGGAACGTCAGTACAAGCAGATCGCGAACGTTGAAATTCTTGCGAAAATCAACGGTGCAGTTGGTAACTACAACGCTCACCTTTCTGCATACCCAACACTTGATTGGCACAAATTCAGCGAAGAGTTCATCACTGAATCTCTTGGCGTAACTTGGAACCCGTACACAACTCAAATCGAACCTCACGATTACATCGCTGAGCTATTTGATGCTGTAGCGCGTTTCAACACAATCCTTATCGACTTTGACCGTGACGTTTGGGGCTATATCGCTCTAGGCCACTTCAAGCAAAGAACGATTGCAGGCGAAATTGGTTCTTCAACTATGCCGCACAAAGTTAACCCAATCGACTTCGAAAACTCAGAAGGTAACTTGGGTCTAGCTAACGCTGTATTTACACACCTTGCACAAAAACTGCCTATTTCTCGCTGGCAACGTGACCTTACGGACTCAACAGTACTACGCAACCTAGGTGTAGGCGTTGGTTATGCAATCATTGCGTACACGTCTACTCTGAAAGGTATTAGCAAGCTTGAAGTTAACCGCGAAGCGTTATTGGCTGAGCTTGATAAGAACTGGGAAGTTCTCGCTGAGCCAGTACAAACGGTTATGCGTCGTTACGGTATTGAGAAACCATATGAGAAGCTAAAAGAGCTGACTCGTGGTAAGCGTGTAGATGGCGAAGCAATGCGTAACTTTATCGATGGTCTAGAACTGCCTGAAGAAGAGAAAGCGCGTTTAAAAGAAATGACGCCAGCAAGTTACATCGGTCAAGCAATCGAGCTAACTGATAAGCTATAAGCTGTAATTCGATTAAGTAAGGGAGGCTCTGCCTCCCTTTTTATTTACTATGCGTTTTATTGACTCTTTTCGAAGAACAGCGTTACCTGCCCCACTTCTATGCCAAACTTTTTAATCTTGGTGATGTTAAAAACCCGAGTCGCATCTTGTCTATATAGCCAATCATCAAAAGTGACTTCAATTTCACCATCGTCGGTTTTCAACAAGAAGTCATATCGCCACTGAAGTGCATTCCCCACTTCCTGTCCTATCGCATCACCAATCACATCATCGGCGCGTCCAATATAAAAACCGTTTGAAGAGCGTTGAATAGTCCACACTCGCTGGCTCTGTTCACCATCGGCAAAGATAAAATCCTCCGTCAGTGTTAGCGTATTGCCCAGTACCTTTCCCTCGATGTCGACTTCAAAGCGACGAGTCTGTTTATCGGTGTAATCTTGGACCATACCCCAAGCTTTGGTTGTTCCGTTGAAGTAACCGAACAAGTCAAAACTAGGCTCATTTTGCTTGTAATCTTCAAGCTCGGCACTGCAACCAACCAATGTCGCCAACATTGCCGTAAAGAAAAACACTCTTATCGGTTTCATGGTCTGTTCATCCCTAACAATTGCTCTCTCAGATGTTGATATTCCGTCTTAGGCGACAGCCAAATTGCCAAAAATGCATCGTTGAGCGACTCATCTGAAATAGTACCAACCACATGTTGCTCTCCATTTTGAGCAATATAGGTAAACTCTCCTGCACTTCCATCAGTGACGTAAACCAACTTCTCGCCTGTTTTTACACTCGGGAAGATTGCACTTAGCATCGGAATCCAAACATCAACTTGACCTTGGCTATAGCCTTGTTTTTGCCACTGTTCTTCAGTTGCTTCGATTAATTGTTGGCTGCTGATGTCTCTCAAATATCGAATTTCAAGCGCAATAGGATGAGGAGAAATATCCCCGACCTGCTGATACACACCATTGGGCGAACGAAGCTGAGAAGAGTAAATATCGAGCCACAACCATGATAAGGTCGCCTGCCCGACAATAGGCCATTGTTGCCACTGACCCATCACCTCTTTTGAAAGACCCGCCGCGTTTGCGTTAACGCTGACGAGTACTGTTTGCGTCAGGAGTGCTGACGTCAGAAACATTGTTCGAAGTTGAGTAATCATTAGCAAACATCCTCATGATTAACCAAGTTACACCACACCATTGCAGGGCAATAAACAACAAAGCCCCAGCCAGAGGTAATGAAAATTCAACAGCTGAAAATCGATATCCAGCCCAATAGCTTAGTGCTCCACCTAAGCCAACCAAAAACATGACCCAAACTTTCGGGTATTGCGCTAATTTAGGCACCCACTCTCTTGCATACCAGACGAATACAAACCAAAGCACCGCTAGCCATAAGGGGACGTGGGCGCTTTTGAACACTAGCAACCCTACTGCGCTGTTAAACGAGTCGAGTGCGACTCCTCCAATCCCCAGCAGAAGAATTTTGCCAATGTCCTCTTGCCTGCTATATGCCGCGTAACACAACGTGACCACACCGAACCCCAGAGTCAGCCACTGCCAGCTCTCTTGTCCTAGCACCGCCAGAAACCAGATGAGCTGGAACCAGAGTGAAACGACAAATAGGCGGTTCAAAATTAGCCTCGTTGAAGCGTCATGTGGATTGTGCTTATAGAGCGAGCATTAAAGCCGCCCTCGCAATAACAGAAGTAATAACGCCACATACGAATAAAACGTTCGTCATACCCCAAGAGTGATACTTGCTCTAAAGACTGTTCAAAGCGCAATCGCCAATCTTTTAACGTCTGGGCATAATCCAAACCCATGTCGAACACATCTCTGGTTATAAAATCACTGTGCTGTGTAGCCGTTTGAGTGAGAACCGTCACCGATGGTAAGAAGCCGCCCGGAAAGATGTATTTCTGAATAAAATCAACGTTATTGCTGTAATAATCATAACGTTGGTCTGCGATAGTTATCGCCTGTATTGCCATCAGTCCTTTCGGCTTCAAAAGTGACTGACACTTTTTGATGTATGACTTGAGATATTGTTTCCCAACCGCTTCAATCATCTCAATTGACACCAATTTATCGTACTGCCCTTCCAACAAGCGATAGTCTTGTTTTAACAAGGTGACGCGGTCACCTAATCCAGTTCGTTCTATTTGCTCTTTCGCATAACTGAATTGTTCTTCAGATATGGTGGTAGTAGTAACCTTACAGCCATAGGTTTGTGCCATGTATATCGCCATCGCCCCCCAACCCGTGCCAATTTCTATCACGTGGTCAGTTGGCTGTAGTTCTAACTGCTGACAGAGACGTTCCATTTTATTGAGCTGAGCTTGCTCTAGAGAGTCATTTGGCGAGGTGTATAAAGCACTTGAATAGAGCATTCTCTTATCAAGAAAGGTTTTATACAGCTCATTGCCCAGATCGTAATGTGCTTCGATGTTTTCTTTCGCTTGATCGATCGAGTTTCGATTAAACCAGTGTCCCAATTTATACGCCCATTGAGTCAACCAACTGCTGCGTTTTTCAATTCTGTCCAACGCAGTCATGTTTCTTCCCATCAACTCCATTAATGCCGTTAAGTTAGGGCTATCCCACCAGCCGTCCATATACGCTTCTGCCGCTGCAATGCTGCCTCCTTTCAATAGGCGAGCATAAAAATCTGGATGTTTAACCCAAATAACCCCATGTGGCTCGTCTTGTTTTTTATGACCAAAGTTCTGCTGATTTGAGGTCTGTTCGGTAAAAGACTCCACAATCGTTAAACTACCAACATCCAAGTACTGCAAACATTTAAATGCAACGTTACGAGCGCTTTTCTGCCACGCAGATAAGCTGATTGGCATATCCATGGAAGTCACATTTAGCATTGCGTATTCTCCTTACTACGATTGTTCTCTTTCTTATTGAATGTGTTCGGATGGTCGTAAATTGGTACACCCTTGACCCACAGTTTTAGTGCGTGCCAATAAATTCCTAATGTCACTTTTACCGCCATGATTGGCGTTTGAACTAACAACGAAAGTAAGCGTTTGGTTGAAAAATCTTTAGCCTTCATCGCCAAGGTGGCATCGAACGCTTTTTCTTCCCGATGACACTCTAAATGCACCATTAACGACTCATTTAACGGTTTCAATTTCCAATGATATTGCTGATCTATTGGGTTGAACGGCGACACATGAAATGCTTTGTCATGCTGCCAGTTTTTTCCATCATTTCCTGTCTCTACGGGAATTGCGTAGTAATGGCGTTCATTCCATGGCGTATTGCTTACTTCCGCTAGCAGATAACGCCATTCTCCTTTCATGTCATAAAGATAGTAAAAATTTACTGGGCTGAAATAGATACCCATATATCTCAGGTGAACAACTGCGAAAACTTTTCCTTCTACGCGCTCGCCCGTTAACTCATAGACTTTGTTCTGTACCGACTGTTTGAAGTCACCATCACCCAGATAATCTTCACGGCGCAACCTCGCCCAATGCCACCATTTTTCTCCAAGTCCCCATACCTTTTGAGATAGATCTTTCCATTCGTCCAAATCAATGCATGGCATAAACAAGGAATAGGTCAGCTCATGTCTCTTAGGTGTATAACGTCTGTGTCTTACACTCCCGACCAGTAGCCGACTGTTAAGCGCTGACATTATGCTGCCCCTTTCATCTTAGCTTGATTGGCTTGTTCGATATTGGTTACCACGTCCAACGCACTTCGTACGCCATCCTCATGGAAGCCATTGTGCCAATAAGCGCCGCAGAACCATGTATGATTCGCTCCACTGATTTCTGACTTACGTTGCTGAGCTTGTATCGATTCTTCAGTAAATACAGGGTGGTGGTATACAAAACTGCGCAGAATCTTAGTTGGGTCTATATAATTCCCACTGTTTAGAGACACACAGAACGTCTCTGGCGCGTCAATATGCTGCAATATATTCATGTTGTAAGTGAGTGAAGGTAAATGAGAGTCTTGCCCTTCATCACCTCTTAGCCAGTAGTTCCATGATGCCCATGCCGCTTTTCGCTTCGGCAATAATCTCGTATCTGTATGAAGAATGACTTCATTAGCTTGATAACCAAGCTGAGACAGAATTTGCTGTTCTGGTTCGCTTGCATCTTCCAGCATGGAAAGTGCCTGATCACTGTGACAAGCAAAAATTACTTCATCAAACCACTCCGTTTTCCCCAAACTTGTCACTTCAACGCCACCAGCCACACGCTTAACTTTGTCCACTGGCGAACTGGTGCGAATTTTTTCTTTGAACCCTTTGGTTAAAGGTTCTATGTAAGAGCGAGATCCACCTTGAATGACATTCCATTTCGGGCGATTACTAATATCCAATAAACCATGATTGAGGAAAAAACGAAGGAAAAACGTTAAGGGAAAAGCTCGCATATCCGCTAAAGACGATGACCAAATTGCTGCGCCCATAGGAAGAATATAGTTTTCACAGAAGTAGTGAGAAAAACCGTGATAGTTAAGAAACTGCCCAAGTGTTTGTAAATTTATTTCCGAGTCTTTGGCTTCTTGCTTTGCCAATTTATTAAAACGAAGGATCTCCGAAATGAAGTGATAGAAACGAGGGTTCAACCAGTTACGCTTTTGGGCGAACAATGTCATTACCGTATGACCGTTGTACTCAAGACCCGTTGCATCATTGCGCACACTGAAACTCATCTCGGTAGGCGTTGTTTCCACACCCAACTCACTCATCAACTGAATAAAATTGGGATAAGTGCGATCGTTATAAACAATAAAACCAGTATCGACGGCGTATGTTTCGCCGTTTAGCTCAATATCCACAGTCGCTGTATGCCCGCCAATATAGTCATTAGCTTCAAATACGGTAATGTCATGTTGCTGGTGTAAGTAGTAGCCGCAAGATAAACCAGAAATACCAGTGCCGATAATCGCAATCTTCATCTTATTTTCCTTTTAAGACTTAAACAGCAAACCCGTAATAGCGTGTTGCCATGAGTAAGGTAGTGCACCTAGTGCTCTTAAAATCCACGTAAATCGTTTGGGGAAATAAATATTCGCTAGACCTTTATCTAAACCATTTTGAATCGCTTTCGATGCTTGTTCCACGGTGATGAGCATAGGCATCGAAAAAGTGTTCTTTGCCGTAAGAGGCGTATCGACAAAACCAGGGAAAATGGTGGACACTTCTACTCCTCTCTCACGCCAATCCAGACGCAAAGAACGGGCGATGTATCCTGCTGCGGCTTTTGACGCACCATAAGCTTCGGCTCTTGGCAAAGCGAGCTCACTGGCAATAGAACTCACTATGGCGACTCGTTGACCTGACATTAAGTGGGGCTCAATAGCTTCGATTATGTTTGTTAAACCAAACACATTGGTTTGAAAAACCCGCTCCACCAATTTGGCGTCCATTTTCCCGTTATCGATGTACTCGCAATTACCCGCGTTCAAAATCCAGAGTGAAGGTATCCAAGGTAATGTTCGTAATGTATTCACTGTTTGCACTCGGTCTGTCACATCGAAGTCGCAGCTGTCGATATTTACGAACTTTTCAGATAACTCTGTCAGCACATCTTTGTTACGACCACAAGCGATCACATTCCAACCTCGCGTTGCATAATCTATGGCTAGCTGTCGACCAATTCCTGATGTGGCACCCGTAATCAAAACAGAAGTCATTTTCCTAGCCTCCGTTTAATGGTACGTATGAGCCCACCTAACAAAGGCAAATGCTCGTAGAGCATCTCACCGAGATCAAAATAATCCCTGTGATAAATCACCTTGTGTTCGGAAAATTGCAGATGCGTCATCCCTCTCACATCTATTTGTTTGCCACCAGATAGCTTGGGATGCTGAAAATGCATCGTCCACGTGAGAAAGCCATCGCCATCGGCTTGGTGCATGGTATGGATAGTAAATTGGCAACGTTCTACATTTTCATAGAGGCTATGAAAGTAATCTTCCAGCAACGCGAGACCTTCGATGCGATGCGCAGCATCTTCAAACACCACATCGTGGTGATACACCTCCGCCAGCAAATGCAGATTATTTTTATCGAGCTTTTGATAGAACTGAGCGACAACCTGAATATCCATACCCACAAAACCTGTACAAAATATTTTTCCGTATAAGTTAAGAGTTAGAATAGCGCACAAAGGAAAGTTGTACAAAAAAATATTTGTACAACTTTTTGTAAGAATTTTTTAGCGTCGTTTTTGTAATGGGGAAAAGTGAACCAAACTAAAGACGTAAAAAAGCCAGCTTGAAAGCTGGCTTAAAGTATTAGTTCATTTGCAGATTAAGAATTGCGTAGCGCCGCAATACGTTTATCCAATGGTGGATGACTCATCAACAGCTCAGTCATAGTGCGCTTGCCGTTGATACCAAACGCCATCATTGAACCTTCTAATTGAGGTTCATAGCTCATTTTTAGACGTTCTAAAGCAGCAATCATCTTATGTTTACCCACAAGCTTCGCTGCGCCTGCGTCTGCATGGAACTCACGATGACGGCTATACCACATGGTAATAAAGCTTGCTAGGAAGCCTAACACCAGTTCAAGGAACATAGACACCCCGAAGTACACCATCATATTGCTGCCTTGCCCTTCTTCATCACTGTTACGTGAAGCAATGATATTAGCAATAAAGCGAGACAGGAAGATGACGAAGGTGTTCACTACGCCCTGCATCAGAGTCATGGTCACCATATCACCGTTGGCAATGTGGCTCACTTCATGCGCGAGTACCGCTTCCGCTTCATCACGCGTCATATTGTGTAGCAGCCCAGTAGACACAGCCACTAATGAATCGTCACGCTTTGCACCGGTCGCGAAAGCATTCATGTCTGGAGAGTCATAAATGGCAACCGTAGGCATACCAATACCCGCTTGTTGTGACTGACGTTTCACTGTTTCTAGCAGCCAGTGCTCCATTTCGTTACGTGGGTTTTCAATAACAACACCACCCACAGAACTCAGAGCCATCCTCTTAGACATCAAGAGTGAAATAAATGAACCGCCGAAACCAAACACGGCTGCCATAACGAGCAGTCCAGATAAACTACCCGGCTGCATTCCTGTAGTGGCATAAACAATATTCAAAACAACACTCAGAACCATTACGACCGCTAGGTTCGTTGCCAAGAATAACAATATTCGCTTCATTAATTATCTCCGTTGAGGAAAGCTGTTCATAAACCCAAAACGCTTAGACTTAATTCAAAGGTTTTAGGAGTTTTCTAATACTAGGTTTTTTCTAATAGATAGTGTCTGCGATTTAAAAATCAAGGTTAAGCGCTAAATTGAAACATTTAATGTCAGTGATGTGTTAAGGATGTAAACAGATCCGATCACTACAAAGTTAGACTTTTGTCGTATTGAGGTGAATGTCGAAAGAGACTAAATTTCGAGCCGTGAGAGAGGCATCATAACGAAGGATATCATCATGGCTGAAGCTCAAAGCTACAAAATGGCAATCGACTTACTACGCTGCCACTTAGGTCTAACTGAAGAAGAAGCGAAGTTGCAATTGGGTATTGGTCAAGAACAATCAATCCAACAACATATCGCTGAAACTCAACAAGCATTTGCGATGCTTGGCTTGGGTCAAGACATGTAAGCAAACAGAATTCATCTATCTGATTAGGTGTATTAGTTCAGACTAGATAAAAGAAAGGCTGCATAATGCAGCCTTTCTTGTTTTCAATTTCTGCTTATTGAGCAACGTTAATAAACCAGTTCTTTTTCCATCAAAGGTTCAAGATTAATGTATTTACCTAGTTCGCTACGTTTAGCACTCGGTACATATGGAATCTCACCCAATTTAGGTGCTTTGATTCGAGACTCCAGTATCTCAATAATTTCAGCGTAATGTTCGGTACCTGGGTTAATGCGGTTCGCTACCCAGCCAACAATATTTAAACCATCAGCTTCAATGCTTTCTGCTGTCAAAATGGCGTGGCTAAGGCAGCCTAGTTTTACGCCGACAACAAGCACGACTGGCAGTTTTTCTTGTTTAACCCAAGATGACAAACAATCTGTATCGGATACTGGCACTCTCCAGCCACCCGCACCTTCAACCAAAACTGTATCAGCTTTGGTTTTCAGGTAATCCAGTTTGTCACTCAGCACCTTGTAGTCGATAGTCAAGTGTTCGTGTTTTGCTGCTATGTGTGGAGATGCAGCAAGTTCTAACGCGTATGGATTGACGTCTTCATACGGCATTTCTTGTGTTGCCACTTTCATAAGGTGCAGCGCATCTGAGTTTCGTAACCCTTGCTCTGTTCTCTCACATCCTGCGGCTACTGGCTTATAGCCAATGGTTGTAAAGCCTTTACTGGCAATTGCTTGCAATATCGCTTTTGAAGCCACTGTTTTACCAACATCGGTATCCGTACCCGCAATAAATAATGCATTTATCATCGATAAATTACCCCTAAACAAACCTGATACGTTGCAGGTAAAGAACCTTGCTGACTTCGAAATTGCTCATAGGCCTGCTCTACTCGAGTCAGTGCCCGCCTCCCCGTCAACCCCTGAGTTCTTGAATGAATATGATTCGCTCCAATGCCCTTTAAATCGCGCATTAATTCAAAAGCAGTGTCATACCAAACAATCATTGAAGGTGAGTTTAAGTGATGCTTTGAGATCTCGGCTTGCGCTAACGCAATTTTTACCTGATTGAATGAGATGAAGTCGTTAACATGTTGATGAGAATCAATTTTCGCCCACGACCGTTTAAGTTCAATCAATGAACCATCAAGTAAAGTCGAAAAATAGGCTCGACCTAATGGTTTGAGCACTCGGCGTATTTCACTAAGCGGAACAGACAAGTCATCACACCACTGCAAAGCTAAGCTAGAAAAAACAATGTCAAAGTCACCATCGCTAAACGGCAAAGACTCCGCATCTGCGAGTACGTAAGTCATAGCATCATCGCCACAACGCAGTTGAGCTTGTTCTAACATCGCTGGCGAGAGATCAGCACAAACAACAGTTGCGCCTAAACGCTTTAATTGATGCGAGAAATACCCTGTCCCGCAACCAAGGTCGAGAGCAGTAAGCCCAGTTAAGTCCAGTGGTAACTTTTGCAAGAGACGATGACCGACATCGCGCTGAAATGCAGCATGTTTGTCATAGCTAGCCGCAGCCTTGCTAAAGGCTTGTGATATGGCGCTTTTGTCTTTGATTTCAAATTCAGGTTTAAAAGCCAGTTCGCTCATAACGTCGACTCCATGGTCTTGATCAAAGCACTAGCTAACTTCGAAACATCTTGGACACTGTGATTCGCTGTTAACGTAATACGAAGTCTTGCTGATCCTTCAGGTACAGTAGGTGGGCGGATAGCCGTCATCCAAAATCCCTCATTTTTTAATTGGCGTGAGGCGTTTATAGCCTTCTCAGCCGTACCTAAGATGAAAGGTTTGATCGGAGTAGCGTTTTTCACATAGCCTTCTACAGACTGAAGCTGTTCGTCATACACGATAGAAAGCTCTCTCAGTTTTTCTCGACGCCACTCTTGCGTTTGTATCATGCCAATAGCATGAGTGATCGCGAACGCCTGAGAAGGAGGAATGGCTGTTGAATAAACGTGGTGACGAGCAAACTGCGTGAGGTAGTTACCTAATTCTGCGCTACATAAAATAGCGGCTCCAGACAGCCCGAAAGCCTTGCCAAAAGTCACCACTAATATTTCTGGTTTGATACCCATGCAATCACAACTGCCTGCACCGTATTCACCGAGAACGCCAACGCCGTGAGCATCATCAACCATCAACCATGCGTTTTCACGAGTGATGTGATGGATATAGGTAAGCGGCGACAAATCGCCATCCATGCTAAACACCCCTTCCGTTACCACCAGTGTATTTTCATCACCCGAAAGTAGCTTAGAGAGGTGTTGAACATCGTTGTGCTTGAAGCGCTTCATTGTTGCTTCAGACAGCATTCCAGCTTCCATTAAAGATGCATGATTCAGCTTATCTTGCAGTAACAGGTCGCCTTTGCGCATCAGAGTAAAAAGCAACGCTTGATTGGCGCTAAACCCCGAACCAAACAACACTGCTCTTTCAAACCCTAGCCATTCACAAAGCGCACTCTCCAAACTGGCGTGTGCCGGAGAAAAACCTGTAACCAAAGAGGATGCACCACTACCTGCGCCGTAAATATCCAAGCCTTTTTGCCACGCTTCCACCAGCGCTTTATCCGAAGCTAAACCCAGATAATCGTTGCTGGAGAAGTTAACAAACTTGGCACCACCACAACGAGTCGAAACTTGATTACCAGCATCTAACACATTCAGTGAGCGCGTTAGTCCCAAGTTTTGCCTTTCCAGCAATGCCCCTTGAACGCGAGATTTAAACTGTAGCGTCATAGAATAAATCGTCTGCCGTAGGGCGAGACGCTACACGTTCGACAACACGATCCAACAGTTCGTTTTCAGCAATCTCATCAGGCTTTTGAACGACTTGCTGACTATTAATGCCCAGCTTTTTAAATAGCAACATATCGCTGTCTTCGGCTGGGTTTGGTGTCGTTAACAACTTGCAGCCATAGAAAATTGAGTTAGCTCCCGCCATAAAACACAGAGCTTGCATTTGCTCATTCATTTTCTCACGACCCGCAGACAGTCGAACTGCCGACTTAGGCATCATGATACGAGCCACAGCAATGAGGCGGATGAAATCAAAAGGTTCTACATCCTCCACATCTTCAAGCGGTGTGCCTTTCACTTTCACCAACATGTTAATTGGCACACTTTCTGGCTGAACCGATAAGTTAGCCAGTTCGACCAACAAACCAGCCCTGTCGTTAGTGCTTTCACCCATGCCGATGATGCCACCAGAACAGATCTTCATTCCCGCATCACGAACATGTGAAAGGGTATCTAAGCGGTCTTGATAGGTTCGGGTAGTAATGATGTTTCCGTAGTATTCAGGCGAGGTATCGAGGTTATGGTTATAGTAATCAAGCCCAGCTTCAGCCAGTTCATTAGCTTGTTCCGCATTCAGCATGCCAAGTGTCATACAGGTTTCTAATCCCATATTCTTAACGCCAGAAATCATCTCCTTCAGATAAGGCATATCTCTGCTCTTTGGATTTTTCCAAGCCGCACCCATACAGAATCGAGTCGAGCCTGAATTTTTCGCCTTACGCGCTGCATCAAGCACACGCTCTACTTCCATTAAACGCTCTTTTTCTACGTCGGTGCGGTAATGCGCACTTTGAGGGCAATATTTACAATCTTCCGGACAAGCACCTGTTTTGATGGAAAGCAGAGTACTTACTTGGACATAGTTGTGAGGCTGATAGTGACGATGAACCAACTGAGCTTCAAACAGCAGATCCATGAATGGTTTTTCAAGCAGTGCCTTTACTTCAGACACAGTCCAGTTATGACGAACTTCCACGTGTAATCCTTATCAAAATTATTGTTGTTTGCCTGACTGCGCGTGGCACCTATTTACTTAGCGAGAATCCACTTACCTGCTCGAATAAAATCCGAACATATCTAGGCATTTATGCTTGGTTAGTCTAACGACACACGATAGACTGTCAACACAACAAAGATCACAAAGTTTACGATAGATTATTTATTAATCATTTTATTTGCGAGTTTATAGCATGGATTTAGCCTTTGATCGCCAGCACATCTGGCATCCCTATACTTCAACTCTCACGCCTCTGACCTGCTATCCTGTCAGTCATGCACAAGGTGTTTACTTGTATTTAGAAGATGAAACGGCACTGGTGGATGGTATGTCTTCGTGGTGGTCGGCAATTCATGGCTACAATCATCCAGAGCTCAATCAAGCAGCCCATAACCAAATCAATAAAATGTCACATGTGATGTTCGGCGGAATTACTCATCAACCTGCGATTGATGTATGTAAAAAGTTGCTTGCCATAGCGCCTAACAACTTGCAGCACGTTTTTCTGGCTGATTCTGGTTCAGTTGCGGTCGAAGTAAGCCTAAAAATGGCGTTGCAGTATTGGCACGCCAAAGGTGAAAGCCGCTCAAAATTCCTTACGCTGCGTCATGGTTATCATGGTGATACCTTTGCCGCTATGTCGGTGACTGATCCTGATAATTCGATGCACAACCTCTATAAAGGTTTTCTGCCACAACATATCTTTGCTCAGTCACCTCAAGGTGGTTTTTGGCAGCCTTGGGATGAATCCGACATCGATGATTTTCGGGAGAAAATAGCCCAGCATCACTCACAGCTAGCCGCTGTGATATTAGAGCCAATCGTGCAAGGTGCAGGGGGCATGCGTATCTATCACCCTGAATTTCTACGCCGAGTTAGACAGCTTTGTGACGAACACAACTTACTGTTGATACTGGATGAAATCGCGACCGGCTTTGGTCGTACTGGAAAACTGTTTGCGTGTGAACATGCAGAGATCCAACCGGACATTTTGTGCGTAGGTAAAGCACTAACGGGGGGTTACATGACACTTTCCGCGACCCTCACAACCAAGAAAGTCGCCGATACGGTTTGTGGTGGCGAAGCGGGTTGCTTTATGCACGGACCCACTTTTATGGGCAATCCCCTAGCCTGTGCAGTGGCTTCTGCCAGCCTAGATATCATCGCAAGCGGGAAATGGAAGCAGCAGGTGCAACAGATCGAATCCTTCTTTGCTGAGGAATTGGTGAAGTTCGAAGCCTTTGAGCAAGTGAAACAGGTGCGATATTTAGGCGCGATTGGTGTGATAGAGACACATCACTCAGTCAATATGGAAATCATACAGGCGCTGTTTGTCGAATTGGGAGTATGGATTCGACCTTTCGGACGCCTGATTTACATCATGCCACCTTACATTAGTCAGCCTGAGCATCTTAATAAATTGCTCACGGCGATTAAGTCTGCGCTAAATACACCCGAGTGTTTTAATCAATAAAAAACGCCATGTGTTTGAATCCATGGCGTTTAACCAAGGTGTGGTTAAGCAGCAGCAACATTTGAGCTTGCTAGATACACTTCTCCTTCTTTGATAAACACGGACCACGTTTTTAACTGAAATTCTGGTTTTTCAACGCACTCACCGGTTTCAAGTTTAAAGTGCTGCTTGTAAAGAGGAGAAGCCACACAGAGCTCTCCTTTTACATCACCCACAATTCCTCGGCTAATTACGTTTGCCTGTCCAATTGGGTCCCAGTTTTGTACCACAAAGACTTGCTGCTCCGTATGGGGAACAAAAAACAGCGCGACTTGTTCACCACCAATCAAAGCGCCACACCCTTGCAAAGGCATTAAGTCATCCAGTTTACAAATACGTTCCATCATGATTAAAGCTCCTGAACTACTGGGATGCGCTGTTCGCGTATGCGTTGATATGGCAGAGCCATGCTTCCCTCTTGGTGGTTAATAAATGGGCGGAATTTACGCAATTTTTCTTCGGATTCCACCGTACTCTTCCACTCACATTGGTAAGAATTGATCACATGGGACATCTGCTGCTCTAACTGTTCACACAACTCTAGAGAATCATCAATGACCACTTGTTTTAGGTAGTCCAATCCACCCTCTAAGTTCTCCAGCCATACCGATGTACGTTGCAATTTATCGGCAGTACGAACATAGAACATAAGGACACGGTCAATCAGTGCAATTAGCTGCTCTTTTGAAAGGTCGGATGCAAGTAAGTCTGCGTGACGTGGACGCATACCACCGTTACCGCAAACGTAAAGGTTCCAGCCATTTTCAGTTGCTATCACACCAATATCTTTGCTTTGTGCTTCGGCACATTCACGAGTACAACCCGATACAGCGAATTTGAGTTTGTGTGGTGAACGTAGACCCTTGTAACGGTTTTCTAGCTCAATCGCCAAGCCGACGGAATCGTCCACACCGTAGCGACACCATGTTGAACCAACGCAAGACTTCACAGTACGTAGTGATTTACCGTAGGCATGTCCAGTTTCAAAACCTGCGTTAATCAGTTCACGCCAGATTTCAGGTAACTGTTCCATTTGCGCACCAAACAGGTCGACCCTCTGTCCACCAGTGATCTTAGTGTAAAGGTCGTATTTCTTAGCCACTTCACCCAACACAATCAGTTTGTCCGGTGTTATTTCACCACCTGGAACACGAGGAACAATCGAGTAAGATCCGTCTTTTTGCATGTTTGCCATGAACGCATCATTGGTGTCCTGCAAACGGCTCAACTGAGGTTCCATAATGTGTTCATTCCACAAGGAAGCGAAAATAGATGCCGCTGTTGGTTTACATAAATCACACCCTAAACCATGACCATGTTTTTCCAGCAAGGTGTCGAAGTCTTTAATCTCTTCAACCTGACAGATGTGGAAGAGCTCTTGGCGCGAATACTCAAAATGCTCACAAACGTGATTGTTCACTTCCATACCCATAGCGACCAACTCTGCATCGAGAACGGATTTCACCATGCTAGAACAGCCGCCACAGCCAGTACCTGCTTTGGTTACCGCTTTCAAGTCATTCAGTTCAACGGCGCCTGCATGAATGGCTTTAACTAGCGTACCTTTCGTCACGTTATGACATGAACAGATCATAGTATCGTCTGATACTTCGCCACTGAGCGATGAAGTATCAAACAACAAATAAGCCGGATGCTCTGGCAATACCGTTTTGTTTAAGTACGCTTGTAATAGCGCGTCGTAATCAGAGTTATCACCGACAAGAATTGCACCTAAAAGCTGAGTACCACTTTGGTCAACCACCAGCTTTTTGTAACTACCGCTACAGGTATCTTGAAGTACTAACTCTTGAGCACCTTCGGTTTGCATTTGCGCATCGCCAATTGAAGCAACATCTACACCCAGAAGTTTGAGTTTGGTACTCATATCTGCGCCAGTGAAATCACCGCCTTGCCCCATAATTTGTCCAGCAACCGCGCGCGCCATTGCATATCCCGGTGCAACCAGACCGAAGATACGTTGTTGCCAAAGTGCACATTCACCAATCGCGTAAACGTTTGCATCACTGGTTTGGCAGCTGTCATTAATGACGATACCACCGCGCTCTCCGATCTCGAGTCCAGACTGACGAGCAAGAGTATCCTGCGGGCGGATGCCTGCTGAGAAGACAATCACATCCACTTCAAGAGGTTGTGCATCTTTAAACACCATACGGTGTTTCGCTGTTTCACCATCAATGATCTTTTCTGTTGCCGTTGATGTGTGCACTTTTAGACCCAGCTTTTCGATTTTCTCTTTCAGAACCGAACCTGCGCCATCGTCTAGCTGAACAGGCATTAAGCGAGGTGCGAATTCAATAACGTGTGTTTCCACACCGAGAAGACGCAATGCGTTCGCCGCTTCAAGACCAAGCAAACCACCACCAATCACCGCGCCAGTTTTTGCTTTGTCACAAGCACTGCGGATCGATGACAAATCATCGAGTGTACGATAGACAAAGATACCGTCACGCTCATGACCCGGCACTGGTGGTACAAATGGGTAAGAACCCGTGGCTAGCACAAGCGTGTCATAACCCAACACATCATCACCATCTAAGATGATGCTTTTCTGTACACGGTTAATTGCGGTAACTTCACTGCCCAAAATCAAATTGATGCCGTGTTTTTGATACCACTCTTCGCTGCTCAGCATTAAGTCTTCGTGTGACTTGCCAGAGAACAGCGATGACAGTTGAACTCGGTCATAAGCGATGAAACGCTCTTCACCAATAACCGTAATACGTTTTTCCAAGTGAGCTTGCTGCTCGACCAATTTGGCAACTAGGTGATGTCCAACCATTCCATTGCCGACAATAACGATATGTTCCATCATGAGATTCTTCCTTAAGCCGTTTTTGCCATAGGAGCAGCAACCTTTTGAGCTGCCTCAGTTTTCGTTTGCTTTTCATACAAAAAGCGCAGTACAGATTGACGATATTTTTGATACGTCGGGTTGTCCGCTAATGCCACTCGATCACGAGGTCTTGGTAGTTCTATCTCAAGCACTTCGCCCACAGTTGCAGCAGGACCATTAGTCATCATGATGATCTTGTCTGATAGCAGTACCGCTTCATCCACATCGTGAGTAATCATGATGACGGTGTTGTTCAATTCAGCCTGAATTTCCATAGTGGCGTCTTGTAGACGAGCACGTGTTAACGCATCCAAAGCACCAAACGGCTCGTCCATAAGCAACACTTTTGGCTGTAAAGCCAAGGCTCTGGCAATACCTACGCGCTGTTTCATGCCGCCTGAAATTTCATCAGGTTTTTTATCTGCTGCGTGATCCATTTGAATCAGATTCAGATAGTGGTCCACCTGCTCTTTGACCCAGCTTTTTGACTTACCCTTAGCGATTTGCTTAACAGCCAGCTCAACGTTTTGATACACGGTTAGCCAAGGCAATAAAGAGTGGTTCTGGAACACAACGGCACGCTCTGGCCCTGGGCCATCGACTTCACGTCCATCCAGAATTACCCCCCCATCGGTCGGGTTATGCAGCCCAGCAACGAGGTTTAACACGGTTGACTTACCGCAGCCTGAATGCCCGATTAATGATACAAACTCGCCCTTTTGAATCTGAAGATTGACGTTTTTCAGAGCCACAAATTCACCTTGTGGCGTTGGGAAACGCATGCCGAGTTGTGATAAATCTAAAAATGCTTTTGACATGAGAATTCTCCCTTAGCGAAGCTCTTGTTGTTTGTTCCAAGACAGGCGTTTTTGCAGTTTGAGCATGCCTCTGTCGAGTAGCAGACCGATAAAACCAATCACAAATACCGCCACCATGATTCTGCCCAGAGAAGCTGAGCTGCCATTTTGGAATTCATCCCACACAAATTTTCCTAAGCCTGGGTTTTGCGCCAACATTTCAGCGGCGATCAAAACCATCCAAGCGATACCAAGAGAGAGACGTAATCCGGTGAAAATCATTGGAATGGCTGACGGCAGTACGATAGTACGAATGTGTGCCCACCAAGAAAGGCGTAACACCTTACTTACGTTCAGTAGGTCTTTATCCACACTGGTCACGCCCACAGCAGTGTTGATCAGCGTTGGCCACAAACTACAAAGCGCGACGGTAAATAGAGAGTTCACAAAAGATTTCGCAAACAACGGGTCATCACTGACGTATGTCGCACTCACCACCATGGTCACAATAGGCAACCAAGCGAGTGGTGATACTGGTTTAAGCAGTTGAATAATTGGGTTAAACGCTTGATACATCCCCTGGTTAAGACCCAGTACGATGCCAAGCGGAATGGCGATAACCGAAGCCAACATAAATCCCGCCGCCACAGTTACAAGGCTGGTACCGATCTGGTCAAAAAAGGTTGGTTTACCTGTGTACGGGCGAATCTTCACTTCTGCATTTGGATCCTTCGCCAGTTTGGCTTCATTGCGCTTCTGTTGTTTTTCGATAAAAGCGTGCTCTTTTTCACGCTCCTGTAAATGTTCATCAATCAAGTTGGTAAACTGAGTAAAAGTTTGCACCGGCCCAGGCAGAGCGCCCAATGAGGTCTCAACCTGTTTGGCAGCCAAATGCCAGAACATCAGAAAAAAGCAGATTCCCAGTAATGGCCATAGCAACATTTTGCTGCGGCTGACAACCTGTGTGCGGCTCGGAATCAGTGAAATAACATTGCTCGACATAGCAAACTCCTTGGCTTTTAGGGTCTGTTCGCCCTACGACTTCCATGTGAATCTTTTTGCTTGGAGACACCTAAGTGCCTCCAAGACTGACACTTAAACTTTGTCTTTACCTTTCAAGCCAATAGAGAACTTCTCTAGATATGCATTTGGCTGATGACCGTCATAAACGATGTTGTCGATAAAGTGTTTTTGCGGCTCGCGGAACCCATCCATTTTGTTGAAATCAGGAAAATCTTTCGTAGTTAGGGTGCCATCTTCAATCAGAGATTGAGCGGCCTGTTGATAGATGTCTGGACGATAAACTTCCTTAGCAACTTGCATGTACCAATCATCCGTTTTCTGCTCTGGAATTTGTCCCCAGCGGCGCATCTGTGTTAGATACCAAATTGCATCGCTGTAATATGGGTAAGTTGCGTTGTGGCGGAAGAATACGTTGAAATCTGGCACTTCACGCTTATCGCCTTTCTCGTACTCAAACGTACCTGTCATTGAGTTGGCAATCACTTCTGCATCCGCACCTACGTATTGGCTTTTCGCTAACAGATTCACAGCTGCTTGGCGGTTGGCGTTGTTGTTTTCGTCCAACCAATACGCCGCACGAATTAGCGCTCTTACTACACGTAAATGGGTATTCGGGTACTTTTCAGCCCAAGCTTTTGATACACCGAAAACTTTCTCTGGGTTGTTTTTCCAGATCTCGTAATCCGTGACAACAGGAACACCGATACCTTTGAACACTGCTTGTTGGTTCCAAGGTTCACCAACGCAGTAACCTTCAATGGTGCCCGCTTCCATCGTTGATGGCATTTGAGGAGGTGGTGTCACACTCAGCAAAACATCCGCTTTTAGCTGACCACTGTTATCACCTGTAGCCGGAGCGTAATAGCCTGGATTGATGCCACCAGCGGCTAGCCAGTAACGTAACTCATAGTTATGTGTAGAAACTGGGAATACCATACCCATATTGAACGATTTGCCTTGGTCACGATATTTCGTCACTACCGGCTTTAAAGCATCCGCTTTAATTGGGTGAGCAATTTTTCCATCACTTTCTTTAGCAAGAAATGGCTTCATCTGCTCCCAAGTGTTGTTGGATACGGTAATGGCATTGCCATTCAAATCCATGCTAAATGCGGTAACAACTTCTGCCTTGGTCCCAATACCAATAGTGGCGCCTAGAGGCTGACCCGCCAGCATGTGAGCGCCATCTAACTCACCGTCAATGACGCGATCCAATAACACTTTCCAGTTTGCTTGAGCTTCCAAAGTAACGTACAAGCCTTCATCTTCGAAAAAGCCTTGCTCATAAGCCACAGCAAGTGGAGCCATATCCGTCAGCTTAATAAAGCCAAATTTTAAATCTTCAATTTCAGGCTCACCGATTTGTGCGTACGCATGGGTACTGATCAGTGAAGCTGAAGTTGCAAGTGAAGCGCCTAGCACTAAAGTGCGCATCCATGGCTTGATATATTGCATAGCAATACTCCCTTTCCTTATAACGAACCCAAAAACAAAAAGGCGCTACTGCCCGAATGAGCAGTAGCGCCTTTGCTATTTCTTTCATCACCGCCGTTGATGATGTCAGAACATAAGTTTCACAACTTACACCAAATTTTGTCTAAAAATAGTAATCCAATTTATATGCCAATTTTTATAGTTACTACTTTTCAATCACTTAAAACACAACACTTATTTTTATGAGGATTAATCTGCATTTCTAAGTGCAACCTGCACCAAATGAACAATTTTCCTCTACCCCCAAAGTATTAATTAGCACTAATACTATCAAAGGTATGAATCACATTCTTTGCTACTTGCGCCATAGTTAGGCTCGATTGCATCGCTGAACTTCTTAATACGCGGTAAGCATTCTCTTCATCAAGAGCATGCATTCTCATCAATAGTCCTTTGGCTTTTTCAATCCATTTTCTCTCTTCTAACTTAGAAGTGAGCTGATGAATTTCTTTTTGCAGCGCTATGCTTTTTTCGCGAACCTGAACGGAATACTCTATCCAAGGCTTTAGGTCAAAAGATGAATCAAAAGGCAGGATAACGAAGTCGTTAGACTCTGGCAGTCTATTGATATCATTAGAATTTAGTTGTTTAAGAATCACAAGAAGAGGAACTTGTTTATCCTTGCAAAATTCAACAATCAAACGTAATTCAGCGGTTGGCTGGCGCCAAGATACAACCACGGTTGAGCGTTTTTCACGCCCAACCATTTGCTCTAGTTGTACCAACTGACACGCAACAATATGGTCATAATGAAGAGCAAGTTTAGCGCTGAGACCCGCTTGATCACTGATGCTATCACTACAAACTATCACTGGTTGAGACGTTGTTGAAAGAGACATAACCATTCCCTGTATTCATTGAACCCTATATTCAATTGAGCAAAGAATGTACCAGTTTTAAATTTGATATTTATTTAATTAAAAACAATGCGTTACAGGCATTAAATGAAAATATATACCACTTTGTGGGTATAGAATACTGAGCAGAGAGATTATACGTGAGATAGCACATAAGCCTTCCAGTATGTGTACGCACTTTCAAACGCCTTCTCTCTGTCATGAAACTCGGCAAAGAGTACCGCCGCCATAGTGGATACCACAGTATTTGCCATCATCGACATCTCTTCAGAGGGCGTTTTCATCGGGCATACCGCTAAAGTTTCGATTTCCGAGATGTACTGTTCAGGCCAATAAAAAGACTCAACGCCTGTTGGCTGACTCAACCAAACAGTTTGACTCACTTTAGGATTGTATTCGGACTCTCCAGAGACGCCTTTAAACGAAATAACGGCGTGTGATGTCTTACCAATCACATGCTCCACTTCAGCGTGCAATTGTTGAAAACCTGGATGAAAGCTTCCTCGAATCCCAATCTTGCCACCGCCAGGGTTTAGAGCGCGCACTACTGTGTTAATTGGCGTTCTTAAACCATAACGGTTTTTCCAACTGATCATCAGTTCGGCTTGAGGTGCAAAAGCGTTCAGCGGCAGATAAGCAATACCGACTGTTTGAAGTAAAAGCTGTGCATGTTCAGTATCTGATGCCATTGGAATACCGAAAGTAGGCAGGTAATCTTCCGCGTGCTCTCGGGATGCAGGTTTGTCGTTATAACCATGAAGAAGTACTTTGAATCCGTTGTCGGCAAGAATTTTCGCAGCTAATAAATGCCATGGTTTACCCGCCGATGCTCGTTTACCAGCGTAGCAAGGCCAGTCGATATCAGCGCCCAAATTAGGAACACGAGACTGAAAGGCTTTCACGAATCCTGCAATTTCATCATTGGTTTCGTTCTGCACTCGTATCAGCATGAGTAACATCGCCATCTGATCATCGTCGAATTCGCCACTGAGATATTCGTCCATCACCTGAAATGCTTGATCAAATGAAAGCGGCTTTCTTCCTCGCTCTCCTCGTCCAACGGTTCGAATACACTCTTTAATTATGCTCATGACAACCTCATCGCTTACTGATCATTAGTAACAGGACAGTTTATAAATACGCAGATTCCGCTTGCATACGTGTCGTTTGCGCGGTCTGAATTAACTGCTCTCTAAGCTTGACGACATCGCCCATAATAATCAATGCCGGACTTAAACCTTTTAGGTCTTCAGCCGTTTGTGTAAGTTGATGAAGCTCAAAAGTCACCACAGTTTGATTTGCAGAACAGCCTTGGCCAACCACAGCAACCGGAGTTTCCGCCGATAGACCGTGCTGCATTAAGCCTTTTTGAATCGAACTCGCATTTTCAAGTCCCATATAGAAAACCAGCGTTTGACCACTGGCTACCAGCCCAGCCCAAGCAGGCAAAGCCCCTGTCACAACCTGACCTGTAATTAAAGTAACGCTGCGAGCAACCTGACGGTGCGTGAGGGGAATAAGCGCGCTGGACGAACAGCCGATAGCTGCAGTAATCCCCGGAATCACCTGATAAGCGATATTGTGCTTAACCAATTCCAGCGCTTCTTCACCTCCACGACCGAATATAAATGGGTCTCCACCTTTTAAACGCACAACTTGCAATCCTTTCTGTGCAAACTCTACCAGCAAGCGGTTGGTTTCCTCCTGCTTAAGACTTGGTAATCCACAGCGCTTGCCGACATAAACCATCTCCGCGTCAGGATTAACAAGGTCGAGAATGTCACGCCCAACCAATCGGTCATAAACGACAACATCGGCTGTTTGAATCACTTTCAGCGCTTTCACCGTTAATAAATCAGGATCATTCGGCCCTGCTCCAACAAGATAAACAAAGCCTTGTTTGTCACTCGAAGAACTGCGGCGAGTCAAAGTAGGCGTTTCACAGTAATGACGTTCATGTACAGTAAAGCTTTCTGGTGTACGAACGGTTGTGTTGGATCGCATTTTCATCGCAAACTCCTTATGCCTTGCTCACAGCAATTGTTTGATAACTTTTAAGAATCTTGTTCACTTCGGGCACACATGAGCCGCAATTTGAGCCGCATTTCAGTTTGGATTGCAGCTGATTTAACGTTACGCAGCCATCCTGCTCAATGGCATTTTGTATCTGCTTATCTGTGACCCGAAAACAGCTGCACACCAACTGACTTTGTGCTTTTTCACCCGCTATGGAGATGATGGAATTGAGGCTAAGGGGCTGACCGATAAGCGATGTGATGGCGTTGTAGTCTTGTTCCAATGGTTGAGGAGAAACAAGCACCACACCGGTTACTGTCATTAGCGGCTGATTGCCCGTTTGACGACCAACCACCATCATCCAACCATCAGGCAGATCCCAGCTGAAAACTTTCTCTCCTTGGTTAATCGCAAACATGGATTTGTCTAAAGCTGTCAGGTTTGCAAAACGGACCACAATGCCGCCGTCATCCACCTGACAACTACGATAGTCGCTGCAAGGTAAGTCCCTCTCTTGTCCGACATACAGACCGAAGCTTTGCATTTGCACAGGAGCTATGTGAACGTTCGAAGACTTGAATGCCGGTTGACCTGAAATAGGGTCAACAATGCTTGAAACCGTGCGGTTAACTTGAGACTGCGCGCTGTAGCGCCCAGCCCAATGCATTGACATGAATAGCTGCTTGCCAGACAGACCGTCGTCAAACTTCACCTTAGCGAAAATGCACGAGTCTGATTCATCAGAAACGCTGCGAAGTGCTGCGCAATTGCCTTCTTTTAAACCTATTGTCTCCGCGCTGAGTTTATTGACATAAATCGTTGGCTCAACTTCACCGGCAGCTAGTTTGGCAACATGACCTGTACGAGTCATGGTGTGCCATTGGTCACGCTGCCTACCCGTATTTAGCCACCAGCCATGATTAGCTTCCACAAGTGCCTTTACCGCTACAAATTGGGCTTTACCTGAAGCGGTAGAAAATACGCCATCACGATAAGGCGCTTCGCTATCTAGTGGCCACTGCGTCGGCTGCCAAGTTGCGTATTCTTCATCTGAAATCGAAGCGAACTTAGACAGATCGAACAGGTAATGTGAATGGGTGTTGATCGAGCTTAACCCTGCAAACTCACGGAAAACATCAGCTTCACTCTTAAACTCAAAACCTGACTCACAATCGAGTTTTTCACAAAGTTTCTGGCCCACTTGGGTAATTGCCCACCAGTCTGGTTTTGCTTCACCCGGAGCAGGTAAAAAGGCGCGTTGACGAGACAAGCGACGTTCTGAGTTCGTCACCATACCCTGCTTTTCTCCCCAACCTGCGGCAGGTAATACAAGATCTGCATACGCTGCCACATCACTCTGCTCCGTGATATCGGAAACCACAACAAACTCACATTGCTCAAGGGCTCTGCGCACTTGGTCACTATTAGGCAAAGAAACCACAGGGTTCGTTGCCATCACCCAAAGCACTTTGATTTTCCCTGCTTCGACCGCTTCAAAGAGATCTACAGCCTTCAAGCCCGGTTTGTTAGCAATCGATGGTGACTGCCAAAATTCTTGAACCAAACGTACCGATTCAGAATCAAAACCACGATGCACAGCGAGCTGGTTTGCTAGCCCTCCAACCTCTCTTCCGCCCATCGCATTGGGTTGTCCGGTCAGTGAAAATGGACCGCTTCCTTGCTTACCAATTTTTCCGCAGGCAAGGTGTGCATTGATAATTGCGTTACCTTTATCAACGCCGGTTTCTGACTGATTCACACCCTGACAAAATAGAGTCAGCGCTTTTGGCTTGTTGCTAAACCAGCGATAAAAAGTTCCGACATCACTCACATTCAAACCGAGTGAACGAGCAACACTTTCTAAGGTATAACGCTCAGATTTCACTTCATTGAACAGCTCGGAAAAGCCTTCCGTAGACGCATCGATAAAGCTTTCGTCCAGCGCATCGTTATCAATCAAAAAGCGCATTAAACCGTTGTATAGCAGGACATCGCCATCGTTTTCGATCGCAAGGTGCAAGTCTGCCTGTTCAGCGGTCACGGTTCTTCTTGGGTCAATGACCACCAGTTTTAATTCGGGATTGTTTTCACGGGCTTGTTGAATACGACGAAACAATACAGGGTGTGTCCAAGCCGTATTCGCACCAACGAGCACCAACAAATCTGTGTGCATGATGTCGTCGTAGTTGACCGGTACAACATCTTCACCGAACGCTCTCACATGGGCGGCTACCGCCGAAGACATACAGAGACGGGAGTTGGTGTCGATGTTTGCGCTCCCCACGTAGCCTTTCATCAATTTGTTCGCTACGTAGTAATCTTCCGTCAGAATCTGTCCGGAAACATACATCGCCACTGAGTCTGGACCGTGGTTAATCACGGCTTGATGGATTCTGAATGCGATCTCATCACTTGCCTGATCCCAAGAAATTTCTCTGCCCTTCATTTTTGGATACAGAAGGCGAGATGGCATGGCTAAGCTTTCTTTTAACGCTGAGCCTTTAACACATAAAGCGCCCTGATTCGCAGGATGTTGCTTATCACCCACAATCGAATCTTTGTTCGCCGTCACTCCGCAACCGACACCACAATAGGGGCATGTGGATTGAATTTTGTTTACTGCCATCATCACTTCCCTGCTCTTATGACAAATAAAAAGGCGCCTTACTTCTTTAAGAAGTAAGGCGCCTTTGCCTATAACCATTAACTTGGGCAAGTTAACTATAATCAGATTTGGTTGATTTCTTTATAGCAATACCGATGCCAAAAGTTTTACCTATATAAATCATTTACTTAGTTTTATTGAGTGAATCTGTAGCGCACTAACTGTGTGCAAACCTGCTCCAAACAGTAACGAACACACTAACCCCAAAGAAGTATCCATCCACTTCCAGCACACGTTATTCCAAAATTAGCTGCGGACCTTTGTAGCCAAATTCTCTTGTAGCAAAACTTACATAGTCACCCGCATAATCTTCTGTTAAATCAGCAAGTTCAAAAACTAGGTTGTTCTTCTGCTCCGGCTGAACGGCAAGCACCAAATCTGTCACATCGATATCAACCCACTGTCCTTCTGCCTCCTCGCCTAAATAAGTCGCTGGAGACTCAATTATCCAAGTCACATGGGGGAATGAACTATAAGTAGTGTTGACCTCATTCCAATCAGTCGTATGAACTGTTCTAGCAACGATTGCACGTTTGAACTCCCACTTGTTCTCAATACCTCGAACGAACAGGCGCAATGTCGCTCTACTATACGCTTGCTCGTTCACTTGGTTTAGGTCATAGCGAATAAGTATTTTGCGGTCGTTAACTCCAACCCCATTTTTTACTTGCATGTAACCACTTTGTCCGTAGTGATCATAGTCACGCGGCGTACCTTGAACAAACAGGTCTTCGGTGGGCAACAGCGTCATATAAGCTCGCTTTTCGTCCGGCTTATCAATTACCGATGGATCTTGACCCACTTCAAAATCGAACGACACACTACTTCCCATATGAGACTCACCACCTGGTGTGACAACCCGTTGAGTTTTCAACTCGCTACCATCAATTACAGTTATTGTTACTGCGCCATAGAATTTACCCGGTGTTGATACCGTAGCTTGTATAGTCGGTCCACTCCTATCGAGGATAAGCACACACGGGTGATCAACTTTTATTTTTACTCCATCAGGTACATTCAATTCACCAGCTGAAAAGAACACTGCACTGACTATTTTTCTTTTGGTATCTTCTACCGCTTGAATCCGGATGGTATTTGACAGCACAACGACAGGCATAGACTGCTGATAATCTATAACCTCTTGTTCAGTCCTTTTAGGCAAAACAATATACTGATAACTAGCGGAGCTAGGCTTTGTGCCGTGAGGGATTGTAAGAGTAAATACGTCTTTTGATAGTATCTCTCTGGATGCATGTTTATTGATGTCTGACCAAGCACCTAATCGAGTCTTTAATGATGCATTTCGAGGTGAGTCGTCAAAGAAAACATACCCAACACCGTCGTGATGTAACCATCGGCTATTCAAAACCTTATGTTCTCCGTTCGCTAAACCGGCTGAATTCTGAGTACTTACTATCCCATTTAACAATGTCTGATTAATGGTAGTATTTACATCTTCCGCATGTGTGGAGCTAATTCCCGCCCCTAAAGCGACAATCTGGTCTTCAAAACTAAACCACGATTTATGAGCATGTGTCTTACCAATTGCCGAGCCTAATTTGATACGTTCAGACCGTTCAGGTGTAACATCCGTTTTTTCTTTATGGTCAATGGTCATATCCATGATCATTGTGGAGACACCAATTCTCTGATTGCTGGCTGCCCCGACAAATTCAACATTTTGCATTGGCTTGCCGCCGAAATAAGGTGCTTCCTTATATTCAGGAGCCGTCACTCCGGGGATTTTTGTCCAATCCATAACAGGGAAAATGTTGTGATACTCCTGACCCGTTTGCATAAGAAACGTACTGCCAAAACCTAACCAGTAACCAAGTAAGTTTTCTCCATTGCTATTTTCTGTTGGAGATGTCCGATTTGAGTTCATTTTTATTCCGAACATAAAATCATCTGTCGCCGTCACAGTGTAATCACTGCGCCAGAAATGTTTAAACCCTCTCACATAAGGAAAATTTGTTTGACCATCATGGCCCATTTTCTCCTGAGCTAAGGTCTTTATTTTCTCTAGGTTTGAGAGTGGATCTTGTGAGGCGGAAAATGGTGTTCCTAGATCAGGTTTGACATGTGCGATACCTTTACCAATTACGTTGTAATCTAACTGTCCATTTCTGTTCGCCCAACGTAATCCTTCTAAATAGAAGCTTGCCAATATGCCGATTTTTTCAGATGAGAATTCCCACTCCAAGCCTTGAACCTTGTATGCCCAATCTAAAGCCGTAGTTAAGAAATCCTCTCCATAAACACCAAAGTACAATTGCGGTCCGTTTTGATGAAAAGACCAATCGGGCTGGATCCCATCTAGAGTCGTTACCTCAATCGCACTCTCTACCTCATACAACGCAGTTTTAATTTGTAGGCTTTGATTTGTTAAAAGGCCGTTGAAAATCATACCAATGACCAAATCATGATATTCGGCAGAATATTTTTCAGCCTTCAATTGAGTTGGTAACCTCGCTGCTATTTTGTCTCTTACTTCCTGTGAAAGAGCATCCCCCATGAATAACGCAACTTCACTAAGAACATGTGATATTCCTTGTTTCGTCCACCACTGATGTTCCTTTGAATTATCGTCCAGCAAGTGATTGAGTAGCTTCGTTATAACTTCCTGATATTGATTAATACCGGTCTCGAAATAAGCAGCTGCGATGATTTTCATGTCATTTGGGTTTATTTGGGTCAGTCCATTGCTTGGATCAAAAGAGTCTTGGCTGCTCCCCAATTCACTACCATTATTGTCCATCGCTGCTAAAAGTTTATCGGCTAGCAAAATGATCGAACTATTCAGCCTTACTGCCTCGACTGCTTGTTTTGATATCAAATCAGACACGATTCTCTGTTGAAGCAGCTCCAAATCTGTCAGCGGTTTTATCTCTGCTTTTTTCCTTTCATCACTATCACGTTGAGTTTTAAAATCTTGTAATGCAGAAGCCTCAGCTTGGCGGATTTTTTCAATCACCAAGTGTATTTTCTCACCGGGTCCAACGTCTGCGTCATGGTTTATAGCCATACGCTCTATTTTCTCTCTCAGCTTTTTGACAGCGATGTATTTGCTTTGTAGTTGGATTGCTGACGGCAATGAAAAACTTTCTGCATGTCGATTTGGCTCCTTAGGAGCGATATCTAAAGTGTCACCAATACCATCCAAATCACTGTCTTCAGATTCTGTCGCGTTTCTTGGCATGTCATCAAGTTCATCCAAGATGCCATCACCATCATCATCGGAGTCTTCCCCATCAGTGATGCCATCCTCATCAGTGTCACGCTCTTCAAAGAATAAAGAGAGGAGATCACTATCTCCGATTATTAGCTTATCGTTTGCAATGCTGTTGAGCTCCAAAGCATCAAAGTCGACATACACTGAACTCAGCTCTTTTCTCTTTTTATATTTCATTAATGCTAAAACAACGGACTCAAATCCTTGATGATATTCTTTCAGCACGATAGGCTCTGATATTGGGAACAAATCGGGTATCACTGTGGTTAAGTTGCGCGCTACTGCATGCATCTCTTTGTTTTGTTGCTCGACGTAATCTTCAAATAAATCTTCGGAGTCTTCTTGTTCCATTAGTGTGGCAATTTCTAGAGACGCTTGTTCAAAAGACAAGCCTTCTGAAAGCTGCTTTGAATAGACAAGGTGAGACAGAGGTGTGATGTTTCTGATTCCAGGAGGAGCAATCAATAGATAACTATTGTTGATACGCTCACCATGGTCTTCGTCGATGGTTTGATATTTTTGAGCCAGTGCAACTAGAGGATAATGTGTCGGGTCAAGACCCAGCTCACTGACATCTAATTCAACGTTTCCAAATTCACTTGAATATGCTGAAGGTTCATTGGCATCTCGCTGGTAATCACCATCCAAGTCTAGCCAAACCAAAGCATTGCGAAGATAACCATCAATAACTTTTGCCGTATAACTTCCATCCTCTTGCTGGGCATTGTTAATTGTATTTTCTTCGTGACAGCCAACAATCATAGTAATAGAAATGGCGAGCATCGATAGTCTAAGTGTTTTCACAATCGCTCCTTATCAAAACATCGTCCGTGCAACTTTTTGCACAAAGATCACATTCCGAAGAGGGTATTGAGTCACTTAGTATGCGTAAACTTAGGAACCAATTTGCATCGGCACAGTTCTAGTTATTTAAGTTTAATTGTTTAAAACCAAGAACCTATTCGCAAATTTTTGAAAACCAGTCTCGATTTTATCCCATAAAAAAACACCGAACTCTTTCGAATTCGGTGTTTAGTAAGCATCGCTTAATCAGTTAATAATCATTAACCAATATGTGTAGCGCCACCCATGTACTTCTGAAGAACTGCTGGAACTTCGATACGGCCGTCTGCAAGTTGGTTGTTTTCAAGAATTGCAACCATTGTACGTCCCACAGCTAGACCCGAACCGTTTAGCGTGTGTACAAGTTCAGGTTTCTTTTCGCCTTTACGACGGAAACGAGCTTGCATACGACGCGCTTGGAAATCCCACATGTTTGAACATGAAGAGATCTCACGGTAAGTCTGTTGTGCTGGAACCCAAACTTCTAAATCGTAAGTTTTACGAGAACCGAAGCCCATATCACCTGCACAAAGAACCACTTTACGGTAAGGAAGTTCTAGAAGCTGAAGTACTTTTTCAGCGTGCGCAGTTAGCTCTTCTAGTGCATCCATTGAATCTTCAGGTCGAGTGATTTGAACCAACTCTACTTTGTCAAATTGGTGCATACGGATCAGACCACGAGTATCACGACCATACGAGCCAGCTTCAGAACGGAAACATGGTGTATGAGCTGTCATCTTCAATGGAAGATCAGCTTCGTCAGTAATAGTGTCACGAACTAGGTTTGTTACTGGTACCTCAGCCGTTGGAATTAGAGAGAATTTACGTGGTTCTTCGTCATTCACTTTTTCAGTTAGAGGTTCTGTATGGAATAGGTCTTTGCCAAACTTAGGAAGCTGACCAGTACCAAACAAACTTTCAGCATTGACTAAGTAAGGCACATACATTTCTGTATAACCGTGCTCTTCAGTGTGAAGATCCAACATGAACTGAGCAATCGCACGGTGTAGACGTGCAAATTGGCCTTTCATCACGATAAAACGTGCACCAGTAATTTTGGTTGCGCTAGCGAAATCAAGACCGCCGCCCATTTCACCAAGGTCAACGTGATCTTTTAATTCAAAGTCGTAAGTTTTTGGTTCACCCCAACGCGCAACTTCTACGTTATCGTTCTCATCCTTGCCGTCTGGCACAGAATCATCTGGTACGTTTGGCACAGTTTGAGTAATAGTTTCAAGCTGAGCTTGCACAGCATCTAACTCAGCTTTCTTTGCGTCTAAGTCGTCACCCAAAGAGCCAATTTGTTTTTTAATCTCTTCAGCGCCATCTTTGTCGCCTTGAGCCATCAATTGGCCGATTTGCTTAGAGATCGAATTACGCGAGGATTGTAAATTTTCAACTTCTACTTGAATGGACTTACGTTGTTCTTCAAGTGTACGAATAGTATCGACGTCGAGTTTAAAACCGCGACGTGCCAGTTTTGCAGCTGTTTCATCCAGCTCTGTACGAAGTAATTTAGAATCCAGCATTGTTAATCCTATGCTTTTGAGTATCGAGAAGACGTATGTGCTTGCTTTTTAAGCAGGCCATACGTATTGAATTTTTAACTTGTCAAAGATAACGAAAAGACACTATTTTTCATAGCGCTTTTGTGGGCTTTTTGCGTCTAAATCCGCCAGATAATCTAACTTTTCACCAATCTTAGTCTCTAGGCCTCGATTAGTTGGCTGATAATAGCGAGTTCCTGTCATCTCAGGGGGTAAATAGCGTTCACCGGCAGCATAGGCGCCTGGCTCATTGTGGGCATAACGATATTCAGCGCCGTAGCCCAAATCCTTCATCAAGCTGGTTGGCGCATTTCGCAAATGATGAGGTACTTCATATTCAGGAAGGTTATGAGCATCAGAGAGCGCCTGCTTCCACGCCGAATACACCGCATTACTTTTTGGAGCGCAAGCGAGATAGACGATAGCTTGAGCAATCGCTCGTTCACCTTCTGCCGGACCCACTCGGGTGAAGCAATCCCATGCAGATAAAGCCACTTGCATAGCGCGAGGATCGGCGTTGCCGATGTCTTCCGATGCAATCGCCAATAAACGGCGAGCGATATATAGCGGATCACATCCAGCCGAGATCATACGGGCAGCCCAATACAATGCGCCATCAGGGTTTGAACCACGGATAGATTTGTGAACCGCAGAGATTAAGTCGTACCAAATATCGCCTTTGTTATCAAAGCGAGAAACTTTCTCTCCGGCGACTTCAGCAAGTAGGCTCAATGTAATCAGCTTCTGTCCTTCGCTATCTTCGTCAGCCATATCGTAAAGCAGCTCAAGATAGTTGAGTGACATTCGAGCATCACCATTAACCAGCTCTGATAAACGCTCCAAAACGTTATCTTTAAACAGCGCTTTGGTTTTGCCTAAGCCTCGCTCAGAATCATTCACCGCCTGATCCAGAGCCTGATGAATTTCATCTTTGCTCAGAGAAGTCAGCTTATAAACACGTGCTCGCGACAGCAAAGCGTTGTTAAGTTCAAAGGATGGATTTTCGGTCGTGGCGCCAATAAAAGTCACGGTGCCATCTTCAATGTGCGGCAAGAAAGCGTCTTGCTGTGACTTGTTAAATCTGTGCACCTCATCCACGAACAAGATGGTTCTGCGACCAGTGAGTTTGTTCTCTCTCGCTTTTTCTATTGCTAAGCGGATCTCTTTGACGCCAGACGTCACCGCAGAAACTCGCTCAACTTCTGCATTCGCGTAGTTTGCGGCGACTTCAGCAAGTGTGGTTTTTCCGGTCCCCGGAGGTCCCCAAAGAATCATTGAATGGATTTGCCCAGCTTCCAACGCTTTGCGCAATGGCTTGCCGACACCCAAAATGTGTTGCTGACCAATATACTGGTCAACGGTTTGCGGACGCATACGTGCAGCAAGGGGACGAAAATCTTCGTCCCCTGAAAAATCTAAAGAGTAGTTACTCACTGTACCAATTACCTAGATCCATCGTTAGTTACGTTGGTCATCAACTTCCACGCCTTCAGGAACATTAAATGTGAATCGATTCATTTCAGGCTTTTGCTGTTTTACGTCATTAAAACTAAACAGGCTCTTTTGACCATCTTGTTCTAATACATTAAAACCTTTTACCACACCTTTTACATCAATCGTAATTTGGAATTGACCTTGATTCGATTCTACAGCTGTTGGCGTTAACGTAAAAACATCGTTGTCCTGCTCAACTTTATAAGCATCCCAGTCGCTTGAACGATTCCTTGTTAGCAATACAAATGGCGTTTGTTCCATTGCTTGCTCTTGGTTGTATATGGTTACTTGCTCGATAAACGGACTGTAATACCAGAGTGATTTACCATCGGAAACCAGTAAATTTTCATCTGGGTTAAGGGTCTCCCAGCGGAAAAGACTTGGACGAGCAATATCCACAACGCCACTGCCATCCATTACAATTTCGCCATCTGGGCTGACAACTTGTTGTTGGAATTTCGCACTGAAACCATCGGTTAATGCGAGACGCTCACTTAAATTCTCTTTCGGTGTCGCCAATACAGAGAAACTACACATTAAAAGAGCAAACCATTTCTTCATTGCTTTTCGGCTCCTAGCCATTTGATGTAAGGATGTTATATCTGAGTTTGTTCCTAGTTATGTCAACCTTGTGTGGAAAAAGTTCGAAACTCGCCACTTTTAAAAAAGTACCACAGAAAAAAGCTTAGTTCCCGCAACAGTGCTTAAACTTTTTACCGCTTCCACATGGGCAGATTTCGTTACGACCGATACTTTTATAGGGATTAACGTTTTGGCTTTTAGCACCAATCATAGCTTCATCCGCCGCTAAAGCGACTTCATGAATCATCAAATCAAGTTGTTTCACCATGTTTTCAAGCTTAGGCACATCAGTAAAGCCAGCTTCTTTCATCTGTTGATGCGTCTGCTCTTCATCAATTGCAAGCATCAAGGTTGTCAGCAGTGCTTGGAGCATTCGAATAGAGCCATCAGACGTGACAACTTCTTGCCAAAACGGTTCGATGGTAGGCCACAACGTCATGAAGCCTTCGGCAAAATCCGCTAACGATTCATCGAAGCCTGACTCTTGCTGTTCTAACTTTGCATGCAAGCCATATTCGTTAAGCTTTAGCTCATGATATTGTGCGTTGATTTGATCAGTAATGAGCGTCTTAAGGTTTTCAGCTTGCTCTCCAAAAACCGAACTCAGCCACGATTCAGGATCTAAAGGCTTGGTGGCTAAATTAGCAGCCAGAACAACACCCTCGATAAATGCAGGTGATTCACTGCATTCTATTGAACTCAAATTCACAAATTGATAAGTCATTTAAACTCTTTTAGCTTCTGATAGTTTTGATTATTGGCGCATTATAACCTGAACTGCACGATAAGTTCTTGTGCGGATATCCCTAAGTTGTTTCTCGACGATATGCTGCAGAGCAAGATGAGCCAATTTAGTGCTTTTTCATCACGTCGATTACAAAAGGTATAGTCCGGTTTTCGTGACATTTCTTCGCTATACCACTACAATCTCGCCTCCATTTTTGACGGTAGTAAAAAGATCCTAAGTATGCGAGTTGTTTTAGGCCCTATGGAGGGCGTATTAGATAGCCTGATGCGCGAAATGCTGACAGAAATTAATGACTATGATTTCTGTGTTACTGAGTTTGTGCGTGTTATCGACCAAACGCTACCTGATCATATGTTCTATCGTCTTTGTCCTGAACTTAAGCAAGATTCTGCGACGAAATCTGGCGTGCCTGTCAAAGTTCAATTGCTTGGCCAAGAGCCTGTATGGATGGCAGAAAATGCCGTTCGCGCGGCTAGCCTCGGCGCATATGGCATCGACCTAAACTTCGGTTGCCCAGCGAAAACCGTCAATAAAAGCAAAGGCGGCGCTGCATTATTACAACAACCTGAGCTTATTTACCAAGTTGTAAAAGCCTGCCGAGAGGCAGTTCCAGCTCATATTCCTGTCTCAGCAAAAATTCGTCTTGGTTGGGAAAATCCTGATGACTGCTTTGAAATTGTCGATGCCGTATCCCAAGCTAAAGCTGATGAATTAACGGTTCACGCCAGAACCAAGATGGGTGGATACAAGGCAAGTGAAATCAAGTGGGAATATATTGATAAAATCCGCCAGAAGACGTCTGTTCCTCTCATTGCTAATGGTGAAGTGTGGAGCTATCAAGATGGTCAGGATTGCATAAAGACCACAGGTGTCGATTCACTTATGGTTTGCCGTGGTGCGTTAAACATTCCGAACTTAGGCAATATGGTCAAACACAACCATGAAGCTATGTCTTGGAATGAGGTTGTGGAGCTACTGATTAAATACTCTGAATTCGAAGTCAACGGCGATAAAGCCAAATACTACCCAAACCGAGTGAAACAGTGGTTTTCATACTTGCGCCAGGCTTACCCTGACGCAGCAGACTTATTTAGAGAAATACGCGTCAAAAATGACGTTGAAGCCATGGTTGATCATTTAAGACGCTATAGAGATTCACTTTACGCATAACAGTTTACCTAAAACACCAGCTTGTTTTTGCCGGTAGTTTTAGCTTCATAAAGTTTCTCATCTGCGATTTTGAATAGCTTATCGAAATCGCAGCCTTCCGCACTTTCAATAATCTCAACACCGCCAGACACTGTGAAGCCTCGCTCCACTACACCAGAAGATTTTTCTGTTATGGCATCTTTAACGCGTAACATGATTTTCTTGAGCACGTCTCGGTCGTCACCCGTTAGATAAATCACAAATTCTTCACCGCCAAATCGTGCAACAGCATCAGTACTGCGGATGCTCTTTTCTATCTGCTCACCCAAATAGCAAATCACGTTATCACCGATATCGTGACCATAGGTGTCGTTGATGGATTTAAAATTATCGATATCAAATACGGCGATAGACAGATAGGTGTTGTGTTCTCTGTCCTTCAAAAATTCTTCCATACCGCGACGATTCAAAACACCAGTCATCGGATCGTGGGATGCTAAGTTCTCGTAATAGTTTTTTTCTACTCTCGTACCAAGATGTAATGCACCTATGACAGTCACTAAATACGCAAGGAATACGACGGTAATCCCCATACTCATTTCACTGACAAATTGGCTTAGCTCATTTTTCCAATCCCAGTGGTAGTAAAGATAGTGATCCATGTTGGTATAACTGACATTCAGTTTATGGGGGAGATAAACCGAGCTATCTAAAGGCAAAGACTCAGAGCGAACAAGCCTTAGTTTGCCAGCTACTGGAGATAAATCTCCGATTAGCTTATCAACACTGACATCCAGAACAACTACACCTTGGAACTCTTTATTCTCAAACACAGGCATTGCGAGTGTCATGTTGTTACGTTGCATCAATACTTCGCTAAATGCACTAGGCCCAATAACAGATATAACATCGGGATTTTGCGCGGCCTCTTGCCAAAACGTCTTTAGGCGAATGGTATTCAACTGCTCTTGAGTGATACCTTGGATTGCTTCCTTCGGAGAAGAAATGATAAATCCATGGTCATCAAGATAGTGAACGCCGATAACATAGTCGTCGAGGTCATGCAGGAATGAAATGATTGGCGCCAGAGTCACTTTTCTTAACGCAAGCTCTGTCACATCACTTTCGACATTACAGTATTTTTCGTCGCCCACCATCATATAACTGATGTTAATTGGCGGGGATGAGTGAGCGAGATTTTGTGTCAACATCAACGATTCTTTCGGAGATAACTGGCACACGCCTTCAACCACTTCGATGTTGAAATCTGCGCTCGCAGTTAGAGAGGTTTCATAGTAACTGGTGAAACCATAGTCAAGTGCCACCAGAATCTTGCCAGCTCTTTGTAGCATGACGTTGACGTTTCGGTACTCGGTTCGAATCTGTTGATTGAGCACCATCAGATAGGAATAAGCCATCACTGCAATAACTGCAATAACCAAAACTAAAGGGACAAAAATGACTGTTTTTTTATAGTTTTTTTTGGGTTTCATATACTTTTCTTCGTCTTAAAACAAAGTAAGGAAATTCGTTTAAGCAATAGATTAGTACACTTCACACCATTTATATATGCATATTGTATCGTTATCAAAACTCACTGTGACTGTTTGATATTTATCTCAATAATACAACATACAAAAACTAGTCATTCTCTCATCAGACGCTGAAATTTCTTAAATGTCATCCAAAGATAACAATGCAAATAATTGATAATTTTTACTTTTCATTTCTAGCTCCAGCATTCCGTCGACAACATCAAATTCATCGGTTGACGTAACACTTTGTGCTTTGACGCTCTCCAAACCTAGCTTCCAAACAGGTATTGATACGCGAATAGAAGTGTTCGCCGCATTCACTACAACTACGAACACGTCATCACCATAAACACGCGCGTATACAATGCAGCTCGCTTCAACATGCAGAATTTGTAAAGCACCCTGTTGTAATGCCAAATGTTTCCGTCTCAACGCAACCAACTTCTTGAATCGGCCAAGTTGCGCTGAATTTTCAATTTCTTGCCATGGGAAGCAACGACGGTTGTCGGGGTCTAATCCACCTTGCAACCCAACCTCAGTCCCATAGTAAACACAAGGTGTGCCAACCATCGTCATCAGAAATACGAGTCCGATATCCATCAGAGCTTCGTTACCATCCACTAAGGTTGCCCAACGCATGGTATCGTGACTGTCTAGTTGGTTCAGTTGAGTCAATTGATTCGACCAAGGCACTTTTGCTTGTGCTTCTAAAATCCACTCAACAAATTCGTTAGCACTTATTGCGATTGGGTCATACGCAATATCTTTTCCGGTTAACCAAGCGCGTACAGGGTGGGCAAACCCATAGTAGTTCATCGCACCATCTTCTTGGTCGCCTTGTAACCATTGCGTCGCTTCAAAGAAGTGTTCACCTAAGACATAGGCTTGTTGATTTTCACTCTTTGCTGCTTGGCGAAATTCTTTCACGTAATAAGCGTTGTTGACGGCCCCAGCACCTTCCCCAAGCATATGAATCACATCGAAACGCCAGCCATCGATTGAATATGGTGGGCGCAACCAATGTTTAATAACAGAGTCGTTCCCCTGATAGATATACTCACGCACTTTTGGGTTGAGAAAATTCAAAACAGGTAAATTCTCTACACCTTTCCAGCAAGCATAGTGATTATTCTGATCAAACAAATAGTAGTCACGATAAGGTGAACTTTCCGAAGAGTACGCACCATTAACATAGTGGTTAAAACGGTCAAACCAAGGATGTTCAGCTGATGTGTGATTAAAAACCGCGTCCAAAACCACCTTCATTCCGCGCCGATGAATCTCTTCACATAGCTGAGCAAACTCTTCGTTGGTTCCAAGATGTGGATCGACATTGAAGTAATCCGTAGTGTCATATTTATGGTTACTTAGTGAGGTAAATATCGGATTAAGGTAGACAGTGGTAATACCTAGCTTCTGTAGATAGTCTAATTTGCTACGAACTCCCGCTAAGTCACCACCATAAAATTCCAACGAACCATGAGAATCGTGTGAGCTAACTGGATCTCCCCACTGTTTGGCTATCACAGTACGTTTGCCACCTCTAACCGGATACTCGTTTGTTTTTACACTAATATCAGGGTTACCGTTGCAGAAGCGGTCAGGAAATATTTGATAAAATATCTGTTCTTTCACCCACTCAGGAGGCTGGTGAAGCGCGTCATATTTGAAATGATATTCACGAGGCGGGATCCTGCTTTGAACCCCTCTCGCATCAAGCCAATGTTGCTTATCCACTTGCAGCATCTTAAACACATAGTGCGTTAGTGATTTATCAGGATTAACAGGGATTGTCGCGATCCACTGAGTTAACCGGCCTTTTTTCGCAAAGGGCTTCATTTCAACTAGAGATTCTTCATTGTCAGGCTCATGGCGAACATAAACCTTATTAAACAAATCAGACTCCGTATTTAAGATGAGAGTAAGTTGGCCATCTCCATAGGTAAGACCATCAGATGTTTGAGAGTGAAAAGCGTAAGGTAAGGACATGATTTTTCCCTGATCTATAAATCTAGTTGTTAGTTAACTTACCTCGTTGTTTAAAAAGAAAAATCCTCCTTACACAAATTGCGATTTACGCATAATGTAAGGAGGATCACGTTTAGTAGGATGAGCTTAGGAATTAGTTCAGTAGCAGGCTATCGTCAGATAATTCTTCACCACGAACTTTTGAGAACATCTCAAGCAAATCTGGAACCTGCATATTGGCACGTTGTTCACCTGAAACATCCAGAACGATTTCACCTTGGTGCAACATCACCGTTCTGTCACCGCACGCTAACGCATCTTTCATTGAGTGCGTCACCATCATTACAGTTAGGTTAAACTCTTTAACGATCTTTTTAGTTAAGTCGATAATGAATGCCGCCATACGTGGGTCGAGTGCTGCCGTGTGTTCATCGAGTAACAATAGTTTACTGTCAGAAAGAGTTGCCATCACAAGGCTTACTGCCTGACGTTGACCACCAGACAACAAACCGATGTTATCACCAAGACGATCTTCCAAACCTAAGCCAAGAATACTGATTCGCTCTTGAAACAGTTTACGGCGATTGGTTGAAAGAGAATGTTTCCAACCACGACGTTTACCACGCATGTAAGCAAGCGCCATGTTTTCTTCAATCGTCAACGCGCCACAAGTACCCGCAAGTGGGTCCTGGAATACACGAGCACATAAACTCGCACGTTGATCGACACTGCGGCGAGTTACGTCAATATCATCAATGTTGACTTTACCGCCAACCATCGGAGTTTCGCCAGTTACAGCACCTAATAGCGTTGATTTACCTGCACCATTTGAGCCGATAACAGTAAGAAACTGGTGTTCTGGCACTTGCAGATTCACGCTTCTTAACGCACGGTTCTCAAGGATAGTGCCAGGATTAAATGTAACTTGAATATCTTCTAAACGGATCATAATACTTCTCCTGACGCCTTTACCTGCTTAGATACAACCGACTTCTCAGCAGGTGCACTACCCTTTTTTGGCTTTCGGTTCCTTTTCATTCTTGGCATGATTAAAGCCAAAGCAACGAGCACTGCTGTAACCAAGTTCAAATCAGATGCTTGTAAACCAAACATTCCAGAACTTAGTGCAAACGCTACTGCTAAACGATAAAGAACAGAACCAACAATAACTGCCGTTACTGCCACCCAAATTTTACGACCAGGAATCAGTGTCTGACCAAGGATTACAGCCGCCAAACCAACGACGATTGTACCCACGCCAGAAGTTACGTCAGCGAAACTGTTTGTTTGTGCAAACAAAGCGCCAGCGAAACCAACAAAACCGTTTGAAAGTGCTAAACAAAAATAAGTGTAAAAGGCAGTGCTTGCACCTTGCGCTGCAACCATGCGAGCGTTAACACCCGTTGCACGAAGACCCAAACCAAAGTCACTGTTCAACAAACGAACAACAAACAACGCCGAAATCAGTACTAATACCGCAACAACCAGAGGACGAATCAACATAGGATCACCCATGGATTCGAATGGTGTCAGGATAGTATCTTCACCTAATAGAGCTAAGTTGGGGCGTCCCATAATGCGGATATTGATTGAGAACGCAGCAATCATGGTCAGAATTGAAGCTAACAGGTGAAGTATTCCACAACGAACCGTTAGGAATGCAGTAACCCAACCTGTTGCCGCACCAGCGATAATCGCTAAGCCGGTTGCAATCCATGGGTCGATGCCAGCAACAATCGCTGTTGCGGCTACAGCAGCGCCCATAGGGAAACTACCGTCAACACTCAGATCTGGGAAATCAAGAACTCGGAAAGTCAGGTAAACACCCAGTGCCACCAGACCGTAGATAAGGCCAACCTCTAAGGCGCCAAAAAAGGCAAAAGCAGACATACAAACTCCCTTCTCTGCTTAATGAAGTTGGCGTATTACTACGCCAACTCTTTTAACAATGGTTCTATTTAACGCTTGTTGCGCGATCCATAACAGATTTAGGAATTTCTAGACCTAGCTTGTCTGCCGCAGTCTTGTTGATAACTAAATCAGAACCTTTAGCAACTTTAACGTCTAGAGAGCCAGGAGCAGCACCTTCCAAGATTGCCGCTACATAATCTGCAGTTTGAACACCAATTTGGTAGTAGTCGAAACCAAGGCTTGCTACCGCACCACGTTCTACATATGAAGTCGCAGCGCCAAACACTGGCGTTTTAGCTTGGTTTGCAGCAACGATCATACCTTCGATTGCACTTGCAACTGTATTGTCGATAAGTGCATAAATAACGTCAGATTTAGCAGAGATAGCTTGTGTTGCTGACTGAACATCAGCACTTTTCAGTGCAGTTGCTTCTACTAGAGTGATGCCATGTTTTTGTGTTGAAGCTTTTAACAGTTCCATCAAACTCACTGCATTTGCTTCACCTGGGTTGTAAACCACACCGATAGATTTCACGTTTGGCATAATTTCTTTAATTAGCTCAACGTGTTGCTCAACTGGAGAAAGATCAGAAAGACCAGTAACGTTCTTTCCTGGTTGTTCCATTGTAGAAACTAGTTTAGCGCCTACTGGATCTGTAACCGCAGTAAATACCACTGGGATAGTTTTAGTTGCCGACACTAGCGCTTGAGCAGTTGGCGTTGCAATACCAACAAGCACATCAGGATTTTCACCAACAAATTGACGAGCAATTTGTACTGCAATAGCAGGGTTACCTTGTGCTGTTTTGAAATCAAATTCTAGGTTTTTGCCCTCTTCATAGCCTTTTGCTTTTAGGCCATCAAGTAGACCTTGACGTGTTGCATCGAGTGCTGGGTGTTCAACGATTTGCGAAACCGCAACTTTAGCGGTTTTAGCCATAATGCTGTGGGAAGAAAGTAATGCAGCTCCGGCTAGAACGGCGGTAGCAATGACCTTGCTTGCTTTCATCTTAACTCCTTGATTTAAAGCATATTGTTATTTGATGTTGTGTGATGTTTTTTTAGTTAGTGTGCAATTAGCATGCACTTACCAACATTATTACCAGTAAGTATGCGTAAAGGGAAGAAACATTTAACAGCGAAATAACAAAAAGAGAGGAAGAAACAGTATCTTGAGTTCACTAGGGAAATGAACATAAACGGTGAGTAATTTTTAGTCATTGTAACGAGAGAAAAACTGCAACGCCTTATCTTTATAAAAGCTAGGCAAACAGAAACGAAAAAGCTCTAGTGCAAAATTATTTAGATTTTGCACTAGAGCTTTTCAACTATTTCTTAATTAGAACCAGCGTTCTAACGCGGTTTTATCAAGCTGACGGAATGCTCTGTTAAGAACCATCGCCAACTCTTTATATCTAGGTTTGGATTTTATCGGTTCTAGAGCCGAACCGGTTTCAATAATCTTTGCATGTATTTCGCGATACCAACCAGCAAGAGCAGGAGGCAACTGGGTATTCGCTCTGTGTCCTAGCCACCACATACCTTGTAAAGGAAGACTGATAGCAAATAAAGCTACAACAACAGCTTGTGGCATAGCTTGAACATTGTGGAAACTCATCTGAGTTAACACGCTAATCGCAGCAACAGCTGGCATCACTTTGATACCAAAGCGCGTGGCTTTAATGATTCGCGCCTCCGGAAATAGGAGGTTTAACTCTTTCCGCATAGGCCAAACTTGCATGTACTTTTGACCATCTTTCAAGCTGTGGATGATACTGACACGATTACTCATACCACTTCCTCACTCTCTTGTTATCGCCTCTTTTGGGCGAATTCGCTAAAAAATAGTTGAATAGTTCAACGAATAACGTAAAAATTTGATAAAAGCTAATATTGTTTCAAATTTTTTTTGTTATATTACCCCATTATCGCTATCCTTTGCGGACTCTCAATCTCATTGTTGCCGTTATTTACAATTTAGGCAACTTTCAGACTAATCTGCAAGGAAAGCAGCAGACGATTTCAATGACGAAGTCTCGTCTCAAGATAGGGAAGTTAAAGCTTTATTGATTAAGATTAGTACCAATTGCTTATGCATCTACTATTCTTGTCATTGATTTTGTCCTAACCGATTATTACAGGTAGTCACTCATGTCTAAGCTAGTTTTAGTTTTAAACTGCGGTAGTTCTTCACTTAAATTCGCTGTTGTCGATGCACAAAACGGCGACGAGCATCTTTCTGGTCTTGCAGAATGTTTACACCTTCCAGAAGCACGTATCAAGTGGAAACTTGATGGTAAGCACGAAGCACAACTAGGTGAAGGCGCAGCACACGATGAAGCTCTATCTTTCATCGTAGAAACTATTCTTGCTTCTAAGCCAGAACTTGCTGCACAACTTAAAGCTATCGGTCACCGTGTTGTACACGGCGGCGAGAAGTTTACTAAATCTGCTCTGATCGACGATGCAGTACTTAAAGGTATCGAAGACTGCTCAACACTAGCACCTCTTCACAACCCAGCACACATCATCGGTATTAAAGCGGCACAGAAAGCGTTCCCAGCACTGAAAAACGTTGCTGTATTTGACACAGCTTTCCACCAAACGATGCCTGAAGAAGCGTTCTTATACGCACTTCCATACAAACTTTACAAAGAGCACGGTGTTCGTCGTTACGGCATGCACGGTACTTCTCACCTATTTATCGCTCGCGAAGCAGCTGAGCGTCTAGGTAAGCCAGCTAACGAACTAAACATCATTAACTGTCACCTAGGTAACGGCGCATCTGTATGTGCAATTAAAAACGGTGAATCAGTAGACACTTCAATGGGTATGACTCCTCTTGAAGGTCTTGTGATGGGTACTCGTTGTGGTGACATCGATCCTGCAATCATTTTCCACCTACACGACGCTCTAGGTTACTCAGTTGAGCAAATCAACAACATGCTAACTAAAGAGTCTGGTCTTCTAGGTCTAACTGAAGTGACTTCTGACTGTCGTTTCGTTGAAGACAACTACGGTACTAAAGAAGAAGCAACGCGTGCGATGGATGTATTCTGCCACCGTCTAGCTAAATACGTAGCTGGTTACACTGCAAGCCTAGACGGTCGTCTAGACGCTATCGTGTTCACTGGTGGTATCGGTGAAAACTCTGCACCAATCCGTGAAATGGTTCTTAACCGTCTAGCTATCTTTGGTATCAAAGTAGACAGCGAAGGTAACCTAAAAGCTCGCTTCGGTGGTGAAGGTGTTATCACTACAGCTGACAGCCGCATCCCAGCGATGGTTATTTCTACTAACGAAGAGTTAGTAATTGCTGAAGATACCGCAGCTCTAGCAGGTCTTTAAGTTTCAAACTGGCTAACCAAACGGTTAGCCAGATTTCTATAGGGGCCTAGCTTTTATTCTCGCTTGAATCATTAACTAGGCTTTATATCAATCCAATCTATATCTTAGATTGCATCCAATAGTTTGAGGTACCTTACAGATGTCCCGTACTATTATGCTTATCCCAATCAGTGCTGGTGTGGGTTTAACCAGTGTGAGCATGGGTATTTTACGCGCTATGGAGCGTAAAGGCGTAAACGTTTCTTTCTACAAGCCTATTGCCCAACCACGCAGTGGTGAAGATCAACCAGATCTAACTTCTACTATCATCGGTCGTAACAGCGATCTCAAAATTGCTGAACCTCTAGCAATGTCTACAGCTGAGACTCTAATCGGCTCTGAGAAAATGGACGAGCTACTTGAGACTATCGTTGAGCGTTACAACCAAATCAACAGCGATTCAGAAGTTACTCTAATTGAAGGTCTAGTACCTACTCGTAAGCACCCATTCGCTAACCAAGTGAACGCTGAGATTGCGGCTACACTTGGCGCTGAAATCGTGTTCGTTGCGACTCCTGGTACAAATAACCCAACACAGTTGAAAGAGCGTATTGAAATCGCTTGTTCAAACTTTGGCGGTACTAAGAACAAGAACATTAAAGGTGTAATCATCAACAAGCTTAACGCTCCTGTTGATGAAGCTGGCCGTACTCGTCCAGATCTATCAGAAATGTTCGATGATGCAGATAGTGCGATTCAAACTAATCTTGAAGTGATGCAGATCTTCAATACTAGCCCTATCCGTGTTCTAGGCTGTGTGCCATGGAACATCGAATTGATCGCGACACGCGCAATCGATATGGCTAAGCACCTAAATGCTGAAGTCATTAACGCAGGTGAAATCAAAACTCGCCGTATCAAGAGCATCACTTTCTGTGCGCGTTCAATTCCTCACATGATTGAACACTTCAAACCTGGTTCTCTATTAGTAACTTCAGCAGACCGTCCTGACGTAATCGTTGCAGCATCTCTAGCAGCAATGAACGGTGTTGAAATCGGTGCGGTACTTCTTACTGGCGGTTACGATATCCCTTCAGAAATCGTTGACCTATGTAAACCTGCCTTTGATTCTGGTCTACCAATTTTCAAAGCACAGGGTAACACTTGGCAGACTTCTCTGAACCTACAAAGCTTCAGCCTAGAAGTACCTGCTGACGATAAAGAGCGTATCGAGTTCATCAGTGAACACGTAGCAAGCCACATTGATGGCCCTTGGATCGACTCTCTATCTGAAGGCACTCAAGGTATCCGTCGTCTAAGCCCACCAGCATTCCGTTACCAGTTAACAGAATTTGCTCGTCGTGCAGGTAAGCGTATCGTTCTTCCTGAAGGTGATGAGCCACGTACAGTAAAAGCTGCGGCTATCTGTGCTGAGCGCGGTATCGCAACGTGTGTACTATTAGGTAACCCTGACGAAATCCGTCGCGTTGCAGCGCAACAAGGCGTTGAGCTAGGTGCTGGCGTTGAAATCATTGACGCAGATTCAGTTCGTGAAAACTACGTTGCTCGTCTTGTAGAGCTGCGTGGCTCGAAAGGTATGACAGAAGTTGTTGCTCGTGAAAAACTGGAAGATTCAGTTTTCCTAGGCACAATGATGCTTGAAGCTAACGAAGTTGACGGTCTAGTGTCTGGTGCTGTGCACACAACAGCGAACACTATCGTTCCTCCGTTCCAAATCATCAAGACTGCACCAAATGCGTCTATCGTATCTTCAATCTTCTTCATGCTATTGCCTGATCAAGTATTGGTATACGGTGACTGTGCAATCAACCCAGATCCAACAGCTGAACAACTTGCTGAAATCGCTATCCAATCTGCTGACTCTGCAGCAGCATTTGGTATCGACCCACGTGTTGCAATGATTTCATACTCTACTGGTGAATCTGGTAAGGGTGCTGACGTTGATAAAGTACGTGAAGCAACTCGTATTGCTCAAGAGAAACGCCCTGATCTAATGATCGATGGTCCTCTACAGTACGACGCAGCAATCATGGAAAACGTAGCAGCTTCTAAAGCTCCTAACTCTCCAGTTGCAGGTAAAGCTACTGTATTCGTATTCCCAGACCTAAACACGGGTAACACGACTTATAAAGCGGTACAACGTTCTGCGGATCTAGTCTCTATCGGTCCAATGCTACAAGGTATGCGTAAGCCTGTTAACGACCTATCTCGTGGTGCGCTAGTGGACGACATCGTGTACACAATCGCTCTTACAGCTATCCAAGCAGACCAAGAAGCAAAATAGTCTTCACTGTCTGATAGTTAAGCCGCGACATATGTCGCGGCTTTTTTATATCTGGTTTCGACCATGAGGTGACTCCAAATCCAAATCAGGGCCTACTGGCACGACTTGTGTAGGATTAATACTGGTATGGCTAAAATAGTAGTGGCGCTTAATATGATAGAAATCGGTAGTTCCTTTTACACCTGGAACTTGGTATAGCTCTTTCAGATAACCATTCAAATTCGGATAGTCTGAGATTCTTTTCTTGTTACACTTGAAGTGACCAACATATACCGCATCAAATCGGACAAGTGTGGTAAACAGACGCCAGTCCGCTTCTGTAATACTCGTGCCAGCAAGATATCTATTACGCGATAAATGTTCATCTACCTTATCTAAAGCTTCAAACAATGACTCGTAAGCCTCTTCATATGCTTCCTGAGTAGTAGCAAAGCCACATCGATAAACACCATTATTGATATTCGGGTAAATATAGTCATTCCACTCATCGATAACACTACGTAACGAATCGGGATAATAGTCTTCTTGGTTACCGGTTAGTTCGTTAAATGAGCGGTTAAACATACGAATAATTTCAGACGATTCATTGCTGACAATAGTTTGATACTTTTTGTCCCACAATACAGGTACTGTCACGCGTCCTGTATAATCAGGCTTAGCTTGTGTATAGATTTGGTGAAGTTTGGTATGCCCGAAAAGAGGTTCAGGAATGCCGAACTTCCAGCCTTCATGGAGCATATCAGGGCAAACAATCGTCACGTCGATAATATCTTGCAGCTGCTTCAGCTCTCTGAATATCAGCGTACGGTGTGCCCAAGGACAAGCAAGAGAGACATATAAGTGATAACGACCAGCTTCAGGTTGAAACTGAGAGTTGGGTCTGCTGTCTATCCAATCTCGAAATCCTGCGTCTTCTCGAATGAATTTTCCGCCATTACTTTTGGTGTCATACCACACATCTTGCCAGACACCTTCAACCAATCTACCCATCACTCACCCCATCTCTATTTTTAACTTCTGGGTCATTATAGTTGATAGGGTACAACACTCACCCGAAGGGTTTTGGCTTAGTCATTCGAATTTTTTGAAGGTTTATTGGGCTTTCTGATTATCTTAAACAACTGTACCCAATCCAATTTTCAACCGTTAATCTCTCAGTTTTGAAAAGCTCATAAATGTCTTCATTTTGGTAAAAAACGATTCGTTCATACGAAATATAAATTGTCGATGCAAGTACCCCACTTGCCATTACAATAAGCAAAATTTTTTGCCATATTGGCACATCAGCACATGCTTTTGATTGTGATTTGTAAGACGCCCAATAAACCCCAAAGGACATGACAGCCATAAGTTGGCTCAACGGCATGACAAAAACTCCGGAAAGCAAACTATATAGAAGGCCAGTTAATAGACTCACACCTAAAATGCGATTCAATCGAAATTGGCTTTTACACACCTTGTAAAGCAGCATTAAAGATAAGCTAATGTAAATAATCGTCGGAAGCACACCCCAGTGATATAACACAGTAAGTATTGAATTGTGTGGATGCCCAAAAGCAAATCCATCACAAACGAAGCTGCCTCCACCATTACCCCAAAAATTACTGCCGAATAAAGCACTCTCCCATAGCTCCAATCGATCTGATGTCGATGTTCTTATTTCAGGAAGACCTAGTTGTTGCCCTAAAACATAAATTGGCAAAAATTTAAAGAATACGAGCGATATCGATGCACCACTCGTAATAGATACGATAAATAGTCTTAACCAAACTAATCGATTCTTTTTTTCAAGTAGTAATATTAATAGAAACCCGCTAAGAATTGATAATAATAATCCTCTAGCATCAAGTGTGAATGCAATAGAGATATTCAGGACTAACAATATTGTATAGAAACGGCTACTTTTCTGTCTTAGTTGTTTTATCACGGACACATAAGCTAATGGGATAATCAACCAAACTTGAACTTGGTTAATAAACCTTGGATTCACGAAGCTCAGTATTGTGTGATAATTAACCTCCAAATCCAGCTTTACACGATAGTAGAATGCAACCGACACACTCAAAAACAATCCAATCGTTATGATTTGCCCGATAAAGAAATAACCACTTTTGTCTTTGCGATAACAACGCAAAAAGAAAAACATTAGGAAAATCATTCCAAAAAAATAAAAGTCGTATACGAATGAACTTCCCCATGAACCCGAGTTAAATGCATCCGATAACAAAACTAGTATTAAGAATAGAATAATCATCCACTTTGTATTTCCACTTAAAAGGGAAAAACTGCTTGATATGGATTGTCGAAGACTAGGCAGAAGAAGTATTAACAGTGAGAAAATTGCGACAGCAGATAAGTTAAAAAAACGCTTAGCATCATATAACATTACTGCGTTATCTATCGGCATTACAATATTGAAACACAATATGCCGAAACCAATATAGATAGTAGATAGCAGTATTTTTTCGATAACAGTTGGTGCAAACGTATTATTCATCAAACGACACAATCCTTATGTAGTTTCAATGAATTAAAGTATTGCTCACTTATTCACTATTAGCGATGTTTGCTATTTAAATCAGTTAAATAGAGCACAAAAAAAGCGCGACTCAAAAAGAAGCCGCGCTTATGCCCGTCACAGGCTGAATTTACATCTCAACGTGTAGACACGAAACTGCATGGGTATCACTACCCTGAATTTGTGGCTTCGTTTGAGCACAGATCTCTGTTGCCTGTGGGCAACGAGTTCTGAAAACACACCCTGATGGTGGGTTGATTGGTGAAGGCAGATCCCCTTCAAGCATTTGAATAGTCTTAGAACGTTCCAGCTTTGGATCTGGAATAGGAACCGCAGACATCAATGCTTTGGTGTACGGATGTTTAGGGTTTGCAAATAGTGCTTCAGATTCGCCTAGCTCTACTGCATTACCTAAATACATTACCAATACACGATCAGAAATATGTTTCACTACAGACAAGTCATGCGCGATAAATACCAGGCTTAAACCTAGTTCACGTTGTAGTTCCTGTAGAAGGTTCACAACTTGAGCCTGAATTGACACATCAAGCGCCGACACAGGTTCATCACAGATGATCATCTTAGGCTTAAGAATCAACGCACGTGCGATACCAATACGCTGACATTGACCACCAGAGAACTCGTGTGGATAACGGTTGATCACGTTAGGTAACAAGCCCACTTTTGCCATCATCTCTTTTACACGATCTTTTACTTCCTGCTTGGAAAGCTGCGGATAGAAAGTCTGTAAAGGCTCAGCAATAATGTCGCCAACTGTCATACGTGGGTTCAATGATGCTAGAGGGTCTTGGAAGATCATCTGAATCTCTTTACGAGTTTCACGACGCTTCACTTCCTGCATACGAGTTAAATCTTGACCAAGCCAAACGACTTCGCCTTCAGTCGCTTGCACTAAACCAATAATGGCACGTGCAAATGTCGACTTACCACAACCAGATTCACCCACAACACCTAGCGTTTCACCTTCATAAAGGCGAACGTTAACACCATCAACCGCTTTCAGTTTTAGAGGCTTAGCCCAAGGCCATGCTGATTTTGTTGCTATGTCAAAGTGTACTTTGAGCTCTTTAACATCTAACAGTAATTTTTTATCTACACTCATTTCGTCCAAGTCTCCCAGTCAGAAAAACATGCGCGTTGACGACCATTTCCAAATGGAGTCAGGATCGGCGCTTCACGTTTACAGCGATCCATCACGCGATGACAACGCTCTTGATATGGACAGCCTGTTGGTAGACGAAGCAAGTTTGGCGGGTTTCCAGGAATCGTTGGTAACACATCACCTTCTGTATCCAAACGAGGAATCGCTTTTAGCAGACCTTCCGCGTAAGGATGGCTTGGTTGATAGAAAATTTCATCAACCGTGCCATATTCCATAGTACGACCTGCGTACATCACTAGCACTTTGTCACAAGAACCAGCGACAACACCTAAGTCGTGAGTAATCATGATAATCGCTGTGTTGAACTCAGTTTTCAGTTCATTCAGCAGTTCCATAATTTGTGCCTGTACTGTTACATCTAGCGCTGTAGTCGGTTCGTCTGCGATCAGCAGTTTAGGACGACATAACAGAGCCATAGCAATCATTACACGCTGGCGCATACCACCTGAGAACTCGTGTGGGTACATAGTGATACGCTTACGAGCTTCTGGTATTTTAACCGCTTCAAGCATGCGCACAGACTCTTCGAACGCCTGAGCTTTGCTCATGCCTTTGTGCAGCATCAACACTTCCATTAACTGATCGCTAACTTTCATGTATGGGTTAAGCGACGTCATTGGATCTTGGAAAATCATCGCAATTTGTTCTGCGCGAACTTTGTTCAGTTCTTTCTCTGGCAAGTTCAAAATCTCCTTGCCTTCGAATTTTGCGCTTCCTGAAATGATACCGTTCTTAGCCAAAAGGCCCATGATAGCGAATACAGTCTGAGATTTGCCCGAGCCTGATTCACCAACGATACCTAATGTCTCACCTTGTTTTAGTGAGAAGTTCAAATCGTTAACTGCGGTAACAATACCATCTTGGGTAGTAAACTCTACACGCAGGTCTTTGACATCTAATAAAGCCATTAGTACTTCCTCAATTCTTATCTGTCTTTTGGATCCAGCGCGTCACGTAGACCGTCACCCACATAGTTAAAGCAGAACAGTGTTACCACCATGAATGCCGCAGGGAAGCCAAGCTGCCAAATAGCGATTTCCATTGTGTTTGCACCTTCTTGCAACAGTGCTCCCCAGCTTGTCATAGGCTCTTGAACACCTAAACCAAGGAAAGATAAGAACGATTCAGTCAGAATCATGCTTGGAATCAATAGCGTAGAGTATACAGCTACGATACCTAGTACGTTTGGTACGATATGACGAGTAATGATTTTCCAGTTACTGACACCACATACGTGCGCAGCTTCAATAAACTCTTTACTACGTAGGCTTAATGTTTGACCACGTACGATACGTGCCATATCAAGCCACGCAATAGCACCAATAGCGACGAAGATCAGAACGATATTACGCCCAAAGAAGGTTACCAATACGATAACCAAGAACATGAATGGTACTGCGTATAGGATTTCAAGAATACGCATCATGATACGGTCAACACGACCACCGATGAAACCAGACGCCGCGCCGTAAAGCGTACCGATCAACACTGCAACCAGTGCGCCCATGACACCAACCATCAGCGAGATTCGGCCACCGATCAAAGTACGAACGTAGATATCACGACCTAGACTGTCAGTACCAAACCAATGCTCTGCATTTGGTGCAACGTGCATTGCATACCAGTCAGTATCGTCATAAGTAAAAGGAGCAATCATTGGCAAGAAAATAACCGCCAACGTCATCAGCATGAGAATAAATAAACTCACCATCGCTGCTTTATTTCGCATAAAGCGGATACGAGCGTCCTGCCACAGGCTGCGACCCTCGATTTCAAGATTTTCGGAAAACTTTTCAATCGCTTCCAGATTTTCTTTTTTCGTCAACATAGTAATACTTCCTTAGTAACGAATTTTCGGGTCAATCGCTGCCAACAAGATATCTACAATTGCGTTGAACAGGATAAATAAGAAACCAATAAGAATGGTTACACCCATTACCAGAGAGTAGTCACGGTTAAATGCCGCGTTTACGAACAACTTACCAATACCCGGAAGACCAAAGATGGTTTCAATAACAACCGAACCAGTAATGATACCTACGAACGCAGGTCCCATATAAGAAACAACAGGCAACATAGCAGGTTTCAGTGCGTGCTTAACAACGATGTATGGATAGCTCAACCCTTTTGCTCGCGCAGTTCGAATGAAGTTACTGTTTAGAGTTTCAATCATCGAACCACGTGTAATACGTGCAAACGTTGCTACGTATAGCAGAGACATACCAAGAACTGGCAGAGCCATATACTTGAAGGACCCGTCTAACCAGCCCCCAGCAGGGAACCAACCTAAATTAATAGAGAAAATGTAAATTAACACTGGTGCGAGAACGAATGAAGGCATTACGACACCAATCATAGCCGTGGCCATAATTGAGTAGTCTAGCCAAGTGTTTTGCCTTAATGCGGCAAGTGTCCCGACCGTTACACCCATAATTACTGTGAAGATGAAAGCGGCAAAACCCACTTTCGCTGACACAGGAAGGGCTGCAAAAATCAGCTCGTTTACCGAGTAATCAAGGTACTTAAATGAAGGACCGAAATCGCCTTGTAAAACGTTGGTCAGATAAGTGGTGTACTGCTCTAATACAGGCTTATCAAGTCCATATTTCGCTTCGATGTTCGCCATTACTTCTGGCGGTAAAGCGCGCTCGCTTGAGAAAGGGTTTCCTGGTGCGAAACGCATGAGAAAAAACGATACTGTAATCAACACCAACATAGTAGGGATTGCTTCCAGAACTCGTCTAATAATGAATTTAAACATAAACTCACTCTTCCAGTCTGTGACTATTTAAAACAAAAAAATACTGCATGTACCATCCACGAACCTCAAGCACATGCAGAATATTACTTAATTATAGTTTTATAGCTTTGCTAATTTATTCAGCTTTGATGTACAGATCTTTTGAGTAGATCTTTTCTTCTGCGTTGTTCGCAGGGAAACCGCCTACTTTTGGAGATAGTAAACGAGTCTTAACATACTGATAAATTGGAGCGATTGGCATTTCTTTCGCCATTAGAGCTTCTGCATCTGCGTAAAGCTTTTGACGTTCTTCTTCAGAAGTAGAAGTCAGAGCTTTATCGATGATTGCATCGTACTCTTTGTTGCCCCAGTGTTGACCACCAGTAGTGTTGTTACTTGTCATCAAAGTTAGGAATGAAGACGCTTCGTTGTAGTCACCACACCAACCGGCACGAGCAACTTCGAAGTCACCTTGGTCTTTAGAAGATAGGTAAGTTTTCCACTCTTGGTTTTCTAGAGTGACATCTAGACCCAAAGTTTTCTTCCACATAGAACCAATCGCTACAGCAACCTTCTTGTGGTTTTCTGAAGTGTTGTATAGAAGAGTGAACTTAAGTGGGTTGTCTTTACCGTAACCAGCTTCAGCAAGTAGACGAGCTGCTTCTTCGTTACGCTCTTTCTGAGTCATTTTGCCGTAAGCAGGCATTACTGGGTTGAAACCAGAAGTGATCTCAGGCGTTAGGAAGTATGCTGGTTTCTGACCTTGACCCATGATTGCATCGCTAACGATGTTACGGTCAATCGCGTAAGAAATCGCTTTACGAACACGAACGTCATCAAATGGCTTTTTCTTGGTGTTGAAAGAGTAGTAGTAAGAACATAGGTTACCCACTACAGAAACAAATTCAGGGTGCTCTTTCTTAAGACGACGGAAATGCTCTACTGGCACTTCATAGCTGATATCGATCTCACCTGCTAGGAAGCGGTTCATTTCAGCAACTTGGTTTTCGATCGGAAGGAAAGTTACTTTATTGATAACAGTGTGCTCGTTATCCCAGTATTGTTCGTTACGTTTAAGAACTAAACGCTCGTTCACAACCCAGTTTTCAACTACATAAGCACCGTTACCAACGAAGTTTTCAGGTTTGGTCCATTGATCACCAAACTTCTCAACTGTCGCTTGATTAACTGGTTTCATTGTTGTGTGACCAGTCATCATAACGAAATATGGAACTGCAGAGTCTAATTCCACAACAAGAGTGTTTGCGTCTTTAGCGTATACGCCTAGCTCACTCTTGTCTTTTTTCCCTGCTACGATGTCCGCTGCATTCTTCATCTGGGTCATTTCCATGTACCAAGAGTATGGAGAAGCAGTTGCTGGATCAACAGCACGTTGCCAGCTGTATACGAAATCTTGTGCAGTTACAGGTTCGCCGTTAGACCACTTAGCCCCTTCACGAATATGGAAAGTGAACGTTTTGTTGTCTGAAGTTTCCCAGCGGTCTGCAACACCAGGAATAACCTTACCGTCAGCATCTTGGTTTACCAAGCCTTCTAGTAGGTCACGAATAACGTGTGATTCTGGAACACCTTGAGATTTGTGCGGGTCGATGGTCGCTACTTCTGTACCGTTACCACGAACGATCTCTTGCACTGGAGCTAGCTTAGTACCTGCTGGTACATTCGCAGCAAAAGCTGTAAGAGAAGTTGTTGCCACCGCTAGACCAGCACCTAGTAAAAGTGCTTGTGTGATTTTGTTCTTATACATCTGTATAAACTCCAAGTTTTAATTTTGCATCCATGACTTCTTTGCATTTCGGCTAGAACGGCTAACCTAAAAGACTTCGGAATTGACTGAATATCGCCATTTTCCTTACAAAGAATGCGGCAAACATTATCAAGCATTGAAGCAATTTGCCATAAAATCAGAATAAAAAGAGATTATATTCTTATCAATACTGAATAATTAGAGAGAAAAGCCAATCTAAACTAAACTTACAGGACAACAATGGAAAGTAATCCTTTACATCAGATTTAAATATCGATTTATCTAACTAAGACCGCATTCTCAGCATCTTGCACTAGAAAATAACAACATATTTAACATTTCGTGCACAAAATTAGGGAGGTTGTGTGATTTTTATCTCATCAGACAAGAAGGATTTGTGAGCAACCTCACTCACCTGCACTAAGATAGACGCAAATGCCCAAATTCAGCGCATATGAAACATGAGGTTCAGTACTAAATAGTTATGCAGAACCTCACTCTGCAACCATATGCGCCTTTGTATTGTTAGTTTCTTAACTACTTCGAATGAGTTCCGCCAGACTGGTTAAGCGGCGTTTTGAATCCTTAACATACGGATTATTGGTGTCCCAAGCATAACCAGCGAGTATCGAACAGATCATCTGCTTAATACGTGCGTTCGGCTTTTCATAATAGATGACGTCTTGTAGCGTGCTGTCATACCAGCCTTCAACGTAAGTTCTAAAAGCATTCACGCCTATCATCAATGGTGTTTCGTAATCGCGCTTCCAATCAACACTTTCACCTTCTAACTGACGAATTACACACTGCGCAGCGAATTGTGCTGATTTCATGGCGATCGTCACTCCAGATGAAAACACTGGATCCAAAAACTCTCCTGCATTACCCAATAATGCATAGTGCTGAGTAGCTAAATGTTTCACATTGGCGGAATAGCCTTTCAGCTCTCCAGCCGCATTCGGAAACTCTGCATTCTCCAACAATAGTGAAAGATGCTGCTCTTCTTTTACTAATTGTTTGATAGCTTCTATTTTGTCCTCGTTGTAACCGTCAAAAAATTCAGGTTTTGCAACAACACCAATTGAACAAATGCCATTAGAAAATGGAATTAGCCAATACCAGACATCAGAATGTTTAGGATGGACAGAAATCAGAATTTTATTTCGGTCATATAGGTGTTTTTCAGAATCGATATGATCAATCGTGTGGGTAAATATCGCTTTTCGAGCGGGTAAACAGGATGGTTCTTCAATATCCAACAATTTGGGTAATACACGCCCAAAGCCACTTGCATCTAAAACATACGACGCTTGAAGGGTGTAACATTCTCCTTTTTCGTCCGCGACAGTAATAAGCGAACTGGAACCTTCAAACTCAATACTTCTCACTTCATGCTGATAGCGGATTTCTACACCTTGTTGTTCTGCACTGTCTGCGAGAACTTTGTCGAAATTAGCACGCTGAACCTGAAAAGTCGTTCCTGGCCCTGGCGTAAACTTATCGCAAAAATCAAATTCGGTATAAACGCCATTTTTTCGAAAAGCTGCACCATTCTTAAATTGAAAGCCTGCCGCTTCTACCGCTGGTAGCATTCCCGCCTCCATTACGACTTCCATACATGCTGGAAGTAGGCTCTCGCCGATGGAGAAACGCGGAAACTGCAACTTTTCAATCACAAGAACATCGATACCTTGCTTATTTAGCAAAGCGGCGGCTGTCGACCCTGACGGCCCTGCGCCAATAATAACGACTTGACGTTGCTGTATATCCATTACAATTATTCTCTGATTATTATTTTTACTTTGCTTTTAGTTCTAACAACGTATGCCCCAGACCAATGTGATCTGTACGTTCCACCACTTCTAAGCCAGCTGCATCAATGATCTCAAGAAAATCATCACTGCGATAAAAACGGCTATTACCATTTGCTAGGCAGGTAAAATAAAGCGAGGTAGCGTTCAAGCTGTAGGAAGCCGCATCATATTTCTGCGCATCCCAGAATAGCTCCAAAATATACACTTTTGAATCTGGTTTTAGCTGCTGTTTGACTCTTTGTAGAATGCTTAGAATTTCCATTGGCGAAAAACAGTCTAAAAACTGACTCATCCACCACACATCGGCTTGTTCTGGCAAAGATTGGCTCTTATCCAACATGTTGGCTGGATAACCCTTTATACGTTGCGAAAAACCATTTTCTTCGGCATTTTTTAGTGCCATTTCGAGCTGTTGAGGAAGGTCAACAATCGTCACTTGAACATCTTTATCGTAGTGACAGCACTGCATCGCCCATTTACCTGTGTTGCCACCAATATCAACCAAAGTTTTAGGCTTGGAAGCAAAAACACGCTCAAGAAGGATCGGAAACGAACGATCTGAGTAAAAATGGTCGAATTGGAACCAGCTCTGCTTTGCTTTTTCAGGCAAACGAGAAAGACCTTGATAAATGGTTTCCCATTCGCCCAGCTCTTTAAGACCAGCGGGTTTACCTTCGGTAATCGACTCGGTTAAATGCATCATAGCGGCGTAACAAACATCTGCGGTGAAATCCATGTTTGCCTGAGTCATGCCGTCATGAAGAATGAAATGACCCAGATTTGCCAATATGTAATTGGGCTTCTGCCACAACACGATGTTCGCACTAATCGCCATATCCAGAAGGACTTTGACACCGTACTCAGATACACCCGTGGCTTTGGAAAGAGATTCAGCGCTCGCGCCTTGCGAACCCGCTTTATCCAACTCCATTAAAATACCTAAATCACGTAATGTACGTGCGGTATGAAAAATAATTGGCGCAAAAGATAACTTTTGCGCCTCAGTTTTCGCCTCTAGAGCGTTATAAGGATCTTGTTTTTGTTCAAACACGAAAAAGCCTAATTGTATTTATTTAGAATTATTTTACTGACGCTCTAGCCAACTGCTTCTGAATATCAACGTTCAGATTATTAACCCAGCGATTGTAGTTACGGTGAATACTTCCATCACTTGCTTTTAGATTCACAGAACTTACATAAATGATGGAATAATATTTGTCACTATAAGGAATACGAATTTCAGCGCTATGATCTCGAGCCAGAAGTTTAGCAGTTAATTCTGTAGCAGTGCTGTTGGCAATCACCCAACCACGATTTGTAGCAGCAACAACAATAGCGGCTTTTACTTCATCGCTGGTAAGAGTATAAGCAACTGGCGTGTTCTCAACATTCATGATTGGCTGCACGCGTCCACAGCCTGCTAAAAGTACAACTAACAAAATCGAAATCGTGTATTTTATTGCTTTCATTGCATTTCCTTGCTTTGATTGGGGAATATTAATAAACGAGCATAGTATTTAATGTGCTCAACAACAAATCAATACGTTATGTCAAATCAGTTGCAATTAATCTCATTTAATATCGATATGTGGTCAGCCAATAGCTTAGGTCTTAGTGACCAAACAAGTTGGGAACAGTGGGCACAACATGAAAACTGGCCAGAAGAAGAAACCATCGATGCTGCGTTGATTCCCGCTATGATGCGCCGCCGTATGAGCACATTAAGTAAGCTCGCTGTACAAACGGCAATTCATCTAATGAGCGATCAACAGATAGACTATTTGGTTTTTTCGAGCCGTCATGGTGAACTGCATCGCAGCGCTGAATTAATCCGCCATATATTAGCCGGTGAAGAAGCCTCACCAATGAACTTCTCGCAGTCAGTCCACAATACGGCGGCAGGTCTCTCAACCATAGCAACCAAACAAGCCATTCCCGTGACATCAATTGCTGGCGGAGAAAATACATTTCATAGCGCACTCATTGAAGCATGGCTTTATCTGAACCAATATCCAAAAGCTAAGGTCTTGTTAGTCGACTTTGATGAGCCGTTACCCTCGGATTATGCTGAATATGAAGACAAAAATTTTAAAGGCTACGCTTTAGGACTCATTTTGTCTTCTGGTGATAAGTGGCAAGTTGCACAATACAAAAAAACAGATACTATCAGTCACCTACCGCAAGCTTTGAGCTTTTTGGCACACTATCTACGCAAAGAATCTGATTGGATAATTGCTGGTGAAAGGAATTCATGGGAATGGCAGCAAGCATGAATGCTGTAAATAAATATTGGCGTATTTTTGCAACAGGACTTTGTTTTGCAATTTTTGGTTTAGGGGGTTTGACACTCAGTTTCGTTATTATTCCTCTAATTCGACTGACTACACCAAATACTATCCAACGAGAATACCGCGTACAAAACGTCATTCGCATTACGTTTCACTTTTTTTGCCGATTGATGAAGTTTACTGGAGCGATTGACTACCGAATCGACGGTGCTGACATTCTCGCCAACGATAAGAACTGCCTTATTGTTGCAAACCACCCTAGCCTTATCGACTACGTTTTAGTGGCATCTCAGCTTAAGCAATGTGATTGCTTAGTAAAGGCCGCCATCTGGTCAAACCCGTTCATGAAACACATTGTTAAAGCTGCGGGTTACATTCCTAATGAAACGCCAGATGACTTACTTGATTTGTGTGAAGAAAGATTTGAGCGAGACAATGTTTTACTGGTATTTCCTGAGGGAACTCGAACTACACCAGGTGTTGTCTCCAAACTGCAACGTGGTGCAGCTCAAATTGCGATACGCACTCAAAGAGACCTACGCATAATACATATTTCCGTTTCTCCTAGCTTTCTTACAAAGGAAAAAAAATGGTATCAAGTTCCCGATACCAAGCCTTTTTTCCATGTTGAAGTTAAGGATAAAGTTGAGGTCATGCCTTTTATAAAGCAAACTAATAACCCAACATCAGCAGCAAGAAGGCTTAATAGCTATCTTGCTGAAGCTATTTTTCCAACTATCAATAATAACTAAGTAGGTTCCCGTGGAAGTACTACATAACGAAATTAAGCAGTTGATTATCGACGCATTAAACCTTGAAGACATCTCTGTTGATGAGATTGAAACAGAAGCACCACTATTTGGGGACGGACTGGGGCTTGACTCTATTGATGCACTTGAACTTGGCTTAGCCATTAAAAAGAAATATAACATTGTCATCGATGCTGATGATTCTAATACGCGCCAACACTTCGCATCAGTGGCTAACTTAGCAGCGTATATCTCATCTCAAACTAGCAACTAATTTGTAGACAACGAATATGACAGAATTAAATAAGCAACAGGTTTTCGACCAAGTAAAAGACGCTTTGGTTGAACTATTCGAAATCGATGAAGCAGATATCCAGCCAGAGGCTCACCTATACCAAGACCTTGATTTGGACAGTATCGACGCTGTTGATCTTGTTGTTCACCTGCAGAATGTGACAGGCAAAAAGATTAAGCCAGAAGAATTCAAAATGGTTCGTACCGTCGATGACGTAGTTGAATCGGTAGTAGAACTGCTTAAGGAAGCCTAATGCGCCATTTGCTGACAGGTTTGTCTGCAATTGTTCTACTTGCGTATCCATTTGCCATTTACTACGGCATAGATAAATTTGGTTTAAGTGTCTTAGGTGCATTCCTTGCTGTCTTTTTTGTTTTACGCATTTTCACAGCAAGTAAAACCAAATTAAAAGAATTCAAACAGTTAGCAATTATAAGTGGTCTCATTGGGATCACTTTAATTGTTTTAGGGATTCTATTTCGTAGTAAAGGTTGGCTGCTGTTTTACCCTGTGGTTGTCAATGCATGCATGCTGATGGCTTTTGCAAGCAGTTTGAAGCAACCTCAAACCATTATCGAGAGACTCGCGAGGCTCCAAGAGCCAGATCTCCCTCAAAGTGGTATTCAATACACGAGAAAAGTAACCCAAGTGTGGTGTCTGTTTTTCTTGTTCAACGGCATAACAGCGCTTTACACCTGTTTCTTACCGATTGAAGTTTGGACGTTATACAACGGACTCATTAGCTACATACTCATCGGTGCTTTGTTTGCTATTGAATGGGTGGTGCGTCAATTTGTTCGCAAGGATTAGAATTTAATGACATCAAGTAGTACCAACCTTAGCCCGCTATCTCACCTTCTATTAGAACATCGTCCCAGCACTGTTGTTGCGTTTGGTTCTGAAGGCGAAATCAACTGGTCGCAGTTTGTTGCTGATATCAGTTATTACACCGAATTCCTTAACCAACTGAAATATCAAAACATCGCACTGTGTGCTCGCGACAGCTACTTATTCACGGTCGGGCTATTTGCACTATTTCATGCTAAAAAAACAGTAATTCTTCCGGGCAACTACCAACCGGAAGCGTTGGAAGAGTTGAGTAGTCAATTTGAATTTTTGCTTTGCGATGATGCTATTTCACTCTTGCGCACGACACCTAGCGAGCGCCTAACAAACGGACACGCTAAGAACGACCTGCCCCTTCAGCCATTAGAACTCGACAATATCCATCTGATTTTATTTACATCCGGTTCAAGCGGTACACCTAAAGCGATCCACAAAACGTTGCACCAACTTAGTGTTGAAGTGGAAATTCTGCACTCTCTTTGGGGAGACAAAACGCACAATTGTCGAATCGAGAGTACGGTTTCCCACCAGCACATCTATGGATTATTGTTCAGAGTGCTTTGGCCACTCTGCGCAGGTAATCCCTTTGCTCGGCACAGTTTAGAGTTTCCCGAACAAATTGCTCATCACGCCAATAAAGACACCGTGTTGATCAGTAGCCCTGCGCTTCTGAAACGTTTGACAGAGGAACATCAAGCCACCGAGTTGAGAGCGCTTTTTTCATCAGGTGGACCTCTACCATTCACGGCAGCGAACCATGCACACGAGCTATTTAGCTTTAGACCGATAGAGGTTTTTGGTAGTACAGAAACAGGCGGTATCGCTTTTCGTCAGCAGACCACAGAACAAGTACCGTGGCAGCTATTTCCAAAAGTCGCAGCACAATTGAACCAAGAGAATTGCCTGCGTTTGCGCTCCGTACATATCGACCCAAATGGCTGGTATCAAACGGCTGACGAATGTGAATTTGTCTCTGAAAATCAGTTTATTTTGAAAGGTCGCACGGATCGGATAATCAAAGTTGAAGAAAAACGGGTATCACTGGTAGAAGTAGAGAAACGCGTTGACCAACTCAGCTACGTTCAAGAATGCGCTGTAATTCCAGTTCAACAAAGAGAACGGTTAATTTTGGCGGCAGCGATAGTATTGACAGAGACCGGCGAAAAGCAGCTTGCTGAACTTGGCAAAGGTAAATTTTGGCTGTTGCTTCGAAATGAACTTAGAAACTGGTTAGAACCCATTGCTGTACCACGCAGTTTTAGAGTGGTAAAAGAGATCCCATTGAACAGTCAAGGTAAGCGCCAAGTCGCTGAACTTGAAAAATTATTCCAATAAAAACGAAGAAAATGCCGACACTATGATGGCTAAAAGAAAACCAACGTTACTGGCTTGCGAGCAATCCGAACACCACGTGCTACTGACTTTTAAGGTAGACGCAGATATCGAAGACTTTAAGGGGCATTTTAACCACTTTCCCCTACTTCCCGGCGTCACCCAAATTGATTGGGCGATCTTCTACGCTCGTCAATATTTGAACACACCTGCTCATTTCAAAGGCATGGAAGTCATTAAGTTCCAAGAACCCATTTTGCCCAATGCGGAAGTCACTTTGAGTCTAACGTGGGATGAAAGCAAACAGAAACTGGCGTTTCACTACCAATCTCAGAGAGAAGGTCAACCAGTAACTCATTCATCAGGCAAAATGAAACTGGGAGATGCCAGTGAGCAAGCTTGATTATCACCCGTGTTTTTTAATCCCTTGCTTTAACCATGGCGGAACTGTCGCGGCTGTGATTGATTCTCTGGCTGACTTCGATTTTCTCGTGTTTCTTGTGGATGACGGTAGCAATAAAGAGACAAAATTTGCTCTTTCGGAAGCAGCCAAACGCGATAACGTTTCACTGATTACTTTGCCTAAAAACCAAGGCAAAGGTGGTGCAGTAATGGCGGGACTACGCCATGCACATTGGCTTGGTTACAGTCATGTGATTCAAATTGATGCCGACGGTCAGCATGACATCACCGCATTGCCAAATCTGATTGAGACTTCAAGAAACAATCCGAATCATCTAATTTCAGGGCAACCCGTTTACGACGAAAGTGTTCCTAAAGCCCGACTCTACGGTCGTTATGTCACACATGTTTGGGTATGGATTGAAACGCTCTCACTAGAAATCAAAGACAGCATGTGTGGCTTCCGCGCTTATCCGGTACAGGCGGCGATTGATGTGATGAATCACAACGACATCGGCAGTCGCATGGATTTCGATACCGAGATCTTTGTTCGTATGTTCTGGAATGGCGTGCAGTTCAAGTTCGTCAATACCCGCGTCATTTACCCAGAAGGTGGAATTTCTCATTTCGATTCGCTATGGGATAACGTCAAAATCAGTTGGATGCATACTCGACTGTTTTTCGGTATGTTGCCGCGAATTCCAAAACTATTGCTTCGTAAACGTTCAACCGGTAGCGACGAACATTGGTCCAAACGACAAGAACGTGGAACGGTACTTGGTATTAAAGTCCTTATGGCAATCTACAAGCTGTTGGGAAGAACGGTCTTTCGCGCCATTTTGAAACTGGTCATGGGTTATTACCACTTAACTGGTAAACAGGCGAAAACCTCTTCAGAGCAGTTTTTGCAGCAAGTGAAAACCTATGCCGAGCAGCAACAGCTTCCACTGGCTAAAAACCTCTCTAGCTACAAGCATCTATTGTCCTTTGGCGAAACCATGCTGGATAAACTGGCAGCTTGGCGAGGCGATTTTAACGTAGACAATCTTACCGTACATGGTCAAGAACAGCTAAAGCCATTAATCGACCAAAAACGCGGTGTACTTTTATTAGGCTCTCATTTAGGCAACATTGAGTTGTGCCGCGCCTTAAGTCGACGCCACACACATTTAAAGATAAACGCTTTGGTGTTTACCGAACATGCAGAGCGCTTTAACGCGGTAATGAAAGCGGTGAATCCGAAGTCAGAGCTGAATCTAATTCAGGTCAGCAAAATCGGTCCTGACACTGCGATTATGCTACAGCAAATGATAGAACAAGGTGAATGGGTCGTTATCGTTGGCGACAGGACCTCAACCAGTGTAGAAAGTCGCGTCGTGTGGGCAGATTTCCTCGGAAAGCCAGCTCCGTTTCCTCAAGGACCGTTTATGCTGGCTTCAGTATTGTCCGCTCCGGTCTACCTGATTTTCGGATTACGTGACGATCAGAGTAAGCAGCCACATTTTGATGTCTACTTTGAACATTTTAGTGATGGTATCGAACTACCGCGCGCAACAAGGCAAGAGTCTTTGCAACAAGTGGTACAGCAATATGCTGACCGCTTACAACACTACACAATGAAAGCACCACTGCAGTGGTACAACTTCTTCAACTTCTGGGAATTAAGCAAAAGCCATGACGAAGACAAACGACAATAAGATTTTATTCGGCGCACAGCGTCTGACCATTGAGGACGTTGTTTCAATCGCACAAGGCGCGAGTGCTTCGATTAACTCTTCTGCTGAATTCACAGCGAAGATTGACCGTGGTGTCGCGTTTTTAGAACGTCTATTAAAAGAAGAAGGCGTGATCTACGGCGTTACAACCGGCTATGGTGATTCATGTACTGTGGCAATTCCAGCCAACTTAGTTGAAGAACTACCACTTCACTTAACACGTTTTCATGGCTGTGGTTTGGGCGAAGTGCTCACTCACCAACAATCTCGTGCGGTTTTAGCAACGCGCCTGTGTTCACTCGCGCAGGGTGTATCTGGTGTCTCTCATGATGTATTGAATCAAATCATCAATCTGATCAATCACGATATCGCGCCGCGTATTCCGCAAGAAGGTTCTGTTGGTGCAAGTGGTGACTTAACACCACTTTCCTACGTGGCAGCAACGTTGATTGGTGAACGTGAAGTACTTTACAAAGGTGAAGTTCGCTCAACTCAAGAAGTGTTCGCAGAACTTGGTTTAACGCCAATCAAACTCAAGCCGAAAGAAGGCTTAGCGTTGATGAACGGTACGTCGGTCATGACAGCGCTAGCTTGTTTGGCTTATCAGCGCGCTGAATATCTGGCTCAGCTGTGCACCAAAATCACCGCACTGGTTTCGATTGGTATGCAAGGCAACGATTTCCATTTTGATGAAGCGTTATTTGCGGTGAAACCTCACCCTGGTCAGCAACAGATTGCCGCTTGGTTACGTGCTGATCTCCAAGCCGAGAGACCACCTCGCAATAGTGACCGCTTACAAGACCGCTATTCACTGCGCTGTGCTCCGCATGTCATTGGCACAGTACAAGACGCTCTACCTTGGTTACGTCAGCTTATCGAAAATGAACTCAACAGCGCGAACGACAACCCTATTATTGATGGCGATAACGAGCGCGTGCTTCACGGTGGTCATTTCTATGGCGGTCATATTGCCATGGCAATGGACACTCTTAAAACCTGTGTGGCTAATCTTGCTGACCTTCTGGATCGTCAAATGGCGCAGTTGATGGATTATAAATTCAACAACGGTCTGCCATTTAACCTAACAGGCGCTGAAGGCGAACGTAAGCCAATCAACCACGGCTTTAAAGCGGTACAAATTGGCATTTCAGCTTGGACGGCAGAAGCACTGAAACACACGATGCCAGCGAGCGTGTTCTCGCGCTCTACTGAATGTCACAACCAAGACAAAGTGAGCATGGGGACAATCGCGGCGCGCGACTGCTTACGCGTATTGCAATTAACCGAGCAAGTGGCGGCTGCCTCTTTGTTAGCTTCTGTTCAAGCCATTGAACTACGTAAACGCCACAATGAGATTTATGAGCGTCATATGAGTGCCAGCGTGAATCAGATTGTGGCGCATGTTCAACAAGACTTTAAGTTTGTGGTAGAAGATCGTCCGCTGGAAGCTGACCTTCGTTTATGTATTGATCGTATCCAATCGCAACACTGGACGCTGTACTAGGAGCCGCAATGGAAAACATTATTTTTCCTTTAGAGACTGAAGTGACAGTGACCACTTCGTTTCAAGATGCCGATCCTATGGGCGTAATCTATCACGGCAACTACTTCCGCTACTTTGAAGAAGCGCGTCGAGTGTTGCTGGATAAAATCGCCTACGGTTACATTGCGATGAGTGAATCAGGCCACATGTGGCCTGTCATTGACACTCGAGTAAAATACGTCAAAGCCATTCCGTTTAACCATGAGATCCGCATCAGTGCCAAACTGACTGAGTGGGAGAACCGCCTTCGTATTGATTACGTAATTTTTGATGCGAAAACGGGGCAAAGAATGTGTAAAGCACATACTACCCAAGTTGCGGTCAGTATTGCCGATCAAGAAATGTGCTTTGTTTCACCAAAACGTTTTTTGGACAAAGTCGAACATTGGCATCAAACCGGAGAATGCTTGCAATGATTAAGGCTGTTAAAAACATCGCCCTATCCTTCTGTCTGAGCCTAGTCAGTGTCACTGGCGTTTGGGCTCAAGTGACGGACTTGACCTCATTGCAAACCCAATTGCAGCAGCATCCCATTGTGCGTGGCGATTTTTCCCAAAGCCGCACATTAGCTATGTTTGATCAGCCGTTAGTATCTGAAGGCTCGTTTCTACTTGAAAAGCAACATGGATTACTGTGGCAGCAAAGCACACCGTTTCCGGTGAATTTGGTATTAACACAGGACAAACTGCGTCAAACCTTCGCCAACCAACCTGCTCAAGTCATTACAGCCAAAGAAAACCCGATGGCTTTTTACTTCAGCAAAATATTTTTGTCCGTTTTCCACGGCGATACAGAGCAACTAAAAAGCCAGTTTGACCTGCAATTTACGCCTCAAAATGGTCACTGGCAGTTAGTACTGACACCTAAGGAAGCACCACTGAATGCGGTGTTCAAATTCATCGTATTGCAAGGCAACGAAGATATTGATTCCTTAGTTTTAGAAGAAATCAGAGGCGACAAAACCGAAATCACCTTCACGAATCAAACGCACCAACCAGAGAATTTAACGGATGCTGAACAAACTCAGTTCCAGTTTTAATCATTCTAAGCTGGCCATTATCTGGCTTGTTTTGGTCCTACTAAGCTGCGCCCTACTGGTTAAACAGTGGGGTTTTAGCTCAGCTGTACCCATTGAAACTGACATCATGAAATTGCTTCCGCAGAGTCGCCAAGACCCGCTGGCTCAAGTGGCGTTTGATCGAGTAACTAATAGTGTCAGTGACAAGATAGTGTTCGTTCTGAAAGGCAACAATGAGCAACAACTATTTGCCGCTGCACAATCATTTCAAGATTCGTTGTTGAATCTTGGTGAATTAAAGCAAGTGACTGGCAAAATTGACCAACAACAGCAAAATGCATGGAGCCGTTACTACTTCTCCCATCGCTTTCAATTTCTGACTGATGAGCAGCGCTCACGCTTGCAAAACGCACCTGAACAACAAGTGCAAAAAGTCATTCAAACCCTCTACAACCCATTTTCGGGCGTCACTGGTTCAGAGTTATCTAGTGACCCATTTTTGCTGTTTCGTGATTATTTAAGTCACTTAAACCAACTGACAACGCAATTTCAAATTCAACAAGGCTTCCTCACTACACAATTTCAAAACGATACTTATGTGTTGATAACCGCGACTCTGGCTGATTCCCCTTACAGCATGTCGACACAGCAAGTTGTACCCAAATTGAAGAGCTTAGAGCAGACGCTAAAAACACAATACGATGTGGAAAGCGCACACACCGGCGTACTCTTTTATGCAGATTTTGGTACACAAAGTGCGAAATCAGAAATCAGCACCATTGGTCTTTTCTCGCTGCTGGGCGTTGTTGTTATCGTGCTGTTTGTGTTCCGCAGTGCTGCGCCTTTGGTGTTAGCTTTGCTCTCTATCAGCGTTGGGCTTTTGGTTGCGCTTGTTACTACCACAGCCATTTTCGGCAAAGTCCATCTGTTTAGTTTGGTATTTGGCGCAAGCTTGATTGGTGTTTCGATCGACTACGCGTTCCACTACCTCACTGACCGCCTTGCTGCACAAGACAAATGGGACAGCGTCAAAGGGCTGCAACATATTTTCACAGCAATCACACTTGGGCTGATCACCAGCCTAATTGGCTACTTAGGTTTGCTCATTGCGCCATTTCCCGGCTTACAGCAACTGGCGCTGTTCTCCGCAATTGGATTAATCGCTGCCTATGCCACTGTCGTCGCGTGGTATCCCGTTCTTGCTCGTAAAGCGACGCCTCATCGAACACTGCCGGGCGACATGCTTTGGCAGTGGTGGTTAGCGCAATGGCAAAAACGCAGCGTAAGAGCCACACTACCACTACTGCTTTTGGTCTTTGGCGCAGTTCAAATGACACGAGTGAACTACGATGATGACATTCGTCAGCTTCAAGCAATGCCTTTAGATCTTAAGCAGCAAGAAGAGCTCATTAACCAAGTTTCGGGAGTGAAATCATCTCAACAAATGCTGGTTGTTAGCGCGGCAAGTGATGAAGATTTACTGCTGAGACTTGAGCAGTTGCAGAGCACGCTTGATGAGTGGAAAAAGCAACAAGTACTGGGTGGATATCAAAGTCTGAGTCAGTACTTACCCTCGTTATCCAGACAAGCAGCCAACTACCAATTGGTACAAAACCTCTATGTGAATTATGGCGCTATGTTGGCTCAGTCGCTAAAGCTGTCAGCACAGCCGTCCTTAGATACTAATCTAGAGCCTGTCACTGTTAGTGAATACCTGACTCAAAACGTTTCAGAACCAGTGCAATTCCTTTATCTGGGTAAAGTCGGAGAAAATGTCGCATCCGTTATCATGCTTAGAGATGTGCATAACGCCGATGACATAAAAGACTTCGCCAATCAAAACGCCGATATCAGCTATTTGGATAAAGCAGGCGAAATCTCCGCCTTGTTTGGAGAATACCGAACCAAAGTAATGGAGCTGTTAGCTGCGGCTTTGATAGGTATATCGCTTCTACTGGCAAAACGTTACGGAATATCCCATACGCTGCGAATTGTATTCCCGTGTGTGGTGGCTTGCCTAGTCGGTATCGCAGTAACAACATTGACTGGTTCAACACTCAACCTGTTTAACTTACTCGCTTTGGTACTTGTGGTCGGTATTGGTATCGACTACACGCTGTTTTTTGCCGAACAGTCTATTACCGAGCGATCTTTTACTGAGAAGTCTATTACCGAGAAGCCTTTAACCAAGCCGTCACAAAGCCGCAGTACTTTGCTGGCAATTACTTTGTCCGCAATGACTACTCTACTTTCATTTGGTCTGCTGTCACTGAGTGAGACCCACGCCATTCACAGTTTCGGCTTAACGACGCTAAGCGGTATTTTTGTCGCTTGGCTACTTTCTCCGTTAGCAATTAAGGGGCAAACAAATCAATGAAATGGATAACCACGCTCTTTGTTTGTCTATGGTTGATTGGTTGTAGTTTGCAGCCACAGTCTTCTTCAACCAGCGTAGAAATCGCTCGTGATGTATGGGTTGAGCTGCCATTACCAAACCAACTCGGACTATCGCTTAACGCGACACAATTGATATCTGCACAGTGGCAAGATGAGCAAGGCAATATGCAGACTCAGCAATTGCCAGTGCAGTTACAAATCGATGCTCAGCATATCGTATTAGCGGGATTTTCTTCATGGGGAACTCGCTTGCTGTCGTTGGATTACGATGGCGAAACGATTTCAACGCAAGTTATGAGTGGACTAGAAAACACCCTACCGAAACCGGAACAAGTGTTATTTAATCTGATGATCACCCTATGGCCTCGAAGTGCTTGGGAAGCACCATTAAATAAGGTAAGGTGGTCCATTATTGATGACCAACATCAACGCATTATTTACAACGAGGCTGGAGAATCGGTATTGATCATTCGCTACGCTGGTGAATCACCTCTTGAAGGCGATATTCACTTTGAAAACAAGCCGTTGAATTATTCAATTACTATCCAGACATTAAGTCATCAAGAAAAATTAACAACGTCAAAACAGTAGAAAAACCTAGATGAATTCTTCAACTTCATTTCCAGTGTTTATTCATGATTGTGGTTTTCACTCTGCTCTAGGGAGTGAAGAGGTTGCTATTCATCAAGCGCTGCAATCAGGGCATTCAAAAGGCATGCTCATAGACAATGAAATCCTCAATACTCACACGTCGACCGTTATTGGACGCGTCACAGAGGCGCTGCCGGAAATTCCTCAGTCATTGTCTAAATATGCAACACGTAATAACCAGCTTGCTTTGTCTGCACTGCTACAAATAAAGCCGAGTGTTGATAAAGCGATCGAACAATTTGGATCAGATCGAATTGCTGTGATTGTTGGTACCAGCACGTCTGGAATTTCCGATGGTGAAGCAGCCTACGCACAAAAAATCAACCAAGGTGCATTCCCAGAAGACTATCACTACACCAAGCAAGAACTCGGTGACAGTGCCAATTTCGTAGCCGATTTCTTCGGTATCACTGGTCCTTGCTATACGATTTCAACTGCATGCTCGTCAAGTGGTCGCGTGTTTATCAGTGCAAAACGTATGCTTCGCACAGGCATTGTCGATGCTGTGGTTGTAGGTGGTGTCGATTCCATTTGTAAACTGACACTGAACGGGTTCAACGGCTTAGAAGCACTGTCGAACGAGCTATGTCAGCCATTTAGTGCGCAACGTTCAGGTATTAATATCGGTGAATCAGCGGCATTTATGTTGTTGAGCACAGAAACCAGCGACATCGCTTTATTAGGCGCAGGTGATAGCTCTGATGCCCACCATATTTCCGCACCTCATCCGGAAGGTAATGGTGCTGAACAAGCTATGCGAGCAGCACTTAATGACGCAGGACTTACCGCTGACGATATCGGTTATATCAATGCTCACGGCACTGCCACGCCCCTGAACGACAGCATGGAAAGTAAAGCCATCTATCGTGTATTTGGCAGCGGCGTGCCAGTCAGCTCTACCAAACCATTAACGGGTCACACCCTTGGCGCAGCAAGTGCGACTGAAGCGGCGATCGCTTGGCACATTTTGCGTCATCAGTTACCGCTTCCTATGCAGCGCTGTGTAGACAAGGCTGAGGATATTGAAATTACTCTGGTTGAAAATGAACAATATCTTGGCAAAAAAGCGATTCTCAGCAACTCTTTTGCCTTTGGCGGTAACAACATTAGCTTAATTTTTGGATACTCTCATGACTGAATTACCTGCAATCGCAACACTGCTGCCTCATGATAATCCAATGATTTTGGTTGATCGCGCTTTGTCTATTGGCGCCACTTCCATTCACAGCCAAGTGGATATCGACAAACACCTGATGTTTTTTAATCCTGAAACCAACATCGTTCCTGCCTATGTCGGCATTGAATTTATGGCGCAGTCCATCGCGGCTTGGTCTGGATATCAAGCATTACTAAAAGGGGAAGAACCGCCTATCGGTTTCCTACTCGGCAGCCGCCGTTACACCACAGAGTATGACCAATTTACGCAAGGTCAGACTCTCGATATCTTCGCAGATCAAGTGATGGAAGATAATGGCATGGCGGTGTTTTCAGGCCGCATAGAATTTCAAGGGAATATCATCGCTCAGTGCCAACTGAATGTTTATGTTCCTACAAAAGAAAAATTACAAGAAATGAAAATTAGGAGTCATGCATGACCCGACAAGTCCTCGTCACGGGTGCCAGCAAAGGCATAGGCAAAGCGATTGCTATTGCGCTAGGTAAAGATGGCTTTCACGTCATTGTTCACTACATGGGAGACCAAAATGGTGCCCAATCAACACTTGATACCATTGTTGAAAACGGCGGCTCAGGTAGATTAATCAAATTCGATATTAGCAATCGTGCAGAATGCAAGAGCAACATTGAATCAGACATTGAGCAGCACGGTGCTTACTACGGTGTTGTGAACAATGCGGGTATCACACGTGATACTGCGTTCCCAGCAATGACAGAAGAAGAATGGGATGGGGTCATCCATACCAACTTAGACAGTTTCTATAACGTTCTGCACCCTTGCGTCATGCCAATGGTACAGCTACGTAAAGGTGGGCGAATAGTTACTCTGGCGTCTGTTTCCGGTATTGCCGGTAACCGCGGTCAAACCAACTACAGCGCAGCGAAAGCGGGCGTCATTGGCGCGACCAAATCTCTGGCGTTGGAGCTGGCAAAACGCAAAATCACAGTAAACTGTGTTGCTCCTGGTCTAATTGATACAGGCATGGTCGATGAACATGTAAAAGAACATGCACTCCCTCTTGTACCACTACGCCGTATGGGTGAACCAGAAGAAGTGGCAGGTCTGGTTAGCTACCTAATGTCAGACATTGCAGGGTATGTCACTCGCCAAGTTATTTCTGTTAACGGAGGTCTCGTATGAGCCGCAGAGTTGTTGTAACCGGTATGTCCGGTGTTACTGCGTTTGGTAACGACTGGGCGAGTATTGAACCTCGTTTGCGTGCTTGCGAAAACGCCACACAATACATGCCTTCCTACGAGCAATATGATGGTCTGAACACAAAGCTCGCAGCTCCCGTGAATGATTTCGAATTGCCAAAGCACTACAAACGTAAGCAAGTACGCGGTATGGGTCGTGTTTCTATGCTGGCAACAGTCGCGACTGAAAACGCACTGATTCAAGCAGGCTTAATTGGTAACGAAGTGCTTACTAACGGTCAAACCGGTATTGCTTACGGCTCTTCGACGGGCAGTACTGATGCCGTGGGTGCGTTTGGTGTGATGCTCAATGAGAAAACCACCAGAGCGATTACTGCAACGACTTATGTGCAAATGATGCCGCACACCACAGCGGTCAACGTAGGGCTGTTTTTCGGTCTTCGTGGTCGCGTAATCCCAACCAGTAGTGCCTGTACTTCAGGAAGCCAAGCCATTGGTTATGCCTATGAAGCGATTAAGCACGGATACCAAACCGTAATGGTCGCAGGTGGCGGTGAAGAGCTGTGCCCGACCGAATCTGCGGTGTTCGATACCCTATTCGCAACCAGTCTGAAAAATGATGCTCCGAAAACCACACCTAGCCCATACGATAAAGATCGTGATGGTCTGGTGATTGGTGAAGGTGCTGGCACTCTGGTGCTTGAAGAGTACGAACATGCAAAAGCTCGCGGCGCAAAAATTTTTGCCGAGATCGTTGGTTTTGCCAGCAACTGCGATGCAGCACACGTTACTCAGCCACAAATGGAAACCATGCAAATTTGTATGGAACTGGCTCTTAAAGACGCCAGCCTGTCGCCAGACAAAATTGGCTATGTTTCAGCACATGGTACAGCAACTGACCGCGGTGATATTGCTGAAAGCAATGCCACTGAGAAAGCCGTCGGCAAAGTGCCAATTAGCTCCCTAAAGAGTTATTTTGGGCATACCCTTGGCGCATGTGGCGCTGTAGAAGCTTGGCTGAGTTTAGAAATGATGCATACAGGTTGGTTTAGCCCTACTCTCAATCTGAATAACTTAGACCCTGAGTGTGGTGACCTTGATTACATCACAGGCTCTGGTCGTGACATGCAGATTGACTATCTGATGAGCAATAACTTTGCGTTCGGTGGCATCAACACGTCAATCATCTTCAAGCGTATCGCAGAGTAAACCTCACGAGGTATTCTGAAGCCGTCTTATTTCATGATAAAGGCGGCTTTTTAATGCCCTGCGTTTTTATCTCCGTTTGCTTACCTCATCCTTGTTCACTTTTCTACTTCGACTATTTATCGGTTTGCTTTATATCCCTTGAGTGAATTACTCAAATTTGTTAACTCAATTAAAGATTTCAATCATTTTCGGGAACGTTACCGAAAACCGAATTATACTAGCGGCATTTTAAGTGTATTATCCTTCCTACTTGGCGCTGCAGCTTCAATTAAGAAGGGGATAGATTCAACGGAGAAACACAATGAGTACAGTTTGGGTGACGGGCGACGCTGTCGTTGATTTGATTCCTGACGGTGAAAACCATTACCTCAAATGCCCAGGCGGCGCTCCTGCAAACGTTGCAGTAGCGATTTCTCGCTTAGCGGGCAAAGCCGCTTTCTTTGGTCGAGTAGGTAATGACCCGTTAGGAAGATTTATGGAACAAACCCTGACGCAAGAGCAAGTGGATTGCGAATATCTGGTACTGGACAGTGAGCAACGAACCTCAACAGTCATCGTCGATTTGGACGACACTGGCGAGCGTAGTTTTACCTTTATGGTCAAACCCAGTGCCGACCAATTCTTGCATTTGAGTGATATCCCTAACTTCAGCCAAGACGATTGGCTACACGTGTGTTCTATTGCATTGGCAAATGAACCTAGCCGTAGTAGTACATTTGAAGCTATTGAACGCATTAAACGCTCTAGTGGCTACTTCAGTTTTGACCCGAACCTACGCCCTGAAGTGTGGCAAAAACCGCAAGAACTGGTTGAGACTGTCATGAAAGCAGTCGCAAAAGCAGATGTGGTGAAGTTCTCTGAAGAGGAATTAACCTTGTTAACGAATACTGATTCTATCGAGCAAGGCATCATAGCGATTCAAGCTTTGAATATTCCTCTAGTGATCATCACCCAAGGTTCTAAAGGCGCACTTGTGGTGACACAAGATGGTCAAACGCTAGTTAGTGGAAAAGTGGTAAAACCTATTGATACCACTGGAGCTGGCGATGCCTTTGTAGGTGGCTTGCTTTACCAGTTATCACAGTCGCCAAATTGGCAGAGTAAAGAGAACATTGCTCTTGCGGTAGAAACGGCACACGGCTGTGGCGCTCTAGCGACAACCCAGAAAGGCGCAATGACAGCTCTACCTAATCAGCAAGCGCTCAAAGCATTCCTGCTATAGTCTTAAAACCAATTAAATACGGAAAAGCCACCTTTGATTCGGTGGCTTTTTGTTTTTGACTCTTTTGGGTATACAGAGCGTGTTTGGATAAACGGAGTGTGTTTGGCTAGACGAAGTGTGCTTTGGAACCAACAAACTCTAAAGTTACGGTATAGGTGCAAACGTTGAAGCGACTACCGATTTTAGCGCAGCGAACTCTGCGTTGGCACAAGCACCATTTAACGCAATACGTGTTGCACTCGCAGGTGTAAACACTCGTCCTGTCATAACGTGTTCACCGTGATTAATAAACACCTCTAGCGATGAACTATCGGCGAGTATTTGCAAGTGGACATCTTTTTCAGTATCTAAAGGCATCTCACGAATGACATCGCCTTGACGAATCTCGGTTTTGGTACGGTCAAAACGCAATACGCCAAGCGCTTTATCAAGCTCCAATAGCACACCAAATTCATCGCCTGACATCAATTTCAATGCACTTCCCCAAGGTAAAGTAACATTAAGCTCGTAGCTCTTCGTGGATAAGTCGATACCATGCTCATCCAAACTCAGTTTCGTTTGGGATTCTCTCAACTCAGCTAGCTCGCGAATTGGGCTTTGCACGATTCTACCGCCCTGCCATTTCAGCTCACGCAAAGCCGTGAATTGATGTATCCAGCCATTGTCACAGCTCGGTTGTTCAACTTCATCAGGAAGCCCCATCCAACCCACCATGACTCTTCGCCCATCTTCAGTCTCCATGGTCTGCGGAGCGTAGAAATCAAAACCCGCATCCAGTTGCCAACCTTCAATGAAATGAAACTTGCCTTGGTTGTCCTGCTCAATATTGAAAATGCGGTTTTGGTGTTCAATGGTGTGATTCGGGTTTTGTGACTTAATCCCTTGCGGGCCAAACACAAAAAACAGTTGGCCGCTGAGTTCGAACATATCCGGGCATTCCCACATATAGCCAAAAGGCGCAATGTCGTCCCCATAAAGGGAATCAAACGACCAGTGCATCAAATCATTTGAATGATAAACCGCTAAGCGTCCTTGAAGATCAGTCGTCTGAGCGCCCAGTAACATATGCCACTTATCTTGACGGAAAAGGATTTTCGGATCACGGAAGTGCTCCGTCACACCTTCTGGCAAAGTGCGAATAACCGGCCCTAGCTTATCCTCAGAATTATCCGCGTTTAGGCGCGCGACACATTGCATCGTTTGTCTTTGACGATCATGCCCTAATCGAGTGTTACCTGTGTAAAACAGCAACAACTCGCCTTCATGGCTGACAGCATGACCTGAAAATACGCCATGGCTATCAAACCAATCTGAAGGTGTGAGTGCGATGGATTGCCAATTCCAGTTAACCAAGTCTCGGCTTTTTAGAAGAACCCAGTACTTGTCCTTGTGCTCACAAGCATAGGGATACCACTGGTAGAACAGATGATATTCACCATTGTGAAAGATAAATCCATTCGGGTCGTTTAATAAGCCTTGCGGAGGAGAGATATGCCATTGAGGGCGATATGGACAATCCGTAGGTTTTAGGTAGTTTTGCGCGAAAGCTTTCTGTTGCTTCGCGATTAAACGGCCTAGAGTCGCTAAATCCTCGTCACTGATACTGCTGCATCTTGGCATTGAAAGTTGCCATTCGCCCAAAACGGACTCTTCAACAACAAAATCGGGTGTTGGCAGTACTTGCTTAGCATCTCGAACAGCAACGACAACACGCCCTTCAGGCGCCAAAATGCGTGAAATGTTGTCTACACCACCAGCAAGTTCAATGAGGAATTGTAATGACATGGTCTTACCTAGCTAAATTGTAGCGAAAACTAAAATAGTGTTTTCCGCAAATTATTTCGGGAACGTTCTCAAAATATAAAACAACCACTCAATTAGCAAGTATTTAAGCGACTAAGAAGGCATAGAGTATGGTTTGTGTGAAGCTGGGCACAAAGCCCAGCGTGTTATAAGTGCTCAATGAATATGTTGAGCTAGCAGGTTTCGCGATCAATTTTTTGGAAGGTCAGTACAACTTTGCTCATCTCTTGTCCTTTACCTGCTATACGTTCAAGGAGCATCTTGGCGGCATTTTCTCCCGCTTTATCAAAGGCATAATTGAATGTTGATAAGCTTGGTGTGCTAACAGAAGAAAGCTCATCATTACCAACGCCTAACACTTTGATTTGTTTGCCCACTTTAACACCCTGCTCTTGCAGTGCTCTTATGGCGCCTAGAGCCAATCGGTCTGTGGCACAAAACAGACCATCTAATTTTGGATGTGCTTTTAACTGCTCTTTGGCTAAACGATAGCCCGATTCTATGGAAAAATCGCCGTGTGCATGGAACAAAAGTGACTGATTATGAAAGCTTAATGAGTGCTCTAAGCCCTGTGAACGTTGAACATCAACTGCAATATCATCGCTTTGTACGCCAATAAAACCAACGTGTTTACAACCCGCAGCCACTAATCGGTTACCTGCCTCGAAGCCAACACGCGAATCGTCATGAACCACACTTGGAATGTTATAGAGCGATCCATCTTGCCCCACCAGTACGACAGGCACCTGTGAACTCTGAATGGCTTTCACTAATGGCGCATCCAAATGCGTAGCGTAGAAAATAATACCTTCGACTCGTTTTTGGTTAAATATTTGAATATATTCAAGTTCCTTTTCATGAACCTGATGAGTGTTAGCCAACAACACATGTTTTCCAGCTTGCTCAAAAATCGCGGTTAAGCCATCCACACCTTGTGCAGTTGCATGGGAACTCACACGTGGAACGATCACTCCGACTAAGTTAGTCTTCTGTGACTTCAAGTCTTTTGCAACCTGATTGACCACATAGCCACACTCTTCAACAGCCTTTAATACTCTGATTTTTGTTGATTTTTTTACACCATACTCGTTGTTAATAACACGAGATACTGTCGATTTCGATACACCAGATAATCTAGCGACATCGTGCAAACTTGCCATACTGCTCCCTATTCATAGCAAATTGGGATTGTTTGCAAACTTCTCTGCATCCGTCCCATGTATTTATCGTGATTTTACCCTTGTTTTTATCATTTCCCCCCTTTCTTTTGGCGATCATCTTCACAATATTCACTGTTTGCTTTTGACCATAAGAAAATTTTTCACAAGAATCCACTTTGCAAACGTTCCCAAAAATACAATTAAGAACCAAATTTTAACTATACTGATTATTAACATGAACCGGGGTGAGTTATGGACTATCCAGTCATAGCAAAACAACTTCTCGACCATTTAGGCGGACAATCCAATATCCAAGCTTTAGCACACTGTGCTACACGCTTACGCTTAGCATTGAAAGACGATGCGTTAATTGATGAAGCCGCAATTGAGTCGCTTGAAGGCGTTAAAGGACAATTTAAAGTTGCTGGCCAGTACCAGATTATTTTCGGTTCTGGCATCGTAAACCAAGTTTACGCTGAGATGGCGAAACTGACTGGCTTGGCAGAAATGTCGACCAATGATGTCGCAACGGCTGGCGCAGAAAAACAAAACCTTTTACAACGTGCAGTTAAAGGCCTATCGGATATTTTCGTGCCGATTATCCCTGCTATCGTTGCTGGCGGTCTGTTGATGGGTTTGTTCAACGTACTAACAGCGCAAGGTCTGTTTATCGATGGACAATCGCTGATTGATGCAAACCCTGGTTTGGCCGATCTCGCTAGCATGATTAACACTTTTGCCAACGCCCCTTTTGTATACCTTCCGGTATTGCTAGCGTTCTCAGCTTCCCGCAAATTTGGCGGTAACCCTTTCCTTGGTGCAGCTCTTGGTATGCTCATGGTGCACCCTGACCTGCTCAATGGCTGGGGATTCGGTAGTGCGTCAGTTTCTGGCACAGTTCCAACATGGAATATTCTTGGCCTGGAAATTCAAAAGGTTGGTTACCAAGGCTCAGTTCTGCCTGTTCTGGTATCGGCATTTATCCTTGCCAAAGTAGAAAATGGTCTTCGTAAGTTTATCCCTTCGGTATTGGATAATCTTCTTACGCCAATGCTGGCAATCTTCATCACTGGTTTCCTAACCTTCACATTAGTTGGCCCTATCACTCGTGATGTTGGCTTCATGCTAGGTGATGGACTGAACTGGCTTTACGATTCAGCAGGTTTTATTGGTGGCGCACTGTTTGGTTTTATCTATGCTCCATTTGTTATTACCGGTATGCACCACAGCTTCATCGCTATCGAAACCCAACTTTTAGCTGATATTGCAGTTACTGGTGGTACTTTCATCTTCCCTATCGCTGCAATGTCTAACGTCGCTCAAGGTGCAGCATCATTAGCTGTCGGTTTCACAACCAAAGACATAAAACTGAAAGGTATTGCTATGCCTTCTGGCATCACAGCACTACTGGGTATTACAGAACCAGCAATGTTCGGTGTGAACTTAAAACTTCGTTATCCATTTATCGCGGCAATCACTGGCGCAGCAGTATCTAGTGCATTTATCACGTTGTTTAACGTAAAAGCACAAGCACTAGGTGCAGCAGGCTTACCGGGTATTATTTCTATCACTCCAGATAAAATCAGCTATTACATCGTAGGTATGGTGATTTCATTTGCAGTGGCATTCGGTATGACAGTCGCTCTTGGCATTCGTGAAAAAGCTAAACAGAGTACCCAAGCCCTAGCGTAATCCCCCTCAACGTTTACGCTTTGTATTGCCCACTACACTTTGTAGTGGGCATTTTTTATGACTGAAAAACAAGGGACTAAGATAACGCAGCAAGGATCTGTGGGCGGAAAATGAAGAACACTGCGCCAAGAAGACACAATCCTGCCCATACGAAATCCATACGGAATGGTTCTTTCATATAAATCAGTGCAAAAGGTACAAACACAGTCAGAGTAATGACTTCTTGCAGTATTTTTAGCTGACCAAGGTTTAATACCGTGTAACCGATGCGGTTTGCGGGTACTTGAAACAGATACTCAAATAAGGCGATGCCCCAGCTAACCAACGCCGCAACAATCCACGGCTTATGCCCTAACTCTCGTAAATGGGCATACCAAGCAAAAGTCATGAACACGTTGCTGATCAGCAGTAAGCCAATGGTGATTAACATAGGTGGGACGGCGAACATTCAATAAAACTCCACGCAAACTAATACTCAAACGAATTGGAGTTGCAGGTAGGCAACAAGTAGGCAGAGTATAGCGACATTATTTGCGCGGAGTGTGCACCTAACGCTCTGTATTAGCAATAACAATCGCTGAGTATTTATGGTCTAAAGTTAATACGCACATCTCGTCCATCTAGGTATTCTTCGATGACACAATCCCAGTGGTAGTGGCGGATGATCCTATGAGTTAACTCCAATCCTAAGCCGAACCCAAGTTGTTCTTGTGTATCTCCACAACTGATATCGCGATTTTTAATTGTCACTTCTGAACCGACTTGGCTAATTACCACAGTGCCACGTAGAGTGTGCTGATAAGCGTTACGAATAAGGTTGCTCAGGACGATACGGCATAATGTTGTTGGCAGTTCAAATACCCCGCCTTCAACACTCATCTCAACCTGCACATCTTTATCTCGAATCAGATATTTGAGCTCTTGGCTTAACTGTTTTAGCAGTTCACCCAGATTAAGCTGAGACAGCGGCAACTGATTATGTTGCCCTCGATTTAGCCACAGCAAAGTCTCACAAAGATCGGTCATGGTGACACCCGCTCGCAAGATACGTTCTAATACCTCTTTTTGCTTCTCGATAGAATTGGGTTTATCAACCAACTTTGCCATTAGTTCGGTATTACTTCTCACAACGGCGATAGGCGTTCTCAGTTCGTGGCTCGCATGCGCAAGGAACTTATGTTCACGGCGCAAACTGTCTTCCACCGACGACAAGCTGTTTTTCACAATCGTCGCCAAACGATTAAGTTCGTTGTAATGGAAGTCAGGCAAAGGGTAATTAAGCTGACAAGGGGTCAATGTTTTCGCCCATTTGGCAAGACGTTCTATCGGCTTGGCGACCAGCTGCATTACGAAGTACATGCACACAGCAAACATCGCCAAGGCTATCGTTGCATAGCCTAAGATCTGACATAAGTGAGGTAGTTCATTTTTATTTAGACGAGCACTCAGATCAGCCGATTCAATGTCATCGATAATGCGAGAAATATAGAGAACTTCATCATTATCACGCTCATATCTGAGTAAGAATAACGCTCGGTTAGGTTCTGAATACCAGTGGTCACGATACACTTTTTTGTTGAATTCGAGATGTTTAGTTGGCTGAGCAAACACCTCTCTGATTTCAGGAGTAACATCGTGCCATTGATGGACAATTTGAAAACCTAGCACAGATTGCGCGTGACTAGACTGCACAGGCGAAAATCGTCCAATCTCCTGCATGGTCATCCGAAGACCACCATCCAGTCCTTTTTCAAAATAGTTTGCAGTAAGTGTTGCAAAACCAGCAACAGTGATTGTTGCCATGCCCATAATGGCGCAAACAATAAATATTTTAAGACTGCGGCGAATCTTCATGACTTATCCTGAGAAGAGCTTTCCTGCAAGCGGATACCGAAACCGAAACCTGCAATAGTTTGAATCATTGGCTTCCACTCATTCTGATCAACCTGTTTACGCAAGTTGAAGATGTGTACTTTCAAACTGTTGCTGTCGGGTTGTTCATCACCCCAGACCATTTGCACAATTTTCTCTCGGGAGACAGCCGATGGGTATTCTCGCATCAAGACTTCAAGAATTTTCAGAGAAATAGGAGAAAGTTTGAGTAAGACGCCTGCACGTGTTGCTTGGCGATGACTAAGATCCAGTTCGAGATCAGCGATAGTCAGTTTAGACACTTGCCCGCTACGACGTTTTGCTAAAACTTTCATACGTACGAGTAGTTCTTCCATCGCAAAAGGTTTAACTAGATAATCATCTGCGCCACGGCTAAAACCTTCTAACTTATCGTCAAGCGTATCGCGGGCTGTCAGCATAAGAACAGGCGTTTCTACCCCGTTATTGCGAATGCGTTCACACACCGCTAAACCTTCAATTTTAGGTAAGTTTAAGTCGAGAATAATCACATCGTAGCGATTAGACATAATCAGGTTATAGCCCACCTGACCATCTGCAGCATAGTCGCAATCAATGTCTTCCAGAGACATATAATCAATTAATGCCGTCGCAAGATCCAAATCGTCTTCTACTAATAATGCCTTTAACATTTCCCAAACCTAACCTTTTTCACGGCATTGTCAGCCGCTTGCCCTCGAAACAGACGCGCCAAGGATACTATTTTCATTCATCCCAGTATAACGATTCGGCGTGTCCAATTTCACAAATACACTTCTCACTTATATCAGGCTAGATCATAAGCAGTTAAGGAAAGGTTAATATAAAAATGCCCAACACTTGTTGGGCATTTCGAAAGTAATTACATCAAATTGGGCAAAAACGTCATTAAGTGACAGGCTTAAAACTCATAGTTAAGTTTTAGCTCGATAGTACGTTCAGCACCATACCAGCAGTTCGTTTTGTCGTAGCAAGTGTAATACTCTTCATCAAACAAGTTACTACTAATAAGGTCTGCACTCGCACCAGCTAGTGAATCGCTGATCTCTGATAAATCATAGCCTAGAGACAAGTCAGCTACGATGTAGCTTGGTACTTTACCTTGGGTATTGGTTGCGTCCATATACATCTGACCAACATAACGTCCGCCTGCACTAACTCTCACACCACTAAGTGCACCCTGTTCAACATTATAGGTAGACCATAACGTCGCGCTGTGCTTCGGAACATAGATAGGAGTCGTGCCTTGTAAACCATTCGCACTGTCTTCGGTGACTTCGACATCAGCGTATGTGTAGCTCGCTGATACGTCCCAATTTGGCATCAGCCACCAACGACCTTCAACTTCAACCCCTTGGGAACGAACTTCACCTACCTGAACTTCATCTTGATAGTTAGCCGATGTAGGGTCTGTCACCACCATATTGCTCTTTATGATACGGTAAAGTGACGTTGTCAGCTGTTTACTCATGTCCGCAGAGACATACTTAACACCCACTTCAACCTGCTCACCTACTTCTGGTTCAAAAGGCTTACCAAATTTCGAATCAACACCCGCAACAGGCGAGAAGCTTGTAGCAAAGTTCACAAACGGCGAAATTCCTGAATCAAACTGATATAACGCACCTAAACGATAAGAGAACTCATTATGGTCTGCTTGTGAATTACTCCCAGAAAAATTATTGGTGCTTTTATAGTTATCAAATCGACCACCAGCGATAAACACCCATTGGTTCCAAAGTAGCTGGTCTTGAAAATACGTGCCAAGTTGTTCTACCGACACTTCATCGTTGCCTGCGTAGACTTCGCTGACATTGGAGCGATTCAACAAATGATTATTGGCGTTGTAGATATTAAATTGATAGAAACCGCTGTCACTGGTTGAGTACTCTTTGTAAGCAGAATCTCCGCTAAGAGTTTGATAATCGAGACCTAGGAGGAGGTTATGCTCTACGCTTCCCCAGTTCACAATCCCCGAAAGCTGGTTATCTACCACGAGACCTTCATAGTCTTCTTCAGTGGTATAGATATTACGACTTAACGTCCCTGTACTCTCATTAAAACCCGATGCTGAGTGATACGTGTTTTCCTGATAGAGCGATGCATCTGTATAACGAAGGTTTTGCAAAAAGCGCCAATCATCATTGAATTGATGTTGGATTTTATAACCCAGCATCATGATTTCGCGCTCGAAATGACTCCAGTTAGTATCACCAGCAAAGGTTGAAGCTGACGTTGTACCGTTGGTTATCGCAGCAAGCGGCAGCGAAGAGTTCATCCCCATTGCCGGATCATTCTGATAGTACATATTAAGATTTATTAGCGTGTTCTCGGTCGCTTGCCAATCAATAGATGGGGCGATGAGATATCGTTCTTCTTCCGTGCCATCCACCTGACCATCTTGTTTACGAGCTTTTGCAATCAAACGATAGGAGACATTGCTGTCACCGAACTGGCCAGTGGTATCCAACGTTGCTTGTGTTAAGTTGCGAGAGCCTGTAGAAGCGGACACTTCTGTGTGGTTTTCACTTTGTGGTGACTTAGCAATGGTGTTAACCATACCGCCCGGAGGCATAGAGCCGTACAAAACCGATGTCGGCCCTTTGAACACCTCTACCCTTTGTATCGCTAATGGGTCAATTTGTGGCTGTAAGTTCCAGCCTTTTAAATATTGAAGTACCAAACCATCGTAATACGTCTGATCAATTCGAAAACCGCGAATGTAGAAGTTATCGTACATAGTGACCGCACCACCTTTGGTTTCAGTCACAACCCCTGACGCATATCGCAATGCCTGGCCAAGTGATGTTACACCGCGTTGCTCAAGTTCTTCTTGTTCAATCACTGAAATAGCTTGCGGCGTTTCTTCTGGCTCCAACGCCGTTTTGGTTGCGGTGTTTCGGTAGGTTTTTCCTAGGATGGTTACCGTTTCGACAGAATCAGAACTCTTTTCTTGAGCGAACGCTAGCGGAGCACAAAAAGCCGCTAGTAATCCCAACGCAATCGGCGAAAAATGCATTTGTTTTTTTCTATCCATAATGTTTCAAATACCCTGCTTTCTTTATAAGAATAAATATCATTTGCATCTTACTCATCAATACAGAGAAAAAGTTAACAATTTGGAGCATCTTGCATCTCAGAGAAAAAGGTTAAAGGCTTAAACGGGTAAAATTGGCAACCAGTATTCCATTTCGGCGTCTTGTTTCTCACAATCATAGCCTTGTGGATAACGTTCTAATTCAAAGCCGTCTACGCCTCGATAGTCTGACTGAGGTAGCCAATGAAAAATGAACCATTCCAAAGTTTGTGCGAGTGCCGAGACAGGCCCCCTATGTTTGATTACCGCATAAGTCTGCGCAGGTATTGTTAGCTGTTCAATATCGACAGCCGATATTGGGATGCTTTCCGTTACACCTGCCAAGTAGCGAAGATTGTTGCCATTAGAACTGGCACAAGTGACATCAATCACTCCCGTTAATGGGTACTGCTTAACATCTGGGACAATGTGATACAAACGTTGCCAAAGCTCAGGAACTTGCTGAGAAAAGTTTGGTTGTGAAGACAAAATGCCACGAATATTGCCAATCACACCATAACAGTGAAAATCACTATAAGTTTCCACTCTGACTTCAATCAACTGTGGCGAAAGATGATGTTCTGGTTGATGCGCTTCGAGCGATGAAAAGGAGGTTAGCAAGGGTGTTCTCAATCCATATCGCTTACCCTGCTTGCGATACACTCTCGGGCTGACACCAAAATGCTGTTTAAAGGCACGGCTAAAACTCATTTCTGAACTAAAGCCCAAACCTATCCCAATATCGATGATTCTTTCCGAGCCAGCAAGAAGAGATTCGGCTGCGGCACTGAGCTTTATGTCTCTCACATAGTGAGCAACAGAGATGCCTGTTTCGCTTTGAAATACACGTTGCAACTGCCAACGAGACCAACAACTTTGTTGTGCTAACTCATCCAGACTGAATGCCTGTTCCATATTGGAGTGAATATAGTTAAGTAGTTTGCAGACTCGCTGAAAAGACGCGCTGGAACGGTTCATGACTCAAAACTAACAGTATAAAAAGATGGCGTATTGTCGCACACAATCGATACAAATAAGAACTATTATCACTAACGGGCAACAAAAAAGGGGCATCAGCAAAAAAGAGTTCCTTCTCTTCGCTTTAGCCCCGTGGATTAAAGGTAAAATCTTTAAAAATTAATGTGCTGCACCTGGGTCAACGGCATGTTGAGGTTTAGGTGCAAACCAGATGATGCATGCTGCGACAGCAAAGATAACAGCGATAACCATGAACAACTGATTGGTTGCCACCATGACGCTTTGTTTTTGCAGTAGCCAGTCCATAGAAGAACGTATCTGCCCTATTTCCATACCTGAGCTTTGCATCGCATGTGTCGCAACACCTGCTCTGTCGGTTAAACCTGCTAGCTCCGCATGGACATACCGAGTCTGATGCTCCCAAGAGGTATTGATCATTGATGTCGCAAACGCACCTGACAAAGTCCGAATGAAGTTCATCAAACCCGCAGCTGACTCCATCTCGCTAGGCTTCACACAACCTAGTGCAATCGCCGTTAGCGGTACGAAGAACAATGGCATACCAATACCTTGCAAGAACAGCGGATAACTCACTTGTTCAAAGGTCATATCCAAACTGCCAAAGCTACGCAGGAAGGTCCAAAGACCTAACCACATTACCCCGACAAACACGAATGGCCTCGGGTCAAACTTAGATGACAGATTGGCAATAATTGGCGCAAGGAATACAGCTAAAATCCCCATTGTTGCAGTCGCATAACCCGAGATCGTTGCGGTGTAACCCATATAGATTTGCAACCACAACGGCGTGATAACCGAGATACTAAAGAACGCACCAAACGCCAACGATAAGGTCATCATACTCATGGTGTACCCACGATGGCGGAACACTTTCAAGTCAACAACTGGGTCTCTTTCTGTCAGTTCCCAAATCAAGAAGGCAACAAACCCAATTACAGCAATGACAGCCAAGACAACAATTCGGCTTGATTCAAACCAATCGTGGTCTTTACCTTCATCTAGCATGATTTGCAGTGCTGCGACCCAAATAACCAATAGTGCCAAACCCACTTTATCGATTTTCGAACGTACGGTTTTGGTTTCAAACTGTTGAAGCAGTTTCCAACACAGTATCGCGGCAACAATAGCAAAAGGTGTTTTGACGAAGAAAATGTACGGCCAACTGAATTGGTCACACAGTACACCGCCTAAAATCGGTCCCATGATTGGCGCAACTAACGTTGTCATACTCCAGATACCGATCGCAGCATGACTCTTATCTTTCGGGAAGATTCGAATCATCAGCGTTTGCGATAAAGGCATCAATGGGCCACCCGCTAAACCTAAGAATACGCGGAAAGCCACAAGCATCGTCATGCTTGTCGCCAGTCCACATAATATTGAGAAGACACCAAACAGCACGAAACAGGTAACGAATACACGAATTGAACCAAAGCGTCTGGATAACCATCCGGTCAGTGGTACCGAAATCGCCTCTGCCACCGCATAAGAGGTGATCACATAGGTACCTTGGCTGGTTGATGTACCCAAACTGCCTGCAATACTTGAAACCGAAACGTTAGCAATGGTGGTATCTAGAATGGCGAGAAAGTTCGCCATTGCCAGACACAGAGCGCCAATGAATAACGCTCCACCAGTCAAAGGTTTGATGTCATTGTCTGATGAATGACTCATGATCCACCTTAACCTTGTTCAGATTGCTTAGATGCACGGTATTGAGCGATGGTTTGCTTGTTCACGTCCGCTTTGGTATCAATTTCTACTTGCATAGAAAGACCCACTTGCAGCGGATGAGCTTGCAAATCTTCTGGATCAAGTTCGATACGAACAGGAAGACGTTGAACCACTTTAATCCAGTTACCCGTTGCATTTTGTGCAGGGATCATAGAGAACGCAGAACCCGTACCACCGGAAACACCCGCAACCACACCGTGATAAATGACTTCATCACCGTAAAGGTCAGCAGTAATTGACACTGGTAAACCGATCTTCACATCACGTAATTCAACTTCTTTGAAGTTTGCATCTACATAGATGTTTTGAACTGGCACAACCGTCATTAGCGGTGTACCCATTTGAACTTGGCGACCAACCTGTACCTGACGTTTCGCGACCACACCTGAGATCGGTGCGCGAATAATGGTACGTTCTAGGTTAATTTTTGCCTGTTGTAGACGTGCTTTCGCTGCCAATACTTCAGGGTTATTTTCAACGGTTGTGTTGTCTGTCATCGCGGCATTCGCTTTTTGCGCACCGATAGTTGATAGACGGTTTGCTTGTGCCTGAGCCAATGCTGCTTTTGCTGCATTTAGGTTTGCTTGCGACTGCTCGAATGCTGTTTTTGCGTTTGTCAGTTCTTCACCTGATACTGAACCAGAACGCACTAAGTCTTCGCGGCGAGCTAAATCGATTTTCGCACGATCAAAATCGGCTTTCGCTGCATTCAGCTGAGCTTTCGCACGAGTTTCGTTTGATTTCTGTGCTTCAACTTGAGCAGTAAGACCTTCATCATTTGCTAAGTAGCTACGTACACGACGCTCAGCCAGTGCCAAATTTGCTTGTGCTTGGTCTACAGCAATTTGCGCATCAGTATCTTCGATCTGCACAAGTACATCACCTTTGTTGACGTACTGTGTATCAACCACATTAACACTCGCGATGATACCGCCAACCGCTGGCGTGACTTCTGCAATTTCAGCTGCGGTGTACGCGTTATCGGTAGAAATGTAACGCGAACCTACTAAATACCAGTAAGAACCGTAGCTGCCACCCGCAACAATAATCGCCGCGGCTAACGCTAAGAAACCTTTTTTACGTGACTTGTTTGCACCAGACGCATCGAATTCTGCAGCGTCGTTTTGTGATGGATTTGAACTCATGAATAGAAACCTTTTAAAAATTAAGACTCTGTGGTCTGGAAACCACCGCCTAAAGCGTGAATAAGAGCAAGATCAAGACTGAATGCGCGTGACTGTAAGTTAACCAACGCTCGTTGGTTATTGAGTAGCGACTCTTCAGCAACAAGCACATCTAGGTAAGTTGCCAAACCACCCTGATAGCGGTTAGAAGCAATCTTCAATGCTTGTTCTGCCGCATCCACCGCTTCTTGCGTTTTCGCAATACGAGCATCAAGTGCTTGAGTGCTAGTCACAACGTCCGCCACTTCATGAAGAGCCTGAGTCAGTGTCGCGTTATAGCCACTTACTGCTTCCTCATAACGCGCTTCTGCTGATGTCAGTTGCCCATCAAGACGACCACCCGTAAACAACGGCAAATACAGGGCTGGACCAATGCTGCCCGCATCATTGCCGCTCTCAAATAAGTCATTAAGACCAAAAGCCTGATATCCGATGAACGCAGAAATGCTCAAGTCTGGGTAGTACATCGCTTCTGCAATGCCCACACGTTCTGCAGCTGCCTCTGCGCGCCAGCGAGCGGCAGTAATATCTGCGCGGTGACCAAGCAAACCAACACCCGCGTCTTGCGGCAAACCGTAGCGCGTATCCAATTGAATGTTAGGTTCTGAAATTGTTAATGCTCTATCTGGCCCTTGGCCTACTAGGGCTGCAAGCGCATTTTTCTGCAGTGCAATCGACTCATTAATGCCCAGCATTTCAGCTTCAACATTGGCTGCAATCGCTTTTGCTTGATTCACAGAGCCCAGTGTTTCTAAGCCGTTTTCATATCGCTTAGTCAACAGCTCTACCGTTTTATGGCGAATATCCAACGCGGTTTCTACCGTATGCTTATTCGCATACAAACGAGACAGTTCTGCATAAGCGTTTGATACCGCAGTTGCCAGCATCAAGCGAGCCGACACAGCTTCTGCTTCAGCCGCTGCGAGTTCGGAAGTTGCCGCAGCAACCGATGCACGATTCTTACCCCAAAAATCAAAATCGTATTGGAAGTTGAGTGTCAACGTTCCATAGTCATTCCAACCACGAGGCGGCGTTGCTGCCTGATATTGGTAACTCACTTTGGTTTCAGAAGCACTAGCGGCTAATCCCACATTAACCGAGCGGCTCGCGCCTGCTTGCTCTGCGATACCTTGAGCGTTTTTCAGTCTGGCTTCAGCCATTTTCAAACTTGGCGCGCCAGTAAAAGCGTCATTGATAAGTTGGTTTAACTGAGGATCTTGGTAGCGATACCACCAGTCCTGAGTTGGCCACGCCATGGTTTCTGCGGCAGACAGACTTTGCTTAAACGCGTAGTCATTGGCTTGCGAAATTTCAGGCAAGTTTTCATTTTTCGAAACAGAGCAGCCCGCCAAAAGCGCTGCGCTGATCAGAGTTAGAGCGAAGTAAGGAACATTTTTGTTTCCGTTTTTTGAAAACTTTGAGTTAGAAAACCGTAAGTTAGAGAACCGTAAGTTAGAGAACCGTAAGTTAGAGAACCGTAAGTTAGAGAACCGTAAGTTAGAGAACCCAAGTTCGTTCCTTTGGATAGATCTTTTCACATTAGACAACCTTATAACTAAACCGTACAGTACAGTTATACTCTTGACAGAAAGATTTCGTCAAGCGAAACTTACCCACAATTTCCTCAAGGACTACAAAATATTCATGCGAGTTAAAAGCGACGAAAAACGACAAGCGATTATAGATATTGCAAAAGAATGCTTTTCACAACAGGGAGTTAGTGGAACTTCCATGTCTCAACTGGCAAAGCAAGTGGGGGGTTCTAAGGCGACTCTTTATAACTATTTCAGCTCTAAAGAAGAAATATTCGCCGAGGTGATGCAGTCATCTGCAACAGAGCAAATCTCTAATTCTTTTCTCTCTTTGGACGTAAATCGTGATGTTCGAACGTCTCTTTTAGAATTTGGTTACAATTTCCTAGACTCAATTTTAACCCCCGATGCTATCTCCATTTATCGCATGGCAGTCGCTGAAGCAGACCGGTCTGATATAGGTCGCCATTTCTACAACAATGGCCCTAAGAAAGGCTGGAAACACTTAAGTGAGTACATCGAAAAGCAGTCGCTAAAAGGTGAATTAAGCCAGTGCAATCCATGGATCGCTGCTATGCAATTCAAAGCTTTGTTGTCGTCAGAATATGTTGAACAATATGCGTTTGCCGCCATCGATAAACCAAGCCAGCAGCAGATCAAAACCACTGTCGAGCAGGCTGTGAATGCATTTATGAAGCTTTACGGAAACGAATAGACCACTTGCATCCCCTCTCACAATCTTTTCTACATACAGCGATCTTGCCCTCATTCTAATTTTTCGAATAAGGGCAACAAATTCAGCGGCTGTGATCGCAGCGTCTAAAGCTCTAACATCTCTTCCATAGATTGGCATTGCTATTAATGACCCTGTCGTTAGTTAGCCAACAAGCCAAGTGAGGAGAACACTATGATTGAAATTAGAAAAGCATCTCAACGCGGCCGAGCGAACTTTGGCTGGTTAGACAGCAAACACACATTTTCTTTTGGTAGCTACTTTGATCCTAAGCACATGGGATTTTCAGAGCTTAGAGTGATTAACGATGACACTGTTGCTCCTAGTGCTGGCTTTGAAACACACAGCCATCGTGACATGGAGATCATCAGTTACGTTCTTCAAGGCACCATCGCGCACAAAGACAGCGAAGGAAATGTTGAAACGCTTCCAGCGGGAGAATTTCAATTGATGTCCGCTGGTCGTGGAATTGCTCACAGTGAATTCAATGCGTCTAGCACGGAAACGTTGAAGTTTTTGCAAATCTGGATTCAACCAAATAGCTATGGCGGTAAACCGGGATATCAGCAAAAAGATTTTGGTCAAGAGGCAGGTCTAACGACGATTGCAACGCCAACGGGTGAAAACGGTACATTGCAAATCAAACAGGATGCGATGTTGCACCAACTCATTTTGGAGCCTCATACCGAGCTGAGCTATCAAGTCACTGAAGGTCGCCGCGTGTATGTTCACCAAATCACCAGCGAACTGTTTGTTAACGATACACAACTGACTCCGGGAGATGGCGCAAAGATCGTTTCTCAAGAGTATTTGAGCTTCTACAACAACAGCGATACACGTGCCATAGCGCTAGTGTTTGACCTACCATAACGTTCTTATAGTTTTTCGTTCCTTCCCTTTTCGCCATGAGCATTTCACTCGTGGCTTTTTTCTTTTAATTCGAACATTTTGTCTGTCTTTCATCACCATCTGAATCAGATTCATAATGGTAAATTAGTAAAAAATCATTTTGTAACCGGTTTCATTTTGTTTTTTTCTGGATTAGAATGCAGCTAACTCACCTATTCTTATTAGGCTCACTTACTTTATTTGAGAAGGTATCACTATGTCACAACAAGGTTTTCCAAAAGATTTTCTCTGGGGCGGAGCGGTCGCAGCGCACCAAGTTGAAGGTGGTTGGAACAAAGATGGAAAAGGTCCTAGCGTCGTCGATGTACTTACGAAAGGTGCTCATGGTGTGCCTCGCGTCATCACAGAAACTGTTGAAGCCGATAAATTTTACCCAAACCACGAAGCGGTTGATTTCTACGGTCACTTCAAAGGTGACGTGGCTCTGTTTGCAGAAATGGGCTTTAAATGTTTCCGTACTTCCATCGCTTGGACACGTATTTTCCCAAATGGTGATGAAGAGACACCAAACGAAGCAGGTCTTCAGTATTACGATGATCTTTTTGATGAACTGTTGAAATATGGCATTGAACCTGTCATTACCCTTTCTCACTTCGAAATGCCAAACCATTTAGTGAAAGAGTACGGCAGTTGGAAGAACCGTCAGGTAATGGATTTCTTTGTGAAGTTCAGCTTAACCGTGATGGAACGCTACAAAAACAAAGTGAAATACTGGATCACGTTCAACGAAATTAACAACCAACGTAACTGGAAACTTCCAATCTGGGGTTACTGTAACTCTGGGATGATTTACAGCGACTACGAAAATCCTGAACAAATGCTGTATCAAGTGCTTCACCACCAGTTCCTTGCAAGCGCACTCGTCGTTAAGCAAGGTCATGCTATCAACCCAGATTTTAAAATTGGCAGCATGATCCATATGATGCCTCTCTACCCCGCTTCATGCCGACCTGAAGATATGCTGCTTGCACAGGAAATGATGCGCGAGAAGTACCAATTCAGTGACGTGCAAGTTCGTGGTTACTACCCAAGTTACCTACTCAAAGAGTGGGAACGTAAAGGGATTACCGTCGACATGCAGCCAGGTGACGATGTTATTCTGCGAGAAGGTTGTGCAGATTACTTAGCGATCAGCTACTACATGACCAACATCGTTTCAGTAAAAATCGATGAAGCGACCAACACGCCTTCACTTTTCGAAGGTAGCCGCCTAAATCCATATTTACCAGCGTCTGACTGGGAATGGCAAATTGACCCAGACGGTCTTCGCTATGCGCTTTCTGAACTTTACGAGCGTTACCAAAAGCCAATCTTCATTGTAGAGAATGGCCTTGGAGCATTAGATAAAGTTGAACAAGACGGTTCAATCAACGATGACTATCGCATTGACTACCTTGGTTCACACATAAAAGCAGTGAAACAAGCGATCAGCTATGACGGTGTTGATGTCATGGGTTATACACCATGGGGTTGTATTGACTGTGTATCTTTCACCACCGGTGAATACCGTAAACGTTACGGCTTTATCTACGTCGATAAACACGATGATGGCAGCGGCACAATGGCACGTTCGAAGAAGAAGAGCTTCCATTGGTACAAGACGGTTATTGAAACCAACGGCGTAGTTATCTAATCCTCGTAATTACGGTTAGCTATCTAAGAATAGTCACTGATAAGCCCCCCACCGATAGGCAGCCCCTCCGAGCCATGAAAGGCTCGGTGTAACGTCAAGGATGAACTCATTCGTGTTTGAGTTCTGTGACTATTCATTGCCATACAACTATTTAAGAAGATTATATTTTTAGCTAGACTTGTCTACCTCTGACACAGCTACCCTGTCGTTGGATAGATAAGGAATTGTATGGCAACCATAAATGATGTGTGTAAAGCCGCTGGCGTTTCGAAAGCTACGGTCTCACGAGTACTCAATAACAGTCCTCAGGTAAAAGAAGTTACCCGAAATGCGGTACTGTCGGTAATGAAAGAGCTTGGATATCAACCCAATACGCTCGCACAAGCTTTAGCCACTAATACATCCAATTCCATCGGTTTAGTACTTCCTGAATTTCAAAGTAACTATTTTGGTAGTGTGCTTCACCACGCAGGTCAAGCAGCCTTACAGGCAGGTAAAAAGTTACTGGTTATTCGCAGCAAAAATAGCGCGGAAGGTGAACGTGAATCGGTTGAAACCATCGCCAACCAACGCTGTGATGCCATTTTGCTTTATAGCCGTCATCTATCCGAGTCAGAATTGGTCGAGCTGCAGCAAAAAATAGCCCAGCCACTGGTCATTCTAAATCGCCAGTTGAATGCTGAATCCTTATCAAGCTTCGGCTTAGAACAAACTCAGTTAGCTACATTGGCGATGGATCATCTGATCCAATTAGGTCATAAAAATATCGCCTGTATTACATCACCACTTAATAGTGAAACAGGACGATTACGTTTAAAAGCGTACCAACATCAGCTCAAACTGGCACAAGTTTCTGAGAACAAAAACTGGATTGTAGAAGGTGACAACACCTTAGAAGGAGGTTATAAAGGCGCGCAAATCCTGCTGCAAACTGGCGACAAATTCACTGCTGTTTTTGCCTGTAACGATGACATGGCGATTGGCGCTATTCGTGCGTTACACGATCACGGTTTGAGAGTACCTCAGGATGTGTCGGTTATCGGTATCGATAACGAACCCGCCGCGGCTTACGCTATTCCAAGCCTTTCTACAGTGTCGCTTCCTATCGTTCGCTTAACGCAAGATGCCACCGCACTCGCCTTGGCTCAGGCAAATAAGCAAGGACATCTTCCAAGTCATCAGTCTTATCACGGAGAACTGGTTGCACGCGAGTCAACACAAGATATTCGTAACCGTTCAGAAGATATTTGAAGCAGTTCTAGCTATACATAATCGAAATAGACACAATCGAACTAGTTAAAAGGCAGCCGAGGCTGCCTTTTGTCATTAATGCGAACGATGAACAAGATACCGTTAACGTATTAACGAATCGCACTGTAGCGCTTCATCATAAACATAATCCAGAGTAGTGATAGCAGTGCAAACAATGCACTCACGTAGCCAATGCCTTCAAGCGACATAAACAGGATGACTTTACCACCAATCAACGCGCCTGCGCCGATACCCAAGTTAATGATGCCGGAGAACATCGACATGATCATATCCGATGCATTGGAATCGATGTTAAGCACTTTAACCTGCATCACGAGGCTCACAATCATCAACGCTGCACTCCAGACAACCAGCAAAATACTGATTGACCATAGATGAGGTACTGCAAAGTAGATTAACGCGGTACAAACCATTACGGTTGCCGTACATCCAACTAAGATTGGCGTATTTGGACGGTCACCTAAGTTACCAAAAATGACACTGCCCAAAATACCCGCAGCGCCAAACAGTAGCAGTAAGAAGGTTGTGAAGTTTTCAGACAATGAGCCAATCACTTTCAAGAAAGGCTCAATGTAGCTGTATGCAGTGTAATGAGCGGTGAAGATCATAAAGATGAACAGATACAAGCCCATCAGTGCAGGATTCTTCAATAGCTCTGGCAGTTTCTTCATTGAACCCGTAAACAAGCTTGGCATCACTGGCAATAGGCGGTAGAGGCTAAACATGATCATTAACGCGGTAATAGCGATAACGCCAAAAGTTACGCGCCATCCCAACCACTGACCAATAATTCGTCCTAGCGGAACACCCAATACCATCGCAAGTGACGTACCCGTTGCTAGAATGCTTAATGCAAAAGTCTTTTTACCCGGAGGAGCTACACGTATTGCAATTGAGGCAGTAATCGACCAAAACACCGCATGCGCAAAGGCAATGCCAATCCTACTGGCGACAAGAACTTCGAAGCTCCAAGCAAATACAGAGAAACAATGGCTGACAATAAACAGTGCAAACAAACCAAGCAGCAATTTCTTGCGCTCAATTCGGCTGGTGATCATCATCATTGGCAATGACATCGATGCGACTATCCAAGCATAGATAGTCAGCATCCAACCAACGGAAGCCGTCGATATCGAGAAATCATTCGCGATATCAGAAAGCAGCCCGACAGGTACGAATTCAGTGGTATTGAATATAAAGCCGCTGAAACCTAAAGCAAATACGCGTAAGTATTGTGAACGACGAGAATTGTCGTTCGTTGCGGACATGGTTTGTGTCATATAACCGTGTAAAAGAGGATAAATAAATGTGCGTATATTGTGATTTATTTCACAATTAATGCAAACTGTTTATACAACTTTTTTAATACTTTTCAGAGCATTTTATTTTCTATTAACAGCAAAAACCTCTGTATCTATTTCCTCTTTTTCACGGCTATTTTTGTTGTGATGAGACATGAACGAAATGCAGCTAAGCCAAGGCTTCCGCAATCAAACTCACAGGGTGAATACACTCTAACTGGGTGTTTTCCTCAATTTGCCATTTACAAGTTTCGCAATCGGTAATCGCATAGTCGGCATTTGAACGTCTAATCTTGGTAAACAAGTCGTCTCCTATTTTCATGGAAACTTCATAGTTTTCCTCTTTAAAGCCATAAGTGCCGGCAAGACCACAGCATTCGCTATCGAGCACAATCACTTCTAGTCCTGGGATCATTTTCAACACTTCAATGGTAAACACAGCACCACCACTTCTTTCGAGGTGACAAGGCGTGTGGTAGACGATTTTCTTATTCAGTGGCTTCATTTTCGGAAGGTTTCCGCTCATGAACTCTTTCAATAGAAAACGACTGACATAGAGAATCTTACTCGCCACATGTTCATTCTCTACACCAAGCACATGGGGATATTCTTCTTGTAAAGTGAATGAGCAGGTCGATGACGTGGACAGTACCGCTACGCTGTTGTTGTCGATCGCTTTACCCACGTGTTCGATATTGAACTCAGCATTCTTTTTCGCTTTATCGTGAAAACCGTTGGCGATCATAGCCACACCACAGCACTTTTCTTTTTCGAGCAGACGTACGCCAATATTCATGGCGTTCATCACCCGAATAAAATCTTTACCCAATTGTGGGTGGTTATAGTTCACATAGCAGCCATGGTAATAGCTGACCGCACGTGGATAATTCGACTGTTCGATCACATTGCTTTTGAACCAACTTCTGAAAGTGCCATGAGAGTATTTAGGAAGCGATTTGTGCTCATGCACACCAATAGTCTTGTGCATGATTTTCTTAACCAACGGCAGCTGTGTCGCCGCATTGACTATTGGTGCAAATGGGGTAGCAAGTGAGCCAAACAAATCGGTATGACTTAGCACAAAGTCACGCACCAACTTAGGGTTCATCGGGCGTTTACCAAATTTCCCTCTCGCTACAGCAATAATATCGCCAATACGAACCCCTGAAGGACACGCCGTTTCACAACGCTTGCAGTTAGTGCAATGCTTTAACATATCATCATAAAATTCTGGGCTTTTTATACGCAGCCTTTCACCGTCTGGTCCGCACTGCTTTGGTCCGGGAAAATCTGGATTTGCCTTCGCTACCGGACAATACACGGTACATACGGTGCATTTGATGCACTGGTCGAAGGTGGTATCTCTGCTTGCAACTGTCATGCACTGACCTCCTTCATCAATAACTCACTTCGTAAACTCGAGACTATTTGCTCTACAACCCAGTAAGCGGTGCTTATCGCTACACCGCCGCCACAGCCGTGAGATATCGGGTTATATCCACTTAAAATCGCACCAATGCAATGGAGGTTGTTGACCTTATTACCGCTGATTGATGGCGTAAAACGTTTATCAGTGACCACCCCAAAAGATAAGAACGGATGGGGTTTGCCGCTAAAGAAATCATGCTGATGCCACTCGTTTCTCGCACCAGAAACTTCGGTGTCTAAATCAAAAATAGGCTCTTTAATCGCATTTTGATTGGCGATCAAACCCTTACTGAAAAAGCTCCCTGACGCGAGAATGTAATGTTTCGCTATCAGATCCATGTCACCCATTTTCTTGGTCTGAATTGAGGTTAAATTCAGACTATCGCCAAGATCCTCAAACTGCCCTCCTAGAACTTCATCGCCTTTGTGCAGCACTCCCCCCTTGTTGATGAATGTTCGCATCATCACATCTTCGATACGAATACCCAGCAACGATGGGGGCATGGTTGGTACTTCATGCAGTTTTAGTCCGGTGTAACGGCTGAGTTTATGCATCAACTCTAAACCATCGCCATTTCCCATGATCGACGGTAACACCACGAGATCTTCTGGCGAGACGACTTTTAACAACTGATTGGCAAATTCGTTAAACTGGTTTTCTTCACGCAACAGTCTGGATATGTCGATTGATCTTAAATCGTAAGGATTGCGATTGAGCTGCCCAAAAGCCGTTAAACTGACTTTTGCCGTTTTGATTGGGATATCTTTAAACGCTGGATTTAGCTGCAAATTACCAAGAGCAATATGAGGTTGAAAATCTCTGAATCCGTCCACGGCTATCATTACAATACGTTTAATTTCAGCAAGATTTGAAAAATCCTGTTCTATTTTTTCGACATAGGGTTGTGAAAGCCAAGTCGATTTCAATGTGCCCAACGTAGTGATTCGAAAGTGATTATTCTCAGAAACAAGCGTATTCATTGGCAATCCGTTCGATGCCAACATCTGTTGATACCAGTGCATCGCTGCACGAATATTCTTGCTTCCTACTTTTGCATAAGGGTGTTCTGGAAGCGCTTTGACTAAAGCCTCAATTTCCTTCCAAGGGTTATCAATCAACTGGTGGTTTAAAGGCGAATGAGAAAGCAAGTCGATGGAGCCTGAAGAAAAATGCAAAGCGCTCTGTCCACTGCTTACAACCGCCGTTTTCAACCCATGCTCTAAGCACTTAATGGCAGCCGAGTAACCTGCGATACCGCTACCAATCACTATCACATCGTAATTCATCATGGCTGCTCTTGCTCCTGAGTTGGTGTCGCAATGGTAGGTTTATCGATACGAGCTGATTCAATGTCGCTACAACCAAATAAGCCTTCATAAATCCAGTAACTGAATTCTGCTTCTCTTAATGCATCTCCCCAGAAAATCGGTTTGATTCCCTTCCAGCGCTCTTCCAAAAACTCTTTGAGCAACAGTGCTGACTCATGCCCGCCAATGTCTCCATATTCTTGAAACAAGCTGGCAGCACGATAAGCACAAAGCTCTCCCTGACAAGGTCCCATACCTAAGCGAGTACGACGGCGTAAATCGACAAGGTTTCTTACATCCAATTTTTTAATCGCGTACTCAATTTCCCCTGCAGTCACCATCTCACACTCACACACGATGGCTTGGCTTTGCGGTTTCTCGGAAAGGAAGGCTTCCGCTCGTTCTCCATGGCGATAAATTGCGGACTCATAAACAGGCTTGGCAATACTGGCGGTTTTTCTGAGTACTTTAGGTGATTCAACCGAGCCAGGTAACGGCTTGGTGTGGGTTGAACAAGGCGTGGTATTACCCAGTTTACTCGCGACGAGATCCGTTGCTTGCTCAGCCATTAGGCGATATGTCATTAGCTTACCGCCTGTAATCGTGGTAAATCCTTTAAGACCATCTCGTTCTTGGTGATCCAGCAACACAATTCCGCGGCTGATATTCCGACCAGAACTGTCACCGCTGAGCGATACCAAAGGTCTAACACCTGCGTAAGCTCTTAGCACACGTGTATTTTTCATCACAGGCGCAAGTTTGATACCTTCTTCAAGCAACAAATCCACTTCAGCCGCCGTTACGTGCAAGTCATCAATCATGTCGTAATCAATGTGTTCTGAGGTTGTGCCAATCAAGGAAATGGTGTCTCCCGGCACTAGGATGTCGGCATCGGAAGGTTTACGACAGCGGTTTATCACTAAATTATTAATGCGGTAGTCGAGAATCAATAACGAACCTTTGGCGGGGAACATCTTGATATCCAGCTCTGCGTATTCACAGATACCCTGTCCCCAAATACCCGCAGCATTAATCACTTGCTGAGCGATGACCTCAAACGGCTGATTGGTTTGTGTGTTAATGCATTTCACGCCCAAGACTGTATCGCCTTGACGAATAAGAGATACCACGCGCGAATGATTGAAAAGTCGAGCGCCATGCTCTTTTGCATCCAGTACGTTGGATGAACACAAGCGGAAAGGGTCAAGCGTACCATCTGGTACTTTGACTGCACCAATAAGCGCGGGATTAGTGTTTGGTTCTAGGCGTAAAGCATCTTTTGGCGACAAGGTTTCAACATCAATATCAGCGGCTTGGCATTGTTCGATAAAGATTTTTTGAAAATCCAAATCATCTTCTGGCAGGGTGATGAACAGACCGCCTGTATCTTCAATACAATGGCGAGCTATCTTCTTTAATATGCGATTTTCTTGGATACACTCTTTGGCTGAATGTTGATCGGTGACAGCATAACGAGCACCTGAATGTAATAAGCCGTGATTACGTCCCGTTGTTCCAGAAGCCAAATCATCCTTTTCGAGCAAAATGCAGTTAATGCCCCTAAGAGCACAATCACGCATAATCCCTGTACCTGTCGCACCTCCGCCGATAATGACGACATCGGTTTCAAATCGCACAATTGATTTCATCTCTAATCCACTCGCCCCAAATGTGAGTTTTAGTGTGGCTTAAAAAATAACAGATGTTCGAGATCTTGATCATAAATGCTCGTTCGAGCATAAAAAGAACAATAATTTCACATTAACGAGCAAATATATTTATAAGAAACTGATGACATTTATATGAAACACAAAAAAGCCAGCGATGAACGCTGGCTTTAACTGGTGAATTAAGGTTGAGGAAAATCAGTTAAACAATATCTAATTGAATATCATGCTCTTTGATTAACTTGCAGATCGATTCTGGTGGTCTTTGGTCGGTAATAATTAGGTCGACCTCTTCAATACCACCAAGTTTGACCATTGCATTACGACCAAATTTTGAATGGTCAACACCTAAATAAACACTACGGCTGTTCTCAATAATTGCTTTCTTCACTCTAACTTCATGATAGTCAAAGTCTAATAGCGAACCGTCGAAGTCGATACCACTGATGCCTAGAATACCAAAGTCCAAGCGAAACTGAGAGATGAAGTCCATTGTTGCCTCACCAGTTACACCGCCATCTCTGCTGCGAACTTCACCGCCTGCGAGTATCACTTTGAAATCAGGCTTGGTCATCAATAGCGAAGCAACATTAATGTTGTTCGTCACTATTCTTAAATTCTGGTGGTTTTTCAGTAAGGCTCTCGCCACCGCTTCAGGTGTCGTACCAATATCGATAAACAAGGTTGCACCGTCAGGAATATGCTCAACCAACTTTAGTGCAATACGTTGTTTTTCTTCCTGATTTGACACTTGTCGCATTTGATAAGACGAATTTTCAGAGCTGGTGACTATGGTTGCGCCACCGTGGTTACGCTTGATTTTGTCCAACTCGGCTAGCTCGTTGAGATCACGCCGTATCGTCTGAGGGCTGACATTAAATCGCTCAACTAGGTCTTCCGTGCTGACATAGCCTTGAGTCTTAACCAACTCAATAATTTCTTGATGACGTTTATTGGCTTTCAAAATATGTCCTGATGTCCCCATGTCTTTATGGGTTTAGTCTACTCAGTGGCGCGCGTTTGTTGAATGACTGTTTGAGTAGAGTGCTGAATATGTCACTTTTCTTAGCGTTTTTTAGTCACATTAAGCACTAAAAAGTCATCATACGACTGTTGAAAACACTAAAACTGAGAAAAAACGTGCACTATTTAACAGTTTGAATTCGAGATAGATTACTTTTTTGCTCGTTTGCTCATTTCGAGAGCGAAAACTATTTTCCGGCTTCCATCATCATCTACCATTAGCCCATGAAATAAATAAGGGTAATTGTGTTTCCAAAAACACCATCGCCGGATTTGTGACAAATGTGATGTCTTTGATAGCACTAAAGCCCATAAAATAAATCCAATATCCAAGCACTTGAGTCAATTGCCTTCTTTTTGTTAGGCGCTGTCAGGTAGGCGGATAGATAACGTGAATAGGACCGCTACTTATGAATAACAAATATGTCGTCGCTCTGGATCAGGGAACCACCAGCTCTCGTGCTGTGGTACTCGATCATGACGCAAACATCGTCAGTGTATCTCAACGTGAGTTTACCCAAATTTATCCTGAGTCTGGCTGGGTAGAACATGACCCACTTGAAATCTACGCGACTCAAAGCTCTGTACTGGTTGAAGCATTAGGCAAAAAAGGTATCCGCTCTGATCAAGTAGCCGCTATTGGTATAACTAACCAACGTGAAACCACCATTGTCTGGAACAAAGAGACTGGCGAGCCTGTTTATAACGCGATTGTTTGGCAGTGCCGTCGTACTGCCGATATTTGTGTACAGTTAAAAACGATTGAAGGTTTTGAAACCTACGTGCGTGAAAATACAGGGTTATTGCTAGACCCATACTTCTCAGGTACCAAAGTAAAATGGATCCTCGACAATGTTGCAGGCGCACGCGAACTAGCACAACAAGGCAAGCTTCTGTTTGGTACTGTTGATACATGGTTAGTGTGGAAGATGACTCAAGGTCGTGTCCATGTCACTGACTATACCAACGCATCGCGCACCCTACTGTTTAATATCAACTCTCTTCAGTGGGATGAAAAAATCCTTAAAGAGCTCGATATCCCACTATCGATGATGCCTGAAGTGAAAGCCTCTTCTGAAGTGTATGGCGAAACCAATATCGGTGGTAAGGGCGGTACTCGTATTCCTATTTCGGGTATTGCGGGCGACCAACAAGCGGCGCTCTTCGGTCAAATGTGTGTTCAACCGGGTCAAGCTAAAAACACTTATGGCACTGGCTGCTTCCTTCTTATGAACACTGGCAAAGAGAAAGTTACTTCGAAAAATGGTTTGTTAACAACGCTAGCGTGTGGACCTAAAGGTGAAGTTTCTTACGCACTAGAAGGGTCGGTCTTTATTGGTGGCGCAGCAATTCAGTGGCTTCGTGATGAAATGAAGCTCATCACCGAAGCAAAAGATTCTGAATATTTTGCGACCAAAGTTGACTCTTCTAACGGAGTTTATGTGGTTCCTGCATTTACAGGCTTAGGCGCACCTTATTGGGATGCTTATGCTCGGGGCACTATTGTGGGTATGAGCCGAGGTACGGGCATAAACCATATCATTCGTGCAACGTTGGAGAGTATTGCATACCAAAGCCGTGATGTTATTGATGCAATGCAAGCGGATTCCGGTATCAAGCTAGCAACACTGCGTGTTGACGGCGGAGCTGTGGCAAATAATTTCTTAATGCAATTCCAATCAGACATCCTGAATACTGATGTTCAACGACCTAAGGTTACAGAAGTTACCGCATTAGGCGCAGCTTACTTAGCGGGTCTTGCGGTTGGATATTGGGATTCGTTGGATGAAGTGGCGGATAAAGCAGAAATCGACCGCGTCTTCGTGCCAGCACAAGACGAGCAGAAACGAGCTCAACGCTACAATGGCTGGAAACGTGCAGTACGAGGTGTGCTGGCTGTTTCTCACGTCGATGACGAGTAACTTGTTATCAGTCCCAACATTACTCGATACATCAAACGTTAAAGGGACGCTCAGCGTCCCTTTTTATTTGCAGAGTCCCGTTCAAATAGTTGAAGCATGCAAAATCATCCAATAGGTTTTGCCGATTGATTCAATAAGAACAAGCAATTTTTATAAACCATGACTTCATGTGAATATACATCTCGAAGGCAAGAGACAGAGATTGCCTAATCAAAAAAACTCTTAGGAAGGTAAAAAAACATGATTAACACTACTATCAAACCATTTAACGCAACGGCATTTAAAGACGGCAAGTTTGTAGAAATTTCTGAAAAAGACGTACTAGGCAAATGGGCAGTATTCTTCTTTTACCCAGCTGACTTCACATTCGTATGTCCAACTGAGCTAGGCGACCTAGCTGACCACTACGAAGAGCTTCAATCTCGTGGCGTAGAAGTTTACTCAGTATCAACTGACACTCACTTCACTCACAAAGCATGGCACGATAGCTCAGAAACAATCGGTAAGATCAACTACTTCATGGTTGGCGACCAAACTGGCAACATCACTAACAACTTCGGTGTTATGCGTGAAGGCCAAGGTCTAGCAGACCGCGCTACTTTCGTTATCGACCCACAAGGTGTTATCCAAGCTGTAGAAATCACAGCTGAAGGCATCGGTCGTGACGCAGAAGACCTACTACGTAAGATCAAAGCTGCACAATACGTTGCTTCTCACCCAGGTGAAGTATGTCCAGCTAAATGGAAAGAAGGCGAAGAAACTCTAGCTCCTTCTCTAGACCTAGTAGGCAAAATCTAAGCATAAAGCTTAAAACCTAATCCATTTGAAGTCGTTTAGCGGCTTCAAATAGGAAGGTTGCTGAATTAGAGAGCTGGTCAGGCAATGTACCTAACGACCTACGAGCTTGACTGGCTCTCCCCCTCAGCAAAATAAAAGAATTGAATTTATCCAGAGTGACCGCTCTCTTTAATAGAAATACGAATAGGTATAACAAAAAATGTTAGATCAGGCGATTAAACAACAATTAAAACAATATCTTAGCAACCTTAAAGAAGAAGTTCAGTTAGTGGTCAGCCTAGATGAAAGCAAGGCAGCAAATGATATCCAATCACTAGCTAACGAAATTGCAGAGCTAAGCGATTTAGTGACTGTGACTCGCGATGATGCAGCAAGCTCTCGCCGTCCAGTGATGACAGTGACAAACCCTAAGAAAGGTACTCAGCTACGTTTTGCTGGTCTTCCAATGGGACACGAGTTTACTTCTCTAGTATTGGCTCTACTTCACTCAGGTGGTCACCCAATTAAGCTAGAAGCTGAAACTATCGAACAAATTGCTAAATTAAACAAAAAGCTAGATGTAGAAATCTTTATTTCTCTATCTTGCCAAAACTGTCCTGACGTAGTGCAAGCGTTCAACATGATGTCGGCGATTAACCCTGACATTCGTACTACGATGATCGACGGTGCTCTGTTCCAAGATGAAGTGAAATCTCGCGACATCATGGCTGTACCAAGCGTATTCGTAAATGGCGAACTCTTTGGTCAAGGTCGTATGTCACTGACTGAAATCTTGAACAAGATTGATGATGGCGCAGCTGAAAAAGCAGCAGCAAGCCTAAACGAAAAAGAACCTTATGATGTTCTTGTTATCGGCGGTGGCCCTGGTGGTAGTGCAGCTGCGGTATACGCTGCTCGTAAAGGCATCCGTACAGGTGTTGTAGCTAAGCGTTTGGGCGGTCAAGTAATGGATACAATGGCAATCGAAAACTTTATTTCGGTTAAGCATACTGAAGGTCCAAAACTTGCGCATGATTTAGGTGAACACCTAAAAGAGTACGGTGTAGACATCATCACTGAGCAACAAGCTGACAGGCTAATGGGTGCTACTTACACAGAAGATGGTTACATCCACGTAAACCTTGAAAGCGGTGCGACACTTAAGAGTAAGAGTGTCATCCTAAGCCCAGGTGCACGTTGGAGAGAAATGAACGTTCCTGGTGAACAAGAATACCGTAACAAAGGCGTTGCTTACTGCCCACACTGTGACGGCCCACTATTCAAAGGCAAGAAAACAGCGGTAATTGGTGGCGGTAACTCAGGTATCGAAGCGGCAATTGACCTAGCTGGTATCGTTGAACATGTTACTGTTCTTGAGTTCGCTGACACTCTACGCGCAGACCAAGTGTTGATTAACAAGGCAAACTCTCTGCCAAACGTTGAAATCATCACAATGGCACAAACGACTGAAGTTGTTGGTGACGGTAAACGCGTAACAAGTTTGAAATACAAAGATCGCAATACAGACGAAATCAAAGAAATTGAATTGTCGGGTATCTTTGTACAAATCGGCCTTGTACCAAACACTGAATGGTTAAAGGATTCTGAAGTTAAGTTGTCTGCTCGTGGTGAAATCGAAGTGGGCAACCGTGGCGAAACTAGCATGGAAGGTGTCTTTGCTGCTGGTGACGCAACTACCGTACCTTACAAGCAAATCATTATTGCTATGGGCGAAGGTGCAAAAGCGAGTCTAGGTGCGTTTGATTACCTAATTCGAAAACAAGCTTAAATCATACATTTTATCTCCTATTAACGACAAAGGGCTCTACTTCGGTAGGGCTCTTTTTTTGTTTTATTTCTGTTATTGGATTGAAAAACTCATGCGATAACGCCACATAGGAAAACATAACCTAGGCTTGCACCTGCCCTATTGTTCCGTTATTGGAATTAATGCAGCCTACTTTTATATTTACCATTTTTTAATATGTTAACCATTTTTAAGTTTGCCACTTTTATGTTCACCACTTTACCGCTAAGGAACTTCCTTTGTCTGAAACGGATTTAAACGATATCAAGTTTACTGCGCATCACTTTTATTCTGGTGTCCGCAAGTTTCTTCCCATCTCACTTTTCGTAGCTATTTTCGGTGCCGCTTTCGGATTGGCGGCTTCACAAACTGGTTTAGACGACGTTTCCACTGTATTGATGAGTGCCGCGGTTTTTGCTGGTGCCTCTCAGTTTGGTAGTTTGGATTTATGGGGTACTGAAGTGCCTATTCTTCCGCTGGTTGTCACGGTCTTTGCTATTAACGCCAGACACTTATTGATGGGCGCATCGCTTTATCCTTGGTTAAAACATCTCAATCCGTTAAAGCGTTACGGCGTGATGATGGTGGCGTCAGATTCAAACTGGGCAATGTCATTACAGGCATTTAATAGCAGAGAATATGGGAAAGCATTGGGCATATTGCTTGGTGGCGGACTCACCATGTGGGTGTTTTGGATCGTCGGTACTTGGCTCGGTCTTTACTTCGGTAATTCTATCAGTGACCCAAAAGCCTTTGGTCTTGATATGGTGATGTCGTGCTTTCTGCTCACCATGGTTCTAGAAGGTAAAAAAGACCAGCGTACGATGATAATTTGGGGTGGCGCTGCCGTGGCGTCGGTTTTAGCTTATTTATATCTACCAGAAAACAGTCATGTTTTTGCTGGCGCCTTGGTCGGTGGTTTACTGGGAATTATTCTAAAGGAAGAAAAACATGAGCATTGATACCGCAGGTTCAGGCACCCTTTTCATTATTCTTATCATGGCACTGGTCACATTGGTGACTCGCTGGGGCGGTGTATTTGTCATGAGTTTTGTGCCGATTAATCACAAAGTACAACAGTTCATCGCGGCAATGTCTGGCTCAGTGTTGGTTGCGATTATTGCACCTTTGTTTATTCAAGGTGATATGGGAGCAAAACTTGCACTCGCGATGACCGCAATATTCGCTTTAACAACCAAGCGACCATTAACCGCAATTGCATTGGGTATTGCGATGGCCGCAGTAACAAGACAGATGCCTATTTGAATCATAGATTCCCCGAAATCCTATCGGTTTTTCTTGGCACCCAAAATTAACAATGAGCAATTTTGTTCAAGTTTTCGATTCAGCGACTAACTATACTGAGAACTATAGGAATCACACGATAAGGAAACAGTTTTGAGTGCCAATCAAGAAAATCGCTTTCACTTTAGCAGTAGTCATCAGCAACTAGTTACCACACTAGAAGCAACGATGAGCGATTTTTCTTATGCAAAACACGCCCATGAAGAGTATTCGATTGGTGTCACTTTGAAAGGACGCCAAGACTTCTTCTGCCAAAAGGCTTTTCATAAAAGTCCATCTGGTGGTGTATTACTCTTCAATCCTGAAGATGTTCACGATGGTCATTCTGGAGGCAGTGAAAATCTTGAATACGTCATGCTCTATATCCATCCCAATGAATTGAAACCTCTATTTCAAGCTCTGGGTTATGGAAAAGACACGACGCTTAGACTAGATAGTCCGCTAATGGATGATGCTGTGCTGAGACATCAGATCTTGTCCATGCACCAACTCGTCAGCGAACCGAATCACTCAACAATAGAGTTTGAAAGTGGACTGTTTCATATTGCTCAGTCACTGGTGGCTAAAGCAGGCAAACTAGACCAAGAATACTCTACCCCCTTGTCTCGAAAAGACAGCCTGCTGACTCGGGCAAAAGACTTCATCATTGGTCATATCGACCAAGATATATCTATTGATGATGTCGCGAACGCCGCCACTATGTCTAAATATCACTTTATCCGGCTATTTCATCGTCAGTTCGGTATCACACCTCACCAGTATGTATTGAACTGTCGCATTAACGCCGCACGTAAATATTTGGAGACTGGCTTACCTTCTAGCCATGTCGCGCAACTCTCTGGTTTTGCGGATAACAGCCATCTCAATCGTCATTTCAAAAGAACGTTTGGCATGACACCTAAACAATACCAGCTACAACTCTGTTCTTAATTCCATACATTTGGAGCTTTCAATGTTAGAAATTCTCGCTTATGCCATTGGTGTAATGTACACCCCTGGCCCGATCAACCTATTGGGTTTACACAGTGGATTAAACGGCAAAACCCGTGAACATATTGGCTTTTTCGCTGGTGTGGGATGCGCGATGTTGATCCTGTTTGTGTTTCTCGGCTTTCTTGGGCTTAAATTTATTAACCCTTCTCTACTGCCATACATCAGCCTGATTGGTTGCAGTTACATTGTTTATATTGCTTGGAAAGTGTTGCATGCAAACGTCAATGTTTCTGATAACAAAGCCATTGTCTCTGAGAAAACAGCTAGTGTGTCGATATTAAGTTTTACAAATGGCCTGATCATGCAACTGCTTAATCCGAAAGCACTGGTGGCAACAATGCCTATTTCAACCATTCAGTTTCCAGCCGCGGGTATCAGTGGCAGCTCTATTGTTGTTTGGTCAATTGGCTTAGCGATTCTCGCGTTCGGCGCTCCAAGCAGTTACTCATTGGTGGGAATGTTAATGGGCAAACGAATTGAGAATCCAATGTATTTCAAAACCTTCAATGTTTTGATGTCTGCGCTACTAATTTTTGTTGCAGCAAGTATCGGCTACGAGCACGTCTACATTAAGCTCATCCAACAGGTGTAATGCTATAAAAATGTGACTCTTATTACTCATTGTTTTTATTTAGGTTAACTAAACGTTGATACATTTTGATTCAAAAAAGCCTTTTCAGATCTAGCCAACTGATCAAAATATCGTCAATATTGAATGATAATTCTAAAAGTAAAACACTTTTTCATTTGGTAGTTTCAAAGGAAGTTTATGAGTATTAATAAGAAATTCATTTTTAGCATATCCCTGTTGATATGTTTATTTGCTGCGGTACTTGTGATATTTCAGGTCACTCATACCATTGCAACTGTTCATCAAACGGCGCAACAACATCAGGAAGAAGCCGTTGAAGATATCACTCGATTGCTCGATACAACCGACAGCATCATGTTGCAACGTGTTCAAAGTAGTATGAACTTGTTGAAAGAACGTAGTCTTGAGCTAGGTTCTCCAAGCCTTAAAGATACAGATAACGTTTCTGGTAAAACAGCTGCAAATCTATATTTCGGTGATAGTAAACAAACCAACCAATACGAATTGGTCGATAGCCTCACCAATGTGATGGGGGGAACAGCAACGTTGTTTTCTCGCACTAACGATGAATATGTCCGCATTTCAACCAATGTTAAGAAGGATGGGCAACGTGCAACAGGTACAATCCTTGCTCCTACTGGCAAAGCAATGCAAGCGATTAGCAAAGGGCAAAGCTTTTACGGCGAAGTTGATATCCTTGGGCAGCCATATATAGCGGGTTACGAGCCTATTATTGACAGTGGTAAAATAATTGGTATCTGGTATGTCGGTTATTCAGCGGACATGAAAGCGATTGCCGATGCGGTAAATAACGCAAGCGTGTTAGAGCAAGGCTTCGTTGCTTTGCTTGATGGCAAAGGCCAGCTTCGAATGTTTTCGGGGAATACCAATAAAGATGTCATAACAAAAGCGTTGGACGACAAAGACAACTGGAACATATCTCGTTCAACTTATACACCTTGGGGATATGAAATAGTCTCTGCTTATCCGAACGCAGAAGTGAGTGCCATGATTTGGAGTGCTTCCATCCAAAGCGTTTCGATAGTCTTAGGTATAGGTGTCATCCTGATTGCGTTCATTTCGCTTATGGTTCACAAAATCGTTGGCAAGCCACTCAAAGTCTACGTCGATGCTATTCACAACTTAGCAGACGGTGAAGGTGACCTTACCAAACGTTTTGAACAGCTCAGTAAAGATGAGTTAGGCGAGATGGCCTCAGGTTTCAACAGTCTTCTTGAGCGAATACATGAGACGATTAAACACTCCAAGGCAGCAGCAGAGAATGTCAATCAGTCTGCAAATCAATTACTAGCATTAGCAAACCAATCTTTGAACTCGATTACTTCTCAAAACAAAGATACAGAGCAAGTTGCTGCTGCGTCGCATGAAATGAGTATTTCAGCGCTCGACATCGCAAAAAACACGGTTGATGCTGAAAATAACGCCAATCAGGCTAATCAAGATGTCTATAAAGTAGGAGAAACACTGACTGCAACCATAGACAGTATCGAACATCAAGCAAGTAACATCGAAAGCTCAAGCCTTGTTGTACAAGAGCTGGTTGATGCCAGCGACAGTATCAGTAAGGTACTGACCGTTATTCGCGACATTGCTGAGCAAACGAACTTGTTAGCACTTAACGCAGCTATTGAAGCTGCTCGAGCTGGCGAGCAGGGTCGCGGTTTTGCGGTTGTTGCAGACGAAGTACGATTACTGGCGAGTAGAACTCAAACCTCTACGGAAGAGATTCGCAAGATGGTTGAGCGTTTACAGCACAGTGGAAAACAGGCTTCAGATCAGATGAACAACAGCCGTAAGGTAGCAGAGAGTAACGTTGCTCAGGCCAAAGCTGCAGATGAGGTGCTTAGAACAGTACTCTCTTCTGTCCATAACATCTCACAGTTGAATGCTGAGATAGCGAGCGCAGTAGAGCAACAACGATTCGTGGCTGAAGATGTGAGCAAAAACATAAACCTTATCCGAGAAGCTAGCGATCAAAACTTAACTTACAGCAGTGAAACTACACAAGCATGTAAAAGATTGCATGGGTTGGCTGCCGACCTGAGTTCACAACTGTCCCACTATAAAGTGTAAATATCATCACGCCGGTCATGCTCTATGACTGGCGTGAACCTCTTCTCTCGTGTTCTTTACTGACCTCATTTGCATTTCATCCCGCTTTAATACAATCCACTGCATTCAGAGAAAAACAGAAACATAAACACCGTGTTTCATATCATTTGTAACCCGAAATTGACTCAAAATATGTTTTGGGGATTCTATGTAAATTTTACCTACCGAAATAAATTTAAAGAATATATAGTCGGCGCAAATAGATTAATTATTCATATTGTTTATATTTTAAAGATTGCACATTGTCGGATGAGGGAGTCATGAATAAATTCAAATTACAAACTATCGGCACACTGAGCCTTCTCATTGCCGTCATTGTAGTTCTAATTGCTGCGCTAGATTATCGAGCTTTTAGAAACGAAAGCATTGCCCAACATAAAGAAATGTTAAGGGAACAGAATGCGACGATGGAGGCAACACTTCACTCCAAATTTGAAAGTTATCGCAGTGAACTGGCAGCACTAAGCACTTTTGAAGGCGATACCGAAGGTGGCAGTTTAGCCACACATGTTATTCGTCAGCTAAGAACTCTACAAAGGGTGCAGCAAGACGTCAGTGAAGCCGTATCAATTGTGACTAAAGATGGCAGTTTGTTTAATTCAGATGGTGAAAAACTCCCATTCAACGCGAAAGATATGAACCGCTCCTACTACAATGCAGTATTTAACGATGGCAAAGCGTTTTACGTTTCTGAGCCATTTAAATCTGCAACCAGCGGTAATTTTGTCATCGCTGTTATCTATAAATTGAATGACGAAACTGCAATTACCGCTAACATCAAAGCCAGTTCCGTATTAGGTACTTTTGCTGGCAAAACGGACATGTTCCTCTATGCTCACGACGGTACCATTTTACACTCGCCTTACCCTGAGTTGATTGGTAAAAATATCTTTAATGAACGTCCGCTTTATAAAGAGTTCAACGCTTCAAACCCTGAGCTAAGTTACAGCGCAGTTGTAAATGGTAAAAATACAGATTTCACCGCTTTCTGGACAAACTTAGAGATCAGCGGTTGGAGTTTCGTCACCTTTACGCCAAACAGCGAAATCGAACAAGGTGCTAACGACCAACTCGTCTATGCAGCTCTTACTGGCATCATCTGCATTATTTTAGCTAGCGCAATATTAATGGTGATTATCAATAAGCTTGTGCTAAGACCTGTAGGTGGCGCTCCAGATGAAATTGCTGCACTAATGAAAGAGATGGCAACGGGTGACCTTTCTCATAAGTTCACCCAAACGGGCAAAGAGACAGGGATTTATCTGTCACTAGTTAATCTTTCTGCTCAATTGTCGACTTTGATTAAAAACTCTTTAAGCATTTCAGAAAACGTATCATCTGCTGCGCAAGAGCTGAATGTTGTGATGAACGAAACCCAAAGCAACGCTCAAGATGAACTGCAACAAATGGAGCAAGTTTCTACCGCGATCAATGAGTTGTCTTCAACCTCTCAAGAAGTCAGTAACAAAGCAGTAATGGCAGAAGACGAAGCACGTAAGACTCAAAACAGCGTTGTAAGTGGCAAACAAACTCTTGAACAGAACATCAATTTAACCGATAAAATCAGCCAGTCAGTCACCAACACAGCGAGCATCGTTAGTGAGCTTGGTCAGTTGGTCTTGGAGATTGGTAGCGTTACTGAGGTGATCAACAACATTTCTGAGCAAACCAATTTGCTCGCGTTGAACGCGGCAATTGAAGCGGCTCGCGCCGGTGAACAAGGTCGTGGTTTCTCCGTTGTTGCGGATGAGGTTCGTGTCCTGGCAACACGAACTCAAGAATCCACAGTTAGTATTCAAAAGATTATTGAAAGACTGCGCGGTCAGTCCGACAAAGCGAATAAAAATATGATGGAAAACGTTGATCTGATTGAAGAATCAGTAGCACTTGCAGATCAAATCAAAGCCGCATTTGAAGAAATCGCATCAGCATCTCAATCGATTTCTGACATTAATACCTTGGTGGCAACGGCTTCTCAGCAACAGTTCGCGGTAACAGAAGAGATTTCTCAGTCTATTACCAACACATTTGACTTGGTGAACCGAAACGTATCAGCAATTCACCAAACGCTGCAAGCTTCTGCTGAACTTGCACAACTCGCAGAAGCTCAAACTAACGAGCTGGAGTATTTTAAAGTCTAGGTCGTTAATAACTCCTCTTCCCATCACTCAGTGATAGGAATGAGGAGATTGTTTCTTCTAAATACAGTCGGGTAATAATTGGCACAGTGCGTAACTTATTACCCGATTACTTGTTAAAAATTGCTCCCTTTCAAAATACCTACCTTTAATTAACTGAAAAATTTAGTTTTTCTTATTGGCACTTCCTTTGCCTACGCCTTTTACTCATATGCAATTTGCAGTGTTTAGAGGGTTAAATGGCAAAGCTTAATTTCACGTTAAATGTTGATGGACTACCGGATGAAACATTTGTCGTACGCGAATATACGGGCTATGAATCACTTTCAAATGTAGTTTTGGAGAACGGGGATTACTGCCATGGGTTTCGCTATTACATTGAGTTAGCCAGCAGGCATCCAAACATTTCTGCTGAGAAGGTGGTTGACCGAACTGCACATTTAACTCTCTTTAGGAACGGAGTTCCTGCGCAGCATGTAAACGGGATTGTCCGCTGTTTCAGTCAAGGTGATACAGGACACTCTCATTCCTATTATTCACTCACACTAGTCCCTTCACTAGAACGACTGTCACTGCGTCACAATAGCAGGATATTTCAATTTAAAACCGTGCCTGAAATCATCACAGTGTTATTAAAAGAGATGGGTATTCACGACGGAGTATTTTCATTAAAACGTCAGTGCAAAAAACGTGAGTTTTGCGTCCAATACCGTGAAAGTGATTTGGCTTTTATACAACGACTCTCTGCTGAAGAAGGTATCATTTACCACTATGTTCATAAGGATGGAAAACACGCGTTATTTTTTAGCGATAGCAGTAACAGTCAACCAAAGTTAAATGCACCAATAGCCTACAATGCTTCCTCGGGAGGGGTCGCTGATACTACATTCCTTTTTTCTCTCATAAAGAGCTATCAATCAGAGGTTGCCGAGGCTCAGCTTTGTGACTATAGCTTCAAAAAGCCCAATTATCTTTTCAGCCAAATGGGTGTAGGCACTGAATTAGATTACCAGTTTGATACCTACCAGCACTTTGATTTCCCAGGACGATTCAAAGACAACGAAAATGGTAAAACATACACGAACACGCGCTTAAGCTATTTGCGAAGGGAGGCACAAACCGCCATTGCTAAAAGTAATGAGCCAGCCCTCCAAGCCGGATATAGATTCGATTTAAATGAACATTTAGACGAAACCAATAATCGTGACTGGCTAGTCGTCTCTGTCAAACATTCTGGCACGCAGCCTCAAGCACTGGAAGAAGCTGGAGGACATGGCGCAACAACTTATACAAATACTCTAAAACTGATCCCTGCTCATTTAAGCTGGCAAGCAACACCGGTCGCTAAACCTCAGGTGGATGGCCCATGTATTGCGACTGTTGTCGGCCCAAAAGACGAAGAGATTTTCTGTGATGAACACGGACGTGTAAAGCTTCACTTCCCTTGGGATCGATACTCTAATGGTGACGAACACAGTTCGTGTTGGGTTCGAGTATCTCAAAGCTGGGCTGGAAGCCAATACGGTTTCATGGCTATACCTCGCGTGGGGCATGAGGTGATTGTGTCATTCTTAAATGGTGACCCTGACCAACCTATCGTTACAGGACGAACCTACCACGCAACAAACACACCTCCCTATCCGCTGCCGGATCACAAATCAAAAACGGTCATCCGGACAGAGACCCACAAAGGCAAGGGATTCAACGAACTGAGCTTCGAAGACCAGTCTGATAAAGAAAAGATCTACCTTCATGCACAAAAAGATTATGAAGCCGATGTGCTCAATGACCACTCAACTCATATAAAACACGATCAACATTTAACGGTCGATAACGACCAATTTATCCAAATAAAAAACAATCAACACACCACTATTGATGGCGAAAGCAGAATAAAGGTCACTCATGATTGCACTCAAATTGTTGATGGTAGCTACCATCATAAAATCAGAAATCTCTACGCACTCAGTACCGGGAATGAAGTTCATATCAAGAGCGGAGCCAAAATCGTCATTGAAGCTGGAGCTGAAATAACACTTAAAGCAGCAGGAAGTTTCGTAAAAATCGACGCCTCTGGCGTAAGTGTTGTAGGTCCATCAATAAATCTTAACTCTGGTGGTAGCGCTGGAAATGGAAGTGGGTTTAGAGGTCAAAAACCTATACTCCCAAACAGCGTTGAAGAGCGAAATCCACCTCGAGAAACTATCACTCGTGTGGCTTATCAACCATTACTTAATGCCGAAAATCGTCATGTCCCATCCGTCAAAACCTGCCCTAATGATAAAGGGAAAGTCATATGAACGAATGGATGTTGAATCACTCCGATAGCTCTTACTGGTTAGCGACTGCTGATTTATTTGAGCAAGCTATCAAAACTGGCTTGCCCGCAGATGGCTCTATTCCATTGTTCCATGGCGATTCATACCAAGATGTTATGCCATTGTCACCGTGGTTGGTCCCTAGCAAAGCTCTGGTTGTAATCAATGAGCAGCTTATACAACAAGGGATTTTATTAGAGTCCGATTACTCCGTCATAGATGTATTAGATCATCTACGCAGCTTACTTCTTGCTGGATTAGACGGTGAAGAAGTTCTATTTAGATTTTATGACCCTCGAGTTATCGCACCGATGTTAAACCTGATGCAAGAGTCCGAAAAATACTCATTTATGGGGAACATTAGAACCTTACTCTATTGGGATTCTGAAACTGTTATGACCTTGATTAACCCTCTAAACCATGATTACAAAAAAAATGACGAACCTTGGTGGGTTATTAAACCAAATCACTTGACTAACTTGTATCAATTGGACACTCATTGTCGGGTTTTAGAAAGGCGATTCTGGAGTGTTATTCCTGAAGTGATGGAAAAACACTTCTCATCGAATCAAATCATAAAAGATGCACTTTCCTACTCTAGCGAAAATCATTGGTCTCTGGAAAAAGCAGAGCTTTATGCGCTTTCTCAGCTACTCACATCTGTAAACGCTTCCATTGAAGACATCGCGTCAAAATTTCGCTTATCGATTAATGAAACTTCTACGCTCACAAAGTTTAGTAAGGTGGAAGCATGAGTTCATTAGGTGTAAACCCATATTGCATTAACTGTGAGCAGAAAAATCACTGGATAGAAATTGTCATTCGTGATGAACACAATCGTGCATTCTCTAATATAAAAGGGATATTGGTTGATGGTAGTGGAGAAGCGTATCCGATAACTGTTGGTGAAAAACCAATATTAATTAGTTCACTTGCCGCTGGTCGCGTATCAATAACTTTTGACACCAATTTATGGGTAAATGAAACTCAAAAACGTCTGCCTGCAGAGGACAAGAGAAAAGCGTTTAGTGAATGGAGTAAAGAGCATCCAAATGGATATAATAACTCACCATGGATACATCAGACCCTAGCTTTAGGGGATTTCGTTGAGGACGACCCAACGTTGACTATCCCTACTCGCCATCAAGCAAATGCATGTGGCAAGCCAAATCTAGTAACAGACAAGAGCTACTATGTAACCATTCAAGGATGCCGCTATATTACATTACGCTTTGGTGTTTTTTTTGATGGCACAGCAAACAATACTTACAGCGCAAAATGGGGAAAACAAAAACTCGATGAACATGCCAATGTTTGGCGAGCATCCTATGACGCATCGAAAGCTATTCTAATCAAGAAAGGGATTCATAAGGAACAATTGGCCGCCATTGATCTCATTGATAAGTGTTTTGAATACCCGCCGGAAGTAGAAAAGCAAGAATGCGTCAGTGCAAAAAACGAACTTACCAACATCCAAAAGTTATTTGATTTATACACACATAACGAATTTAACGATGATGAGACCACCTATTATCACGCTCAATATGTGACAGGAATCGGTACTGGAAACAGTACAGAAATAGCTCCTGCTGATGAAGATAAAGCAAGTGGTCAAGGTATGGGGATTGGTAAGTATGGCGTTTTGGAAAAAGTAAAAACTGGAATAGAGCAAATTTGCAGTCAAGTAGAGCTTATTGTTTCAGATATAAAAAGAAAGTTTGCTGTTGACGGCTTTAGTAGCGTTGAATTCGATGTGTTTGGTTTCAGTCGAGGCGCGGCAGCGGCAAGACACTTTATAAATACAGTACTAGATAGCAAAGATAAATTATTCCAAGAACCGTTCACTCAAGCATGTAAATCCCATGGGATCTATTTAACTCATAATTTCAACTGGAACAGCAATGATAACTGTTACATAACCTTTGCAGGATTGTTTGATACTGTTGCTGCCGTTGCGAATTTGTGGGATTTGGACATTTCAGCCCATGATAATGATAACGACCCAATTAAGCTTTGGATAAATCCAGAACGCGTGAAAAGAGCTGTTCATTTAATAGCAAACAGACAAACTGAATACCGCCACAACTTCAGTGTTAACTTATTAAATAAAGCACCACACTTTGACGAGATAATAGTGCCAGGGGCACATTCAGATATAGGCGGTGGCTACTATTCAAGACAGTCTTTTAGTGACAAGGATTACTTATTACCTATTCTTGAAAACCAATTAATTAAGTCAATTTCTGAACACAACATTCCTCGTTTTGAAGAAAAACGCATTATTAAATCTATCTCTACAAGGCTAGAAAAGGTCATCGAGTTTGACGCATCACATGGCTGGAGTAAAGGCAGGTATCTGGTTCTAAAACCTCAAATACGCTTTACTGGGAAAGACAAAAAATTTGCAAAAATGGATTTACTCTACCGCAGCTGCACAGAAGGAGATTTATCTCGATTGTACTTAAGAGTGATGTTCGGACTTGCAGTGCATCATGGTGTCCCTTTCGATGATTCGGAAGGTAGTAACGTGGTATGGAACAAGTCCAATGATAGTAATATTGGTAAAGTGCAATACTACACAATCCCTACGAGTCTGTATCATCCAAACAAAAATGCTCCCCGTTTCCCTTTTGGTGAATTTTGCCAACGCGCTATGGACATAGCCAAATCAGGTAACATTATTGAATTGCAAGAGACTCTCCGTTCTCCAAAACTCACAGAACTCTTCCAGTCTCTTAACCTTATACATCATTCCTCAAATGAAAGCTTGAGTAGCGGAATAATCAAACCATTTAAACCTAATTTGAAAGATAACCGCTATTTTAGAGAGGAGTACGAATGTGAAGTGTAACTTTAAGATTGTTGCAATACTTGCACTAATCCCTGCAATTACAGCTTGCTCAGCCAAAGCAGATTTCCCTAGCGACGAACGTTTTCATCCATGGAGAATAGGAGTCGCGATACCATGGGTCTATGTATCCGGTGTAACTGAAGCCTATGGAGTAAATGAAAAGAATGATTGGACAAGTTTAATGCTGCCATACAGTCAGCTACTGTTAAGCGATGGCAGAAGGAACATAAATAAAATTAGGAAAGACCTCCAGCAGCAAGATTACCAAGGATACGGTATTGCACTCGGACATTCAGATTTCACTCCAAGTCAAATGGGGCTGGGCTACAAGACTCTACCAGATGAAATATATATCTACTGGAACTCAAGTTTTACTAACAGTCATTACGCAACTGTAGTCAAAGTTACTCAACAAATGAAAACAGCGATGAAAAAGCCTTATCCTCATACTTGGCTTGAAGGACAAAACTGCTATCAAACCACTTTTAAGTTTGGATTGTTACCCGATGGACGAGCAAAACTTTGGCTAGAAGGCTGCAATATATATACGTATGTCGGAGTTTTTGATCCTGTTCGAGCCCAACTAAGAAGTAAAAACTGGACGAAAGAAACGTCAAACGCCTATATAGCGGCACAACAGGAAGGCTTGAACATTGACCCTATTCCTTGGGAGAAAGTAGACAAAGTTTGGTACAACGAAAAACGAGATAAAATGCAAACGCTTGAAGAGGCTCTCAGATAATCAATCAATATGATTGCTGTTATTTCAACTATTTTGGAGCAGCGAAGACTTTCTATTGATAGTGTTACAAATAAACCATTTGTACTTTAAGCATTCTTTACGTATCAAAAATCTTTAACTAATAGCCTCAACTAACAATTATTAATTGAGGCTATTACTAAAAAGTTATTGTACACAAAGGGTATAACAACGTGTTTGAGCTTCACCTAAACTGTTTTCACCACCTATGATGTACATTCGTCGATCAATAGAAACGCACAACCCATAGGCCAGTCCATCACCAAATTCACCTGAAAAATGCCAGTTTGAACCGTCATATTTCCAGATCTTATTTGTATAGTGCTTGGTCAAACCTTTATGAGCATACAGTTTACCTTCTTTAAAGTTTGATTGACTGCCAATAAAGTAGGCTCCACCGTAAACATAAATTTCTTTATTAATGCTCGCGGAAAAATGCCCCGCTAAACCTTCATGCTCATAATCAACATCACAGATAGCGGCACATAAAACACTTTTAGTAACTAAATCACCATCAAACTCAAATTGTTTAGTATCTAAACTTCTGAGGCCTGGTTTCATTTCGCCCTCTATTAACGTGATCGTATTGCCCTCTTTAGAGATTGCTGACCCACAATTAGCATGAAAAGAGTTTCGCCCAACGACTATCCAGCGGTTATGTGTGGGAGAATAACGCCATATATCTTGATTCCATCCATAGTCATCGACTCGTTGCGTCATAAACTCAGTTAGCACTTGTCTATGTTTTTCCGGTTCTTCAAGAGAATTTATCTCGGAGATTTCTAATACGAAGTTGTCGAATGTTTCTTTACCATATCCACCAAAAAAGACGATTTCACCCGTATCTAAACTACAACAAGAAGCTCCTAACAAACCAACTGGTACGTCACCTCCCAATTGGCGCCAAGTATTTGTGTCACTATCAAAAACATAACTATCCAGTAATACACTAGGAATGTTCTTTCCTGCTTCAATACCTGCACCAGAAAACACATACAACTTATGGTTACTTACCGTAAACGCTGCATCATCCCTCGGGCATCCCGGAAACTCAGGTGCAGATTGCCAACCTTTACTAGGACAGTCCAAGTCAAAGACAAACAGTTGTCTTCCAGCACTTCCAAGCCCTATGTATATCTTTCGTCCTAACACACCGCCGACACCGTGTTTAATGCCAATGGGTAAATTTGCAATTGAGTCGATCACTAACGACATTTTTCCCTCTTTGATTAATCGGTAATAGACACTTTTGAACCATCCCAAGCCAACAAATATACTTTATTGCTCTGGGTTCTATCACTCTTCTCACCACCAGCGATGAGAACGCCTTTTGTCGTAGTAAATGAAGCGCCATAAGCTAACCCTTCAGATAAGCTATTGGTTCTTGACCACACTCCGTCTTTTTCAATATACATTTCAGGGTTGAATGCTTTAGGAAGGCCTTCATGAGCAAACATTTTTCCTCTCTCGAAGGCCGCTTTTGCACCGTGGAAGTTGGCACCACCCGCAACAATCGTTACACCATTACTTTTGCCTGCAAATGCACCTGCTACTCCTTCTTGAATAGTTGATCCATCAGGTGCAGGTAAAGAATGTAAACTACTCCATGGCTGAGCTTGTCCATAGCTGAACTGTTTGACTTCAGCAGTTCTCAAGCCGGGTTTAATCTCGCCACTGATTAATGTGGCTGCACCACCATCTGCAACTATTGCGGCACCGCAATTTGCAAAATATGGTGAAATGCCGACTACACTCCAAGTCTGATTTTGAGGGTCAAAACTCAGCACTTTTTGATTCCAATTGTAATCAGCTGGCTTCATGCCCATGTAATCATTTACTATTTTTTGCCAAACTTCGGGATTGGTTTTTTGATCAGTTGTGGAGATATTGTGCAGATAGCTATCGAAGTACTTTTTGTTGTATCCACCAAAGAAAATGATTTTCTTGTCGTCAGGCGAATAAGAAGACGCTCCTAACAATCCCACCGGTGATGTACTTTGCATCTGTTTCCATGTATTGCTGTTTGAGTCATATTTGAAGATAGAATCGAAAAGCACTGGTGATACATCTGAATCACTCGTTTTCCCCGAACCTCCAAATACGTATACATCGCTACCTACAGCCGATGCGGTTGCTCCGCTTCTTGGCGCTCCAATAAACTCTGCCTGCTTTTGCCAACCTCTGGAAACGTTATTCAAGTCCAACATATAAAACTCTTTACCCGCAGAACCGAGCCCCACAAATACTCGGTCCCCTATCTGGGCGCTAATTCCATCTTTAAATCCAAACGGCAGATCTGGCCATTGATTGTCCGCATAGGCCTGTGTACTGAAAGCCATAGTTGCAGCCAGTAGTGAAGTACAAATTAAGCGTATTTTCATAGTCATATTTATTTCCTAGTTAGATACTTAGCCGTACTGCGTGAGGCATCTCACTAGCCAGATTGATTGTTCAGAGAAACTAATTATCGATCAATGAAAAAATATTTCTTTGATTGATGTACCAATAAAAATTATTTTTATTTAAATATATTAAAAAAGCCCATTTAGATATGGGCTTTAGAAATTATGTGTAACTTCAGAAGGGTGTTAGCTATTCATCAGAGGTAGAACAACTTCTGCGGTTTCGAACACTGACTCAGAATACTCTGGATAGATGTCTAATAACGTATTGATGAGTGCATCAACCAAGAGCAACGCTCCCACTTTAGAAGAGAAAGCTCCGCCAGTAAGCGGACCTTCTGGACGAGCTGCCACTAACATCTCATCGGAAATCGACGATAGAGGACTATGACTAATGTTGGTCAGCGACACAACAGGCACGCCGCGTCGATGAGCTTGGCTAGCTGCATGGATGACCTCTTTCGTAGAACCGGAACTTGATACCGAGAACCATAAGTCACCTTTTGTACTGCGTCCCGCGCTCATAGAGGCCAAATGAGTGTCTTCGTACATAATAGCTTTCTTACCAATACGTACGAGCCGATAAGCTAAATAACGACCAACAATGCTAGAAGCCCCCACACCTACACATCCAATAAACTGGGAGGTATGAACCAGTTCACAGATACGTTTAAGTGAAGCTCGGTCAATCAATTTCGCTGTATCTAAAAGACTATCGACGGCACTTTGTGCAGAGATATCACAGATATCTCCGTCCATGATTGGCTGCGTTGCACTTGCTGTTTGGCTAAGGTCAACTGCTAATGCCATTCTGAAATCAGAGTAGCCTTTATAGCCCAAATCCCTACACAAACGAACAACTGTTGCTTCACTCGTTTTAGTATTTCGCGCTAAATCTGTAATAGTTTGATACTGAACGTCATGTGCATTTTCCAACACATAGTCAGCGACCAATCTAAGTTTTTTACTTAACGGTTCAATATTGGAACGCAACCGAACCAGTAAGTTTTTAGGCAAATTCACGGGGCATCCTTAACAATAATTTGGCTCCCAATAAAGTATCAAAGACCTATATCTATTAATACACTAACGAGATGATTTGTTTCTAAATTCTAAAGTTTGGGGGAGATTTACTCCCCCACGTGCCATTATAAAAACATAAATCCAGCATCTTTCATTTTTGCAAGTACGTCTGATTTTTGTTTATCCGTTAAAGAGCGGATTGGCTGGCGAGGATTACCAGCGTCAATTCCATGCAGTTGCATAGCGACTTTACCCGCAGCGACACCGCCGTATTCAACCAGTACTCGGATGATGGCAATAACTTTATCCATAAGCGAAGCAACTTCATCTTGTTTCCCTTGATTAAAGGCATCGATGATTTTTAGATATAAAGGAGCAGCATAATTATAAGTGCTACCTACAGCACCCACCGCTCCTACAGCCAATCCCGCTGGCAAAAATTCATCGACACCAAAGGGAACGTCAAATTTGCCATTCGAAACGCGAATACAGCGTTGGTACTCGTAAAGATCAGAATTATTGAACTTTGCTCCAGATAAGTTAGGGATACGTTGTTCACCCTTAATTAAAAACTGCTCAAGATCCAGATTCACACCAGACATACCAGAGTGATAGTAATAGAAACCTTTTGACGGAGCTGCCGCTGCAATTTGCGCGCAATATTCTACAAGATCGTCAACATTTCCAGGTCTAAAGAAACAAGGGCCAATTGCAGAAGTCGCTAGAATATCGAGAGTTTCCGCGTGCTCTGTTAAATTAATTGAATCAACAATACTTAGAGCACCTGTATGGAGGATCAAATCTAGCTTACCGTCTGCAGCTTTTACCCAGCGCTCAGCAATTGCTTTACGCTCTTCTACCGAGCAATGGATACCCTCGCCTGTCGTACCACAAACGTATGCACCTTTTACACCCTGAGCAATCAACAGTTCAGCAATTTGGTCAATCGCAGCAAAGTTAACCTTGTTGTCCGCAGTAAACGGAGTATGAGGAGCAGCAATCAGGCCAGTTAATTTTTTCATTTCATTTACCTTAAATATTTAATATGCACTCGCCAAACTACTGTCCGTAACCTAAGAATATTTCAGGTAGTAGTAGGGTGAATTGTGGGAAAACGGCAACAAGAGCCAAAACAATAAACAGAGGAACCAACAACGGCATCACACCTCGAGTCAGCGTATGGAACGGAATGTCACCAACACGTGAAACAACATATAAAGCCATACCCATCGGTGGTGTTAGGATACCTATCATCAGGTTAAGAATTGCCATTACACCAAAATGAACAGGATCGATACCAACAGCTGAGGCCACTGGAACCAAGAATGGCACCAAGAGTAAAAGCAGAGCTAATGACTCGATAAACGTACCTAAAAACAACAACAGTAAGTTGATAAGTAATAGCAATACCAACGGGTTATCGCTGATGGTCAAAAAGTAATCGGCCAGCATCTGTGGTAATTGCTCACGTGCAACAATCCAACCAAACACCGTCACGCCCATAACCATTAGCGCTACAACTGCTGTTGTATTAACCGTTTCTTTTAAGATTTCAACTAAGCCACTGATAGTTAACTGCTTATAGACCACAGTACCGAGAAACAACGCGTAAAGTGATGACACGACAGCCGCTTCGGTCGGTGTGAATTTACCTGAGAAGATACCGCCGATAATGATTACTGGCGTCAGCAAAGATAGAAACGCTTCTTTAAATGACTTCAACTGTTCGCGACATGTTGCTTTTGGCAGAGTCATGTAGCCGCGCTTTTTACAGATGAAATAGCTCATCACCATCAAAGCAATACAACATAGAATTCCCGGAATTGCCCCTGCCAAAAATAAAGCTCCGATGGATGTATTCGACACTACGCCATAAATGACCAATGGAACTGAAGGGGGAACTAAAGGACCAATAATACAAGAGGCAGCCGTCAATCCACCGGCAAAATCGTCGTGGTACTTTGCATCACGCATTGACTTAATTTCTAGCTGTCCTAAGCCACCAGCATCTGCTAAAGCAGATCCAGACATACCAGAAAACAACAAGCTCGCCATTATATTCACATGGCCCAAACTACCTGTGATATGACCAACGAGAGACTTGGCGAAATTAAAGATACGTTCAGTGATACCTGCGCTGTTCATCAAGTGTCCGGTTAACACGAAAAATGGCACGGCTAGCAAAGTGAAATTATCAATACCACCGATCATCTGTTGAGCAGCAAAGTTGATACCTGTGCTGTTGGTTAAAACCAAAAATACAAGTGCAACAAAAATTAATGAGAAACCAACCGGCATACCAGCAAATAGCAGAGCTAGCCAGCCAAATATTGAACCAACCATAGTCACTACCTCTCCAGTACTTGCGAGTCAGATATAGAGGCTGAATTTGCGCATCCACATAACTCTTTTGAAATATTAAACATTTTTTCCAGCTGTCTGAGAACCATGAACACACCGCCTAATGGAAGACTGTAGTTCATCCAACTGCTTGAGACTCCGAGAGTGATCAATTCAAAGAATGCGTTTCTTTGAACATGCTGATACCCAAGATAGATAATCGCAGCGATAGAAACTAACACGGCGAATTCCAACGACAGAACTAGGCACAGACGTACCTTTTCCGGTAGCTTGTCTGAAAAGAAACTAATGTTTACGTGAGTACTACGCTTAATTGCGATTGCACACCCGACTAACGACATATACATAAAGAGAACTCTTGCGAGTTCTTCACTCCACAAAGAAGGGTCATTCAGTAGCCAGCGAGTGCCTATTTGCCAAGTTAGTACAACCAGCAACGCCGCCATCAAAGGTACAGTAATGATTTCTTCTAAATTATTGACTATCTTACGTAACATCTTGAACTCCATAGCTGGCCAAATATGGCCAGCTAAAACATTGAGAGATCGACAAATCAATCCATTTACATTGCAGCAAGTTTCTCAACGATAGGTTGACCTATTTTGCTTTCAAACTCTTTGTAGAGAGGCTGCATAGCTTGACGGAACGGAGTCAGATCTGGATATGTCACGTTTACACCTTCACTTTGGAAGAATGAAACCAGTTCTTCTTCCTGCTTTTTCACTGATGCTGTATGCGCAGCACCCGCTTTCTTAACTGCTTTTTGAACCAACTCTTTGTCCTCATCAGACAGTTTTTGCCAAGTTGCGTCTGCAATAATCACCATCTGATCGTTCACAATATGGTTAGTCATTGCCAAGTTCTTTTGGACTTCATAAAACTTCATTGTCTTGATTGTTGGTAGAGGGTTTTCTTGACCGTCTACCGCATTGGTTTGAAGTGCTAGGTAAACTTCCGAGAAAGCCATAGGTGTCGGTGACGCACCAGAAAGCTTGGCGTAATTGAGGTTAGGTTTTGCATTAGGTACACGTAATTTCAGACCTTTGAAGTCTTCAATTGAATTAAGTGGGCGATTAGAAGTTGTTTCACGTGTACCGTTATACCAAGTGTCCAGCGCTCGCCAGTTAAACTTAGTCAACATTTCTTCACGGATACCCTGACCAAATTCAGAGTCAAACATACGGCGTAAATGTTCAAAATCACGAGCAACATATGGCAGAGTAACGGCTTCCGCACGAGGGATCCAAAGTCCCATACGACCAAACTCCGCATAAGTGATATCAAGGTCACCCATACTGAGCTGTTGCAGCATTGCGCGGTCATCACCAAGTTGAGCACTTGGATACAGAGCCAGTTTAATTTCACCCTTACTCATTTCTTCAAGAGTGTCTGCTAGCATTTTTGCAGAAGTGTATTCCACAGAGCCTACAGAAGCCTGCATACCCATTTTCAATGTAGTAGCAGCTTGTGCTGAAACGGCACACCCCAAAGTTAGCATTGCGATAGTAATCTTATTAATGGCTTTCATGTTATTCCCTTTATTTTTCGTGTTACACCTTACTTCACCATTTTCAAAAAAAAATTTTATTTTGTTTGAAAAAAATCTTCGTTATGAATTATCATTGCCATGAAGATTATTTTCAAACCACCTTTTTTCAAAATGTGATCGCGGACAATAATTGATTATTTCTGCCCTTTTGCGAATAACGCAAAAATTAATTCTGCCTACTGGATAGGTCGTTCGCCCGCAGTAAAAACAAATGAGGCCTGTTGTGAGAACTAAAAACTTAACGATCGATGAACTAAAAAAAACTTTACAAGGTCAAACTGTAGTTTCCATACAGCCGGTGACCGATAGTCCTTTAGACAAAACAGAGTTCATCGTTGCAATGGCAGTCGCCGCTGAGCAAGCTGGTGCAAAAGCACTTCGTATCGAAGGAGCTAACAATGTCGCTGCGGTTTCGGCTGCAGTAGGTATACCTATTATTGGTATCGTCAAACGTGATTTGGCAGATAGCCCAGTACGAATTACACCATTTGTTTCAGATGTTGATGCACTTGCCAATGCAGGAGCGACCATAATCGCATTTGACGCAACTAATCGCCCTCGTCCTGAAAGTCGTGAACATATTGCTCAGGCCATAAAAAATACTGGCTGCTTTTCAATGGCGGACAGTTCATGCTTCGAAGATGGCGAGTGGGCACACTCACAGGGAGTTGAAATTATTGGATCAACTCTGTCAGGATACGTCGGAGATACAGAACCTACAGAGCCAGACTTCCAATTGGTGCATGCATTCTCTAATGCTGGTTATTTCACTATGGCGGAAGGAAGATTTAACACTCCAGAACTTGCAGCTAAAGCAATCGAAGCCGGTGCTGTAGCCGTTACTGTTGGTTCTGCGATAACTAGGTTGGAAATCGTGACACAGTGGTTTAACAAAGCAACCCAAGCTGCAGGAGAAAGGAAATGCGCACGCTAGCAATTGATATCGGCGGAACGAAAGTCGCGTTAGGTATAGTTAAAGGCGGGACTCTTATTGAACGTCATCAGATTGAGACGCCTGAATCAACGAATGTTGCCCATTTCACCGAGTCTATTTTAAAAGATATCCGGAGCTGGATTAACGATATCGATAATATCGGTGTATCTACAACAGGCTTTGTAACTAAAGATGGTATTACAGCCATTAATCCTGACACGCTTAATTTCCCAACACCTTTCCCTTTTGCTCAAGAGTTAGAAAAGCAAACAGGAAAGCCGGTAGCAATATTGAACGATGCTCAAGCAGCTGCTTGGTATGAATTTGTTCAGTTGAATGATATCTCACTAAATATGGCGTTCATTACCGTTTCTACAGGTGTAGGGGGCGGTATCATCATTGACGGAAAGCTTCACCAAGGACATAGCGGATTGGCCGGGCATATTGGTCATATGTCTATTGATGTCAACGGCAAAAAATGTGGTTGTGGGCAAATAGGGTGTGTTGAATCGATAGCTTCAGGCACAGCTATTAAGAAAGCCAGTGATGAACTATTTTCAGTTCCACTGACGAATATCGAATTGTTTGAACAAGCGAAAACTAATGGCGTTGCTGAGCAGATTATTGCTAATAGCGCGCGAGCTATTGCTACTCTATGCTGCAATTTGAAGGCTGGTTTGGATCTGGATGTTATTGTACTCGGCGGCGGAATTGGCTTCGCAGAAGGATATTTAGCAAGAGTGAACGAGGCTATCCAACGTCGGCCAAAAGTATTCCAAGTGCCAGTTTTAGCAGCCAAAGGCAATTATGATGCATGTTTACTTGGGGCTGCATTTCAATTTAAGGAATAGAATATGACCACAAAAGCAATCTCTGCCACACGGCTTTTTGATGGCGTTAATTACCATGAAGATGCAGCTTTAGTATGGGAAGGCACATCAATTAAATCCGTTGTTCCTATCTCTCAGCTCCCTGATGATATCGAACGTCACCATTTTGAAGACGCCACCATTGCTCCAGGTTTTATAGACATTCAAGTAAATGGTGGTGGCGATGTCATGTTCAACAATGACATATCCACATCTGCGGTGGATACGATTTGTCGAGCACATCGTACCCACGGCACTGCTTACTTGCTGCCGACGCTTATCAGCACCACTCCCAAGGACATACAAAAAGCACTCTCCACTATAGAAAATGCAATTAAAGAAGGTGTTGCCGGTGTTTTAGGTATTCATCTAGAAGGACCTTGGTTAAATCAAGAGAAAAGAGGGGCACATAATCCCGAGTTGTTTTATTCACCTTCACCGCATGAGCTTTCGGAGTTCGATTGGCTCACAAAAGGCAAGATTCTCGTTACTGCCGCAGTGGAGAACATGTCCGTCGAATCCTTACAATGGCTAAAAAACAAAGCGATTGTCGTGTCATGCGGTCATAGCAATGCAAAGGCTACTCAACTTACTGAAGATAAAATGTGTTTAGTGGACGGTTTCACACATCTTTATAACGCTATGTCAGCATTAGAAGGACGCGAGCCAGGGACGGTCGGAATAGCAATGCTTAATGACCACGCTTGGTGCTCCATCATCACCGACGGTATTCATGTACATCCAAAGAGTTTTTTACTGGCGCATAAAGTAAAACCTAAAGGCAAACTTCTTATCGTGACCGATGCAATGGCAAGCCTTGGCAGCGTAACCAATCAATTCGAACTCGATGGTGAAACCATACGAGTGGTTGACAATAAACTAGTCAACAGTAGAGGTAATCTTGCAGGCGCCCATATAGGTATGGATGAATCTGTAGCCAACGTCATCCGATGGGGAATACCAGAAGAAGAAGCTCTAAAAATGGCTTCAACCTATCCTGCTCTTGCGATGAAATGTGATGATCTAGGATTCCTTAAACCTGATTATCGCTCAGCAGCCACAGTGCTTAACTCACGTTACCAAACACAAGCTGTACTGGTTGATGGAGTCCTGTACTGACGAGAAATACTGATATGATGAACAAAATATCGAGGAAGCTAACACTAGTACTATTAGCAAAATAGTCTTTCAAATGCCCTCGATTTTTGTTTTGCTTCAATTATTGATTAGCATTTATAAACCCAGTAAGAATGACGGATCTGGGCAATTACTAAAAAACTTCTGCTTGTCTTCTTCAGACGTTGCGCCAAAAAAGTCACCCTTTAAGCCATACATATCAAACATGACTTGTAGATGTAAGTGTGGTGGCCAGCCGCCGTTGACATCCCTATTGCCTACATACGCAAAAACATCCCCTTGTTGAATCTTCATTCCTTCAACTAAACCATCAAGAGAATCTAACGATAGATGACCATATAGAGAGTAGAAAACCTTACCTGCATCTTGGTGTTCCAAAATAATGGTTGGCCCATAATCAAACGGCAAGTCATTACGTTGGAAACTATGCACAACTCCATCTAGCGGTGCATAGATTTTTGTTCCCGCTTCTACCCATAGATCAATGCCTAAATGTAAATCTCGTGCTTTTTCTGGTTCTTGATTCGAGAAATGGGGTGCAGCTCTATAGGTAGCTCTTTTTTCTCTATAACCCCCTATAGCGACTGTATTTTGGGCTGATAGCTGAGATTGAATAAATGCTTCGAGATAGTTCGAATCACTTGTTCTGTTGAAATCAAGCTCGGGATTACCCTCTGACAAATCAATCGCAATCCAGTTATCGCTGGGATGTGCATCGCCAAATATCGGAAAATAACTCTCTACTTTCATTTTCATCCTTGAAACGTAGCAACTTGCTGAAAATTAACTATTCCATAGATACCAGTTTATAGTCAGAAAGTTGGTTTAATACAATCATCTCACCTTCACAGGCAAACACTGAGCAAACTAATTTTTGATAAATATGAATAGAGATCATGCCGTGTCGAAACACAGAAACATTATTTGAAATTTGATGATTTAAGAAGAAAAGAAACTTGCGAGATTTAGATGGTGATACGTGCAGCATAAGTCAGCATATTCGCGAACGTATGATCAATAAGTTATAGTCAAAATTGCAATATATAACAGCATAAAATTGCAGCATAAGTTAGCAAGTTTCTACTTTAACCCAAATGCAGCGTAAGAAACTTTCCTACATGTTAAGCTCGAAATAAATCATGCCTCCTCGGCGATTCACTCTAATTCTATTGGCTTTAAACATCACAATCACCTGTAACTCACTTTTGGACAAAAGTGAGTTACAGGTGAACCGTAAATTGATAGCCTAGAAATTATCTAGGTTCCTCAGGACTTACCACAATTAAAATGGTCTGCACTTTTCCAGACTCTAGAATGCTCTATAACTTCTAGAAATTCTTTGCCACTAAACCCATTTTCGTACAATGAGTGCGCTTCGGAAACAAGGTTCACCTGTTCACCTGACGCTAGTGATGACGAGAATTTTTGTTCTTGGTTACATAAGAAGTGAGCATTGTCGGCTAATGCAATAAGAAGCTCTTCTATTGTTACCTTCATAAAACCTGAAAAATACTCATGGTCAAATTCAATGGATGTATCGGCAATCAACCCAACTACGTTGGGAGTATCGGTAGATAACTTTAAAGTTTTCCTAAGCTGATCATCTACTTGAATCTCCCTTATTATTGCATCAACTTTCTTCCTCACTTGCATACCTGCTTTGCGTAAAGTTTTATCTCGATGATAAAAGATTTCAGACTTGGTCGTTCTGCAAAACGTAGATTTAACTTCGATAACAATCACGATGTTATCTATTACACAAATTAAATCTATTTCGCCAGCTTCTGATCCCCCACAGCTTTTAACGGTAAAGTTTTTTAACACTGAGAACCCTCTGAGCTTGAATTCATCACCCAACTGGTTTTCGATTCTTGTTGTCTCATCCTTCAATGAGCTACGTTGATTTGCAAATCGGCGTAGATTATTTACAGCATTAACTGAACTTATTTGAGCTGACATTAGCCAAGGGAGTTGAACACAATAACTACCGATTTTAAAGACAGGTTTTTCGGTTAGTTGTTGAAGTTCACTGGTCGGTGAGGCTTTCAAAAGCGCACTGCGCTTTTTCAAATCAAGGCACCAGAAATCTAAAATTGCTTTAGCTGCATTGATATTGCCATTAGGAAAATCATCCGATACCGTCCAGCCGACAATATTATTGACCTTATCTTTCCAAAGCGACCATGTGATGGGGAATCGATTTTGTCCTGTCGCTAGTCCTTGTATGGTAACTAATCCAATGGCTTTCTTCCAATCACCTACCTCTGCATACTCTCGATCAAATGCTTCGATATACTCCTTTGAATAAAAAGATATCATTAGCTCTTGAGCTAATAGTGCCTGGAACAGATTGACGTTGAATCCTGAACTAATGGTCACGGACGATGTAAATCCATACACCTTCTGAAGTTCGAGTGAACTTGCTATTGCTTTGACGTAAGCGAGTTGGTTACGTTCATGGTTCTCACTTGTTCCAATTTGTTTGGATGCCATACCAGAACTTATGAACTCATTTACTGCTAAGTTAAACCAATAACCCCTAAGCATTTTTTGTCGATTTCCATTCCGCTCCCATGTATCGTCTAAACCACTATCTAAATGCGTCAATGTTAAACGTTCATTTTTGACCGAAAAAAGAAGCGAATCATCAAAACAGAATGGATAAACACTCTGAGATATAAACTCATCGAGTTCCACTTGAGCTTGCACTAATTGGCTGAAAATTTCTAAAAAAGCCTCTGCTCTAGAATTATCTTCATCTGAAGGAAAAATTAGAGGAACATGATATTTCTTTAAAGACTGTGAAATCTTAATATCGTTTAAGGTAAAACTTTCATTTGATACATGTCTCAGCTTCCATTGCATTAACTCTGTTAACGCTCTTAACTGTGAATCTGCACTTATAAGCCCACCGTCAAACGAAACAGCCTGTTCCTTTAAGTGTTTAAATGAGTAAGCAGCAGATAATGACATCAACTCAAACAAAGTTAAAGGCTGTAACGGTTTGCTGAATTCCTTTACTAAATTTAGCCTGTCTTTATGTGCTGATTGGAATGCTTCGCATGTGGTGATGAGTTCTACCAGTTCATGTGGGTTTTGATTGGCTAGTGTTCTAATCTCGTTCCACTTTGCATGCTCTTTCTTTAAAACCAATTGAGAACGACGAATTGCAGTGCGAATAGTCACTGGAGACTCTGCGTAAATCTTAGTCATTAAGTTGAAATTTTTGGCGATATCCTGTGCGAAGTAGCGTGTTAACGCGAGTATGAAAATATCAGTTTTATACGTTGATAGTGGAATGTCAAAAACGAACTTTGAGTTCCAAAAGGATTCATCTCGGTTGGGCTGGGGTTTCATTTTCCTTTTCTGTGAAGGATTTCTGTAAAGATATGCCTCGATCACAAGCTTGTATGGACAATAACTATGCTCTCTCTCCTTTAAATCTAAGAAAAGCTTATCAAAGTAATTAAGTTCACAATCTAACATCAAGGATTCCATTCACTATATAGTGTTATGCCATTTCACTAACCTAAACAATTGCACAATAAAGAGGAATCGGTATGCCCCGTGATTCCCTAGACACACTTATGGTATAAGCAGAAATAGGGAAATACTACCACTCCTCGTTACTATCTGAGCTAGCTCAAACACGTTTTGGGGCAGAACCGAGCTAGCCACAGTTGCTAGCTCAGCGTTGGACAAAACCTTGTCAGCGACTTTTCTAAATTAGCAGAATCCGGATTAGTTTGAGTCTGGCAAACGTACTCACAATAACTTTGCCAGTATCTTAAAATGAAACACAATGAGTTACAGCTAAAGCAATGCATTTAGGGGAGAATACTAAGTCATAATTGATAAATCGAACCTGTTTTTTCAGCGTCTTCTACCAATGCATCAATCACTACTCGTTGTCTCGGCTTTAAATATCGTGAACGCGGCCATACCGCATGTATTGGCATTTCGGCACCGGCATATTCATCTAAGATAGTCACTAACGCACCTGTCGCAAGATGTTCATTGATCAACCAAGTTGGCAACTGAGATATACCCACACCTTCTAAGACCGCAGAGAGCATTGCGTCACCATCGCTAAAACAATACCGACCATGAACTATCTGTGTGAAACTTTCACCGTTTTCACGCCTAAACAACCATGCGGGTTGAAAACTTCTTTGCCCGCCGACAATACAGTCATGTTCTGTCAATTCTGTCACTAGCTTAGGAGTCCCCTTCTTTTCAAGATATTTGGGACTGGCACACAAAACTAATCGTTGGCACCCTAATCGTCTTGCAATTAAATCCGCATCATCAGCCAGTGTCCCTATGCGTACAACGAGGTCAACACCTTCATCAATCAAATTGATACGCCTTTCACTAAATGCAACCGACAAATCGAGATTCGGGTATTTCTTAGTTAATTCCAGCAAAACTGGCATCACGTGCCTTCTCCCGAATGCTGCTGGGAGATGGACATTCAAGCTTCCGGAAACCTGAATACTTCCTGCGACAATACCTTGCTCCAAACTGTCGATTTCATCCAGTATACCAATCCAACCTTCAAAATAACGTTGCCCCTCTGGTGTCGGCGTTAAGCTGCGTGTAGTTCGATGCAGTAATTTCGTACCTAATTTTTTTTCTAACCGGGTAACGCTTTTACCAATTGCAGAACCAGTAAGCCCTAAACGTTCACCAGCAGCAGTAAATGAACCCGTTCGTAGCGTTTCAACGTATTCAATCACGCCTGAGAATTGAGTATCGATAATCTTCATTGTGGAACTGTGGGATGCAATAAATGGAATTTAAACTGTATTATCATTTTATAACAAGTCAATACAATATCTCCTATTAGATGAGACAACCTGACCTATGTCATTAACTGGAGATACACTATGTCCGATAACAACCAACGTATTAAGGCCTTTCTTGACCGCGAAGATATTCGAGCATTAAGACTACGTTACAGCCAGCTACTTGATGGTGGCGAAGCTGAAAAAATGGGAGAAATCTTTACAGAAGATGCCGAAGTTAAAGTTACCGTAGGCTCAATGAAAGGTTTAACTGAAATCAAACAAAGCCTAAAAGAGGCTTACCACACATTCGATACAAGAAACCGTGCACATTTTCCTTTCGTTCACGCGGTAACTAATCACGATATAACTTTAATCGACGAAAACAATGCGTCAGGTAGCTGTTACTTACTGGATTTCGTTACTGACCGCGACCAATCCCAACATCCGTTTTTGCTCTTAGGACATTACGTAGATCAATATGTTCGTGTAAACGGAGAATGGAGAATTTCACACAGTGAGTTAGATGTTTTATGGCCGGATGAGTCTCATTAATATCCTAGAAAAATAAGAGACCAGAAACGATGAATAATAGCAAACTGTCATTGCCAGCCAGTTTTCAGCGCGTGTTTTCCGACAATAAGTTAACTGTTGGGTTATTAACTCCGCTAGAAGCTTACCCGAGTACACCATTCCCGACTCTAAAGGACCATCTAAGAATTGCTCAACAAGCTGAAAGAGCAGGTTTTTCCAGTATTTGGGCACGTGATGTCCCATTTTACGACCCTAATTTTGGAGACGCGGCCCAAATCATAGACCCATTTGTCTATGCTGGATACCTCTCAGCGGTAACAAATGAGATAACCCTTGGGACAGCAGGTATCGTATTACCATTACGTGACCCAATTTCAGTAGCTAAAGAATCCGCGTCAATAGATTTTCTCACTGGCGGACGTTTTGTACTAGGTCTATCAACAGGTGATCGTCCTGTCGAGTATCCGGCATTCGGAATTGATTTTGATAAACGTGCAGAACTGTATCGTGAGTCTATTGACGTCATTAACCGTTTACACAGTGATCATTTCCCACAAATGGCGACCCAACATTATGGCACCTTAAAAGGCAATCTCGATCTCCATCCTAAACCTGTACATGGGCATATCCCCATGATGGCAGTTGGCCGATCTCGACAACCGATTGAATGGTTGGCAAACAATGTAGACGCCTGGATATGGTCTGTTGATGATGAACATGCAATTAAACAACTTATTTCACAACTAAAAACTGCTGCTGGTGATAATCCAGCACCTAAGTACGGATATGCAACGTTTTTCGACCTCGATGCAAACCCCGATGCCCCTTATCAACGTTTTTATAACGTAGTCAGGATCGGACGCAACGCGCTTATAGAGCGTCTAATCAAACATAAAAAGTTAGGGGTTAATCATATTGCTCTTAATCTAAAACCTTCTCGCAGACCAGCAGATGAAATTATCGACGAAATGGGACAATACGTACTTCCCGTTCTAGGTGAAGATTAAGCATTGATAAACAAAAGAAACAATCCATAAAGCTAAAACTTGACCTCAATGTTCTACACCTCCATGATTTGGAATTACTCTATTCACAAAGTTAAGGAAACATAGTGACTCTGGAAGAATGTTTACAATACATGCGTGAAGGTGGTGTGATAGAAGGAAATTCAGAAATACACCAGCAATGCTATGAACTCGCAATGGAAGCTCTAAAAATAACCGCGAAACTTAATGGGAGCTACCATCCACCAGAGGAAATCCGAGAGATTATGTCTCAACTAATCGGAAAACCTATCGACAACTCTTTTATGGTGTTTCCACCATTCAATACCGATTGCGGTAAAAACATTAGCTTTGGTAAGAACGTTTTCATCAATTCCGGTTGCTGTTTTCAGGATCAGGGAGGGATTACTGTTGGTGATGGCGTCCTCATCGGCCACAATGTGGTGTTAGCAACCCTCAATCATGAATTGGCTCCTCATAAACGAGGCACTACAATTCCTAAACCCATTGTTATTGGTAATAACGTATGGATAGGTTCTAATGCAACCATATTACAAGGAGTCATCATTGGTGATGGAGCTGTAGTTACTGCCGGTTCGGTAGTAAACAGAGATGTGATTCCCAATACTGTTGTAGGAGGAGTACCAGCAAAGCTTATTAAACACATAGACTCAGCAAGTGGTACGTAATGCAGTAATATACATATGTGAAGCGTTGCCAACCGATAAATCCGATTTAAAACAAAAGTCGAGACTACCGTGATTTCTGCGTGAATAGCGACCATATTACTAGACTCAACAATTACGTACATGAATCACTACTTTAGAGTGACCAAAAGTATGTCAAATCACCACTCACTGAATTATTAAACATCGGGGAATAACAACGACCGGGGCAAAAGCATGTAATACCTGATGTTCTAAAATGCTTATGTCAGATTAAGAGATCCTATATTGACTTCTTGGACATTTAGAACTTGATATGACTGGTATGGCAGCCCCTTCAATCAATATTCTTATTTACATAAGCAATCGTATCGATAAATCGTTTTGACATTGAAGGTGAAATTTTGTTGTGCCTCAACTGAAACTTGTCTACATAGCTCCAATTACCTTCTTCTAAGGATTTAACCAAAAACAACAAATCCCCGAGATCCCCTTTGTACTCCAAAATAGCGTCAGTGATGTCTCGGTCCAGGTTTAAACTGGAAAGAATCTCGGGCATCTGCATGTCCATTAACGCATCAATAAGCGATAACATGCCTGTGATATATGCTTTTCCAGCTACAGCTCCTCCATGGAGTTCCAACGCTAACGATTGAAGCAGATGCGCACGATATAATGAGTTAAGAAACAATTGTTTAGGTTTATTCTTCGGGCACATAGATATTATCAGATGCGATGAAAATCGCTTAAGCCTTTCTTTACCTAGATAACTCACGGCTTGACTGATTGAACTGATTTCTGCACGCACAGAAACTTGACTATTAACATAATTGAACAATCGAATCGTAAGCGATGGACTTTTAGCGATAATTTTTTCAATAGTGTTAACAGAAAACTCGGTCTTACTGATTTCTTGCAGAAGCTCTATGTTTGCTTTGAACACTTCATCAAGCTTATTGTGCTTAATTAATTGCGGCTTAGAGAAAAAATAGCCTTGGAAGAAATCAAAGCTTAACCTCTTAGCTTCTTCGTATTCTTCATACGTTTCAACTTTTTCTGCCAATAACTTTTTATTGCGCTGTTTCAGCTCTATGGCAAAGTGTTTAATTTGGTTTAACGGACAGGCTCGTATATCGAACTTTATGATATCTGCAACATCAATAAACGGACTCCAACGTTTATCGCTAAAACAGAAATCATCAAGTGCAACAATGTAATCATTCTCTTTAAGAGACTGTAAAGCATGCAAAAGTTCTGCGTCAGGCACACAGGTTTCCAATACCTCAACGATATACTGGTTGTTTGGGAACTCTAACGGCAGTTCATTAATGAGATCATCGTAATCAAAGTTCACAAACCCCAACTTTTGGTCAAGTAATACCCCTTGATACGTCAAATGCTGTTCAACAAATAGGCGTTCGGTGATGCCATAGGTCATCCCATTCGGAAAGGCATTATTTGGCCCATCACGATAGAGTAATTCATAGCCGTAAATGTCTAAATTTCTGTCAAAAATGGGTTGCCTTGCTACATAACTGAACATAGTTCCCTACACCTTACACACGCTGATGCTGCTCACTTATGAGATGTAACTCGAAGAAAACACAAAAACCAACCAGAAGTTTTGAATACTATGAAGCAAAGCTATCTCATGCCATTTTCGCGTGATTAATGCCGCTTAAAGTTGGCGAGTATTTCATCGTTTACAATATGCCATACAAAATCCTTAGCGTTCGTCTCTATTGTGATTAAAACAGAAACCATATAAAGACATTTGGGATATCCACCAAATAATGAACCTCATTAGGATTGGTTGCCATAAACGTACTACACTCACATTTGATTTCAGTCGTTACCTTTAGTTATGAGGCCACATTAAATGTCAAAAAAACACAGCATAAGTGACCATGTAGAACTGAGTAACCCTTTTAGCGAAAGACTGTTTTAAATTACTGACAAAATGGATAAATCTGACGCCATTTATGAGCAGCGTATTGATGAACTAAAAAGTGGTTATTCAGAAATTGAAAAGACTTTAGTTGAGTGATCTGAAGCGACAAAATTTACGAAATCCGTTCTGAGCAATAATCAACTTCAATCTCAAGATACCGTTGGTATATCGATAGAGGAGCTAGATAAAATCGAGGCTCTCCTCATCCAGTTAGCGCATGCTATAGGCAAAGAAACCTTGTACCATTGAATAGCCACCAATATAGTAGCCACTTCTAGTATGACCAAAAGTATGTCAAATCACTGCTAGGTAAAATAATATATCAACTAGGCGTAACTCCGAATGAGGCACAGGCTTTTCAACGGTAGAGAAAAGCCTGTATGAATGTCTCTAGCAGTCAGTTTGCTCTGAAAGCCTCAAAGCATCTTCCAGTTCAACACCAAGGTAACGAATCGTATTATCCAGCTTTGAATGCCCAAGTAAAAGCTGTACCGCCCTGATGTTTTTTGTTCTGGCATAGATCAAAGTAGCTTTGGTACGACGCATTGAATGAGTCCCATAATAGTCTGCATTCAACCCAAGTTTTACAACCCAACGCCTGATAATCGAACGATAAAATGAGTAACTGATAGGTCGCCCTTTGCGTCGACAACTTGGAAACAAAAATCTGCTGGCTTCTAGGGATGCAGCGTGAATCCATCGACTTATACTTTGCTGTGTTCTAGGCGTTATTTCATAATGCACAGCAATGCCCGTTTTTTGCTGGATGCATTGAACCCTTTCGTAAATCACGCCTTGCGAAGAAACATCGTATACGTGCAGTTTAAGTAGATCACTCGCTCTTAACTTACTATCAATGGCTAGGTTTAGCAGAGCTAGCTGCATCAAGTCATTCTCAAGCTCAAGTCTGGTTCTGATTCGCCAGATTTCTTCAAGCTTAAATGGCCTTTTTATGCCGCTACATTTTCCTGAAGATAGCTTTCTCATGTTGACCTCCTTTTAGGTGCTATTGGTCAACATAAAGTTTGGCTATGGACTACAACGATTACAGTTTGGTTCACAACTGGACAGGGTGTGTTTGGACACTCAGGGATTTTCGTGCATCAGGGATATTCTAAATTAGATAAGCACGGATTAAGCCAGCTATTACGAATTTCTATGACACAGGCTTTGTCTGAATAAAGAAGAGCCAGCTCAGAACTTAGCAATCTGTTTATTCTGATAGCCTGAGAGCATCTTTTAGTTGTACAACGTCTTAATATGACGAGACTGGTTTCCCCTCTTGCATAACTGTGTATTTAACAGCAGCGTTACACTTAATACATTGATACTAAGTGAGTAAGAGAGGTAGCAGTTTTTAGTAGAAAAAGTTTGGATGCAATTTATATCTAGTAGAAGAAATTTTTAGAATGGCTAATTTCTATTAATATATCGTTCAGCACTTGCAAATAGTTTATCGCATACTTTTTTCTGAGTTATATACTCTGATGAACCTAATGTCATAGTTTCCAGAATTTCTTTTGCTTCTTGATATTCTTTGACCATAACAGCAAATCGTTCTTCGAAGTTATTTTTCTGAGTTTTTTTACTTGATTTTTTTACTGGTTTTCTCATATCACTACTTACCTTATAGATCCCAAAGTTTTTTTTCTTCTCGTTCTAACAAAATGTTTTCTATTTTTTTTCTAATCTTATGAATACTATTAGAACTTTCATCTGTAATAGAACTCTTACTTTTGTCCGTTTTGGACTCAGTCTTCGTCGATGGCTTTTTCAAAGTTCAGGCTCCTTCTTTAGTTTTGATATGAAAATTCCCCAAAACATTTCCGTATGAGTCTTTAATTTGACCAGAGTTTTCAAGTTCACAAAATGAAAAATTGAGGTCAAACTGACTGGCATGCAATTTAGGAAGAATATGGCGTTTTAGAACATCACTGTTTAACTGATGTATGGTAGCAGACCAAGAAATATCGCCATGATGAAGAGAGTATTTTATAACGAACAATTAATTTTTTGTCCTTTGGTTATTCTCTGTTCACGCAGAACATAATACCAATATATCTTTCGATTATTTTTATGCGTCATCGGACTCCTTATTAAACTTAAAGAAAAAAGATCTCTCCTAACGAAGAGATCTTTTAAATAATCATTATACTAAAGTAACGTTGCCAGCTTGTGGTCCTTTGTTACCTTGTTCAACATTAAAAGAAACCTTTTGGCCTTCAGCTAATGTTTTGAAACCTTCGCTAGCAATTGATCGGAAATGAACGAATAGGTCAGCACCACCGTTATCTGGAGTGATAAATCCAAAGCCTTTAGTTTCGTTAAACCATTTTACTGAGCCAGTTGTTTTATTTGACATAATATATCTCGATACATTGAATGAATTAAAAAGAAAGCTACTAAATAAGGAATGAAGAAAAAGGTATCGCAGGATAGATATGACGAAATTAATCGAATAAAAACTGAGAAGATCTTGAACTAAATATATTACTAATAGCTCACCGTTTGAGCTGACGTCACTATACACTATGTGCACATAATAGATAGATTTTTCTTCATTAAAATTTATTATTCATTAAATCAATTGGTTAAATGAAATTTTTATTAAGTGCAAAGTTAAATCAAACTAAAATCAACAGTATTATTAGAATAATTATTGTAAAACCGACATTCTATACAAGAGCGATAACTGTTCTAAATGCGAATGTAGAACAACTACGTTAGACGGACTGCGCTAACGTAGTTAAGGTATACACATTAATCAGTTAATCCCGCGAGTTGGCGAGATATCTCAGTCAATGCGCTCCAGTCTTTTTGCCCAAGTCCATTTGCATTTGCTGTTACTAAGTTATCTTTGGCCCCCAGAATTGCTGACGGATTTACGCCACAAGCAGTGAACGCGGTTTCAAATATTAATGCGTCTTTTAAACCCGCTGTAAGATCGAAGCCAACCGTATCAAAATCTCTAGCCGCGATTTTTTCAGCATAAGAACTCATGGCTTCATTTCCTGCAAAAAACATCTGAGCAACAGCCAACACTTGTCTTTTATCTAGCTGACTTTTCTCTGCAAATGTAAAGACTTCACCCAGCATTGCCAGTTGCGCCATAGCCATGTAATTCACACATATTTTCATTCCATTAGCTGAGCCAGCGGTGTTGCCAACAGGTACTTGTTTCACTGTGTACGACTCTATTATCGGTTGAGCGGATTCTATAGCGAACGATTCGCCTGCTAGGAAGGTAATAAGCTTACCCGCCGCCGCTGCATCAGGGCGCCCAACAACAGGGGCTGCTATATATTGGCAACCACGTTTTTCATGCTCTGACTTTAGATGGTCTGCTGTTGAGGGTTGAATTGTCGTTAATCCAACATGGATTTTCCCCGTTGTCATCGAATCAAGAATGCCATCTTTAGCAAGAGATAACTCAATAATGGAATTGTCATCTAACAAGCTGGTAAAAATGATATCGGATTGCTCAACGAGTTCCTTGATACTGTAAGCGACCATTGCACCTCGCGCCTGAAACGGCTGAGTCTTCGATATCGTTCTGTTGTAAACCGTTAATTGGTATCCCGCTTTTTGAATATTTTCACAGATACCCGAACCCATTTTACCAAGACCGATAAAACCTACTTTCAGATTTTTTGTATTCATTTTGTGTTCACCTTTTATTGTCATAAGTTGGGAACACTTTATCGATAGACAGATTTACAGCCTTAACAATTGTTAACGGATCACTTATTTTTTGCTTTGATTCGACTTAACGACACAGGTGTCATACCTAAGTATGTCGCTATGTAGTGATGAGGAACTTTATCAAAGATATCGGGTTGAAGGTTGAGTAGCTCTTCATATCTTTGCTGTGGATTATTCTTTATCCGAGAGATGAACAGCGCTTGGTAGTGGTACAAACGCTCTGCAATGTAGTCATCAACCGCCTGTTTTATTCTGCTATCGTTATCGAGTAATTGAACTAGCTCATTCTTAGACATAACGCGTAAACGAGCCTCTGTAATAGTTTCAATATTGTACAAAGCAGGAAGGTTGCGCTTAAGGCTTTCGAAAGAAGTGACTATATCCCCTTCAAAGAAGAACTGAAAAGTCACATCATGACCATCACCATTAAACCAAGACCTCACGCAACCCTTCTCGATAATATAGACCGAATCGCAGATATCACCTTCATTGAGCAACGTCTCTTTCTTTTTAAAATGATGAACATGTCCAACTCGAATAAGACTCGGAAACCTTGAGATGATCGAAGCAGTCATTACATGGCTCACTAAAAGTAGAAGAAAACTATGAGGGATTTAGGCTACCACATTGTAAACGTTGTCGTCTTTAAGGACGGTTTTGTCTTCGTGTATACATGAGAATAATTTAGTCAAAATAGCAGCTATCATCGGACGTCAGTATGTGGCCTCACACGGGAAGGGGCAAAGGTGTTGCGATTAAAGTAAGCGCAATACTCCAATATTAATGCCCTAGAGTTCAGCTTAGCTATTCAGTTAAGCTAGGCTTTTTACAACAGCTACTGTGGCTAACAGCAAGAAAACCGCACCACAACACTGATTGAAGGTTCGCCCATTGGCTAAGAGCAGTGTTTTAACCTTATCCGCCAATCTTGCCACGATATACTCTACGGCGAATTCAATACAAAGAAAGCTGAATGTTATTACCAGAAATTGGGGGATAAACGCCTCATCGGGGTTAATAAACTGAGCAAGAAAAGCAGTAAAGAATAGCAAGACTTTCGGGTTAGACAATGCAGCGAAATAGCCTTGCTTAAATAGCTCTTTAGGCAGAACAGACACTACAGTGGTTGTTTGCTCAATACTAATTGCAGACGCGAAGAACAGTTTGAAGCCTAACCATGCAAGATATAAAGCTCCCAGCCATTGAAGACCTACCATCAATTCAGGTTTTGCTTCTAGGATAGTACCTAAACCTAGCATAGCTACCGTAATCAAGATGAAAAAGCCACTCACGCCACCACATATTGTCCAAATTGTCTTCTTATAGCCATATCGTGCACCGTGGCTGAGTGCTAAAAGCGAGTTAGGACCTGGGACACAAGCAAGACCCAGCGCAGACAAAGCAAAGACACACCAAATTTCAAACATCATAACCAACCAGCAAATTGAGAACTTAAGGGAGATTAGTATCACTCAGTTCTCAGTTTATCTATGGTATATTCTGGACGTAAAACATGAATATTTAGACAAAGGTTCAATACAAATGAATGAAAACAATGGTGTCCGATTCTTATTGATACCTCTAAATAACTTTAACATGCTTCCGTTTGGAGGCTTCTTAGATAAACTCCGATTCTCCGCAGATGAAGCGGATCACAGTCAACAACGATATTGCTCATGGAAAGTTGTGTCTCACAGCAAAGGATTAGTCATTTCTAGTAGCGGAATCCCCATCAGAGTTGACCTCGATTTTAGTGACGTTAAGCCTGCGAATTTTGACTATGTGGTTTTCTTTGGTAGCCGCACAGCAACTGAATCTCAGCAGCAAGCCGCTTATTATCGTTCTTTTGTTCGAAATGTTGTCGCCAATGGAATACCAATCGTCAGCATTGATAACGCTTGCTTTACTCTAGCTGAGTTAGGACTACTTAACCGTCATCAAATTGTGGTTCATTGGCGGCACCATAGCGAGTTCAAAGCAACCTACCCTAAAGTAATTGTAAGAGATGAGCAGCTTTATCATTTTGATAAAAAGCTAATCAGTTGCACTGGAGGAAGTGCCACTATCGACCTTGCGGTGGCAATTTTGCAAAAGCATGTCGGTCAAACAAAGGCAGAAAAAGGGTTAGCGGATATGCTGGTTGATGAAAATCGTAGTATGCAACACCGTCTAAAGTCGTCAGAGCAAGGAATACACAGGAATAGTCATATGGACAGAGCGATTTCTTTGATGCAAGAAAACTTGGAACAGACAATGACCGTAGAACAGGTTGCCGCACTCATCGGGATTAGTCGACGACAATTAGACCGCTTATTTCAGCAAAAGCTCAGTATTTCAGCGCGTCATTATTGGCAAGAATTACGTTTACAACATGTGTACTGGCGATTGAAGCATTCTAGTCATGACCTTGTACAACTTGCAGATGAAGTGGGCGTTCGGGACATCAGCTATCTATGCAAGATTTTCAGGAAAAGATTTGGCATAACCCCAGGGCAATGCCGTCGCAATCCGATAGCGTGATGACTATGTGTGTCTAGCGAGCGACCTTTCAACATTCAATGGCCTTCAATATCTGACTCATTATAAAAATTGGGGCATGTACGATTTTAAGAAGGTGTGATGGGCATTAGCTATAAATGGTTTTGGTGCAAACCTGTGCTAGCTAGAAAACTTATAAACGTTTTTGTTTGCTGAAGGTTTTCGAAGATTACGAACGTACATAACCTGTCCTTTTTTTCGTTGTAAAAAACAACCAAAATAAGTTTAGGACACTTTATGGGTTTTATTGGGACGCTTTATGGTTTCAGCGACAAGATGTGATATGTGCAAAATAAGTCAGCATAACCGCGCACTTACGATCAATGAGTTATAGTCAAAATTGCAATATATAACAGCATAAAATTGCAGCATAAGTTAGCAAATTTTTACTTTAATCCAAATGCAGCGTAAGAAACTTTCCTACATTTAGCCCCGAAGTAAATTATGCCCTCTCGGCGTCATACTCTGACGCAGTTAGCTTTAGACATCACACATCACAAACATTATCTGCAACTCACTTTTGGACACCGACATCGTTCTTACAACGGCGTCATTCTTCAAGCTCATAAACTTGCGGATGTTGTGTACATGAGATGATTTTTTTGTTTGGTCATACATAGTGAAAGCACTTTTGTTGTAAACCTACAACAAAAAATAGTCTATGCTGACTTATTGTGCAAATATGCTGGGTTAGTTTGCAATTTATGCTAACTTATTTTGCAGATATCAAGATGGGTGGAAGCCCCAGCCACATCCCGGCACACACGTCATTCGCTGTGGCTGCTTCCTTCCGGACCTGACCAGGTTTACGAACTAGTGTTGCGGGAGGACCAGGGCCCCCATAGAGCATCTTTGGTTCGTGCCAAAGAGTGGGAAGGATTATCAAGCATCGACTGCAGCATTGCAAGTCTAAATCCTAGTAAAGTCTTTGATTGCGAACCAATTGAACATCAAATAAACAAATCGAGTAAATCTGTCTCGATTATCGATGTTTCATTCGAATCGGTGTAACCACGCTTCTTTGGTGTTTAGTCTCATACATAGCTTGGTCAGTTTGGTGTAAAACCTCCTGTAGAGACATATAACCTTCACGCCCCGTTGATACACCCACAGCAACAGTCACGTCAAAACTTACATCACGTTCAACATCCACGAACACAAAACGTTGCAGATAGGCTTGGATTTCTTCTAGTTGATCACGTTTAATATTACCAACCAAGATGAACTCATCTCCACCTATTCGATACGCATGCCCTTTCCATACTTGTTGAATACGTTGTGCAAGTTGCTTGAGTACCTTATCGCCAATCTCATGACCATAGTTATCATTGATCTGTTTAAAGTGATTGAGGTCGAGATAGACAAGCGATATTTTGCCAGCTAACCCTCTGCTGTATCTACGATACAACGCTCGGCGATTACGCAGCTTCGTGAGATTGTCGGTATTGGATTGTTTGTGTAGATACAAAGCAACGATGATGAGAAAGCCAAGTGCAGTAGCAAACAGCCACTGGCTATGACGAGTAAAGCGCTTTTCAACCACTAATGTTGCTCGCCAATCTGGCTGATAGTCATACGTTTTTATGATTTTCTGAGCATCCATCATTTTGATGGCACGGCTAAACAGTGATGCCAATGACTCACCCAGAGGTGATTTGGTAAACCCGATAGCAATATCAAACTTATAGAACCCACCAATCATAGAATCTTCAACAAAAGGCAATAGCTCATCCGATTCTCGCAAGAAGAGATTGAAGTTACCTCGGCTCATCACAATGTAATCCACTTGATGAGTTAAAAGTGCTTCAATCATCTCTTCTTGAGTTAGGAAAGCATCGAGCTCTTTTCGCGGCAACATACGGTGTAACAGTTCTTCAAAGAAGTCATCTTTAATGACACCAACCCGCTCTGCAACAAGTTCAGATACGTTGCTGTAAACAAAATCTTTATACCCTTCTCTTTTCACCATTATCGCTTCAGGATGGTAATAACTCTCGCTGAAATTAACGATGCTTTTACGCTGCTCTGTAATGGTCAAAGGCGCAATAATATCAATGTGTTGATGGCGAATATCGTTATACATGCTCTCCCATGTTTCGTTCGCTTTACTCACTAACTCACACTTCAAAAGCAAAATATCACATGCTCGAAACACCACGTCTGCACTGATACCGCTAACATTACCATCCTGATGATAGGTGGAATAAGGACTGACGTTTTCCAGCTTAACTTTAAGCGGACGCTGAATATTCAAACCACTGTCGATTACCGCTTGGCGTAGAGCATGTTTGCGAATGTCGAATTGATATTTCTGGATAGATTCACGCAGCAGTTTCTGTACTCGCGCAGAATGTACGTAACTTTCTATTTCACTTAATAATTCCGCGTTTTCACCCTTTGGCGTCACTATCGACACAGGCTGAATTGAAATTCTGTCATTAAGGAGTTGGGCGTCAAAACCAGCAAGCAACATAGGTTTGAGTTGGTTGATGGCATCGACAACCCCATCCACTTTGGAACTTTGAAGTAACTGCTTGGCTTCTATGGAACCGTAGTAATCAATGAGCTCGATCTCTGGATAGTTCTGACGAATCAACTCACCATAAATTGTGCCAGCAGGAACACCTACTTTCTTCATGTCTTCCAAATGGCCATTGGTTTTGCTGAATAAATAGGTGTACTCAATATTGGTAGGACGAGAAAAGTCGAAACGGTCAGCTCGCTCTGGTGTAAAAGTTACGTTTGCGGCAAAGTCGCTTATTCCCGCTTCAACGGATTTGAGAATAGCGTCAAAGCTCGAAAAGTTTACGTATTCGATATCAATATTAAAGTGATAGGACACATCGTCGAAAATGACGCGTGAAACGACATCATCGGCTTCAGTCGCGACAAAATAGACTTTATGTTGGGCATCTGCTTCAGCGGCCAGTACTTGCGATGAACATAACAGTACCAACAGCCAATTGCAGATGTGCATGACTCTAGACATAGACGTTGTTATAAGTTTTTTTTATTTTTTGTGTTGAACAATAGTATCGAAGCTGACTTTGATTGCATAAAGATTTTGCAATCCGTACAGCATATTTTTGCACTGTATTTGATTTTTATTGCCGTTTTTTCATTCAACCTGCTCCTGAGAACTGCGCAATATATAATCCGTCAGCCAAGCCGTGGCTAACAGGCATACCCAAACCACCAGCACAAAGTTAGGTACTACTGTATTTGGATTAACCAAAATGGCCGTAAAAGCAATGGTTGGAACACCCCAACAAAGAAGCTTTCCCCACTTAAAATTTGCCACTCTTTGCAGATTTTCCATCGTGGCTATCATGCCGGTACTTGATAGCGATACTAAAGCAGCAATCGAAAGGTCTGCCATAATCATGGGAACGACGAATCCTAATGCCCACCAGTAGTTCTTGTAACCGGGTTTCCAACTGTTTACGACCCACCAAGCAATCAAAACACTTGCCATCTGAATAGCGGTTAACCACGGTGTGCCATCTACTCTTCCATCGGATTGCATAAACATCACACCCACTAACAAGGTCACCACAATCAATCCACAAATGATCACTACACGTCGGTTGCTATAACGAGAGAATGCAACCATACAAATCGGGAAAAGCATCCACATACAAATGGAAAGAGCCGCGGGTTGGGAAGATAAGGTGAAACCGTAGACGAGCAGCGCAATTAATAGAGTAAATCGGGAAATCCCTCCTTTCGGAAGCATCCATAATGCGGGAATCAAGAGTGTGATGAGCGGAAGTTCTCCGTCACTAACACCTATAGCTTGAGCACATATTACCGCCAGTACCATTGTGATAATGAACAGAAAAGTTGAAAATAACACCCCCACTCCTTATACCGATCCTTTGGTAAAGTTTGAACTAGGACTCACTCAGTATGGACCAATTTTTGTCACATATCTTCACTGTGATTTATCAAATCCCAGAAGGGAAAGTCTCTACCTATGGTGAGATAGCAAAGATGGCAGGCTACCCGGGATATGCTCGTCATGTAGGTAAAGCATTAGGAAACCTTCCTGAAGGCAGCAAAATTCCTTGGTTTAGAGTAATTAACAGCAAAGGTGAGATTTCATTGACTGGCCCAGACTGGGATAGACAGAGAGAACGGTTAGTTGCAGAGGGAATTGCTGTGAGCAGCAACGGAAAAATTTCACTCAGAAAATACAAATGGCAGCCTTAATGCTGCCATTTCACTTTAATTGGTGATGAGTTACAAACTTACTTCGCTCCAACGCCGATTAAGCGTAAGTCAACATGTTTAGTTGCATTATCATCGGTGATCACTGCGTATTGTGTATCAGTAATAAAGCGCAGTTTACCGTTCACTTCAATACGTGCTGAAACACTGTAACGATGATTTTCTACAATCTTTGTGCTGTCATAAGCTAAATCAAAGGTCAGTGGGACTTGATGACCATTAGTGATGAATTGCTGCTTCGCAATCTCAACAGCTGCAGTATCCATTTTCGACACATCTTGCAGAACCACCGTTACTTTTGCATCGTCTGGCAGTGCAATTCGCTCACGATAAGCCACCGTACCAGTTACTGATTGGATTTTCTGTTGGGACATTGGCGCCTCTGAGCTTTGACAACCGACGATGAATAAAGCACCCATTATTAATGATGCAACCAACTGCATTGTTTTTTTCATTTTGCCTCTCTTATAAGGTCTCTCGACCGAGCTAATTTCATACAAATCAGTATAGATTCAGTGTCCTAGGCTGTCATATCGCTTAAGTTACCACTAATATACTTAGTACTCATTCAATAGCTGTGTTTTTAAATCAACACGTTAACTGAATTTTAGCCGATGTTGGCAATACAGGTCACGGCATTAGGGCAGCTATTGACAAACAATTGACTCAATAAACAAACTAGCAACGTCAGATAAAGAACTTTAAGAAAAGGGTAACAAGCTATGAGTAAACCTCTGCAAGAGTTATTAAACTTGCTGCAATTAGAAAAACTAGAAGAAGGCTTATTTCGTGGAGAAAGTGAGAACTTAGGGTTACCTCAAGTTTATGGCGGACAAGTGATAGGACAAGCTCTCTCCGCAGCCCATTATACAGTCGACCCTGACCGTACCGTGCACTCATTTCATAGCTATTTCCTGTATCCGGGTGATTCAGAAAAGCCGATTATCTATGACGTAGAAAACCTTCGTGACGGAAAAAGTTTTAGCACTCGACGTGTGAAAGCAATTCAAAATGGGCGACCTATTTTTTACCTCACTGCCTCTTATCATGGAGAAGCTCCGGGGTTTGAGCATCAGAACACCATGCCCAACATTCCGGGGCCTGAAAACTTTGCTTCCGAATCGCAACTAGCAGAACAAGTAGCGCACTTGCTTCCAGAAAAACTGAAAAAAATGCTGTGTGGTGAGAAACCTATTGAGATTCGTCCCGTCACTGTCATCAATCCTTTGAAGCCACAAAAAGCGGAACCTAAGCAGTACCTATGGATGAGAGCAAACGGGCAAATGCCAGATAACCAACTTATTCATCAATATATTTTGGGCTACGCCTCTGACTGGGGATTTTTAGTGACAGCGTTACATCCCCATGAAGTCTCACTGCTTACTCCGAAGTTCCAAGTAGCGACTATTGATCATTCGATTTGGTATCACCGACCATTCAAAATGGACGAGTGGTTGCTGTTTGCTATTGAGAGCCCAACGGCAAGTAATACTCGTGGTTTGGTTCGTGGTGAAATTTACAACCAACAAGGTCATTTGGTCGCAACAGCAGTTCAAGAAGGGGTTATGCGCTTTAAACCTTAACTTTTCGCTTTACTCTTCCCTTAGGTTAAGGATTAGAGTGGTATTCTATCCCTAACCTAATCGGAGAAATCTATGGGCTGCTGCAATCAGCCACCGAAAGGCGGCACTACTGAAATTAAACCACTGCTCAAAGCCTTCGCCGCTTTGCTTGCATTCATCTTGCTTATCGCTTGGGTGTTTGGTTAATTACGCCAATCTCAACAATATTCTTGCTCTTAGTTGCCCAATGGCAACTCGGTGGTGTATTTCAACGATTCCATGGCGAACGTTGATGTTACATTGTTAAGCCCTGCGACACTGTTAACCAGTTTTTTATAGAACTGGTCATAGTCTTTCATGTCTTTAACTAGCACTTTCATCATATAGTCGTACTCACCCGCCATACGATAAAACTCCATCACTTCTGGAAACTCTTCAACCGCTGCGACAAATTTTCGGTACCACTCATGGGAGTGATCGCTTGTCTGAACCAGCACAAAAACCGTAAAGCATAATCCCAATGATTCAGGGTTGAGCAGGGCAACACGCTTTGCAATGACTCCCGCCTCTTCAAGTTTTTTAAGACGCTTCCAACATGGCGTCGTGGTCAGGTTCACCGCATCGGCCAAATCATTAAGTGAAACGGTGCTGTCTTGTTGAAGTATTGCCAAAATTTTGCGGTCAATCTTATCTAGAGTCATACCAAAGCCAATCTAAAGAGAATTATTTTCTACAAAACTAATAAAACATGAAAAATTTAGCAAAGTTTTTCTCCTAACAAATCGCTAGATTATGAATATCAATTTAGGGAGAAAAAAGCATGTGTACCGATCATCAATGGATAAATAGCGCAATTCGAAAAATCGAAGCTGACTACCAACGCTCCGCAGACACTCATTTGATCAAACTTGATTTGCCGTGTTTACAGGGTATTGATATTTATCTGAAAGATGAAAGTACCCACCCTACCGGTTCGTTAAAGCATCGTCTTGCGCGTTCACTGTTTCTCTATGCCATTTGTAATGGATGGATTGGGCCAGAGACGCCAATCATTGAATCATCCTCTGGCAGTACTGCGGTATCAGAAGCCTACTTTGCTCGCCTACTCGGATTACCCTTCATTGCCGTCATGCCCAAATGCACTGCAATCAAAAAGATAGAGCAAATTGAGTTCTATGGCGGTAGAGCACATTTGGTGGATCGCTCAGATCAAATCTATGCTGAGTCACGTCGTTTAGCATCTGAACTAAATGGTCACTACATGGATCAATTCACTTATGCAGAACGTGCGACAGACTGGCGTGGCAACAGTAATATCGCCGACAGCATCTATAGTCAGATGAAAATGGAAGATCACCCTATCCCAACATGGATTGTAATGAGCCCAGGTACAGGTGGTACTTCTGCAACCATCGGACGTTTTATTCGATACCAGCAACACAACACTAAGTTGTGTGTGGTTGACCCGCAGAATTCTGTGTTTTTCGACTTCTACAAAACGCGTAACCCTGATTTACGCGTAGATTGTGGCAGCAAAATTGAAGGTATTGGTCGTCCGCGAGTAGAGCCAAGTTTTATTCCCAACGTCGTTGATGAAATGCTACAAATACCCGATGCAGCAAGCGTTGCAACCATTCATTGGTTAGAAGGCATTCTAGGAAGAAAAGCAGGTGCCTCGACAGGTACAAACCTATACGGAGCATTGCAACTGGCAAGCGAGATGAAGCGCAAATGTGAAACAGGCTCGATTGTCACCTTGCTATGCGACAGTGGCGAGCGATATTTGGACACTTACTATAATGTTGACTGGGTAGCAAACAACATCGGCGATCTTTCTCCCTATTTATCCAAACTAGAAGTTTTCTCTAAAACTGGCGAATTAGAGTAATCCCATGTTTATTTAATGGAATAAGAATCTAATAACATAACATTCGGATTAAATAACAATCGGATGAAATAAGAAGCGGATGACAGACTCTTTGTCACTTTTCTTTTATAGTCTTGTCGAATAAATGAAAGTGTGGGGAACCAGAGTGAACGTTCGTATTGTTGAATTTATGCCGAGAAAAGTCGCTATTTACAGTCATCAGGGTGCACCCGAGCAATTGATGAATAGTGTTGAGAAATTCGTTGAATGGCGTAAAGAAACGGGGTTATCGCCTATAGCTACCAGCGACACATTCGGTATTCCGTATAGCGACCCGAATGAAACAGACAAGAAGACGTTTCGTTTCGACATTGCAGGTAGCGTTGAGGAAGATATTCCACAAAATCAATTTGGCGTAGTAAATGGAGTTCTCACAGGCGGGAAATGCGCGGTATTAAGACACTACGGTAATTTGGATCTGATCAGCCAGACTGTACACGCGTTATATCGCAACTGGCTACCTACCAGCGGTGAGCGACCAAGTGGTGAACCCTGCTTTTTTCATTATCTGAATATTGGACCAAATACTGAAAAGAGCGCACTACAAACTGATATCTATCTTCCTCTGAAGTAATTTTCGAGTTCATCAGATTTATAAAGGCAAAAGCCGCTTTTTGTTCAACTTCGTTAACCAATTTCAGGTTTTCAAAGAGCGAACAAAAAGCGGCTTTTGTTTATCTCGTTTTTAATTATTTCTGTTTTGCTTCAAACGCAGCCAGCTGCTCAGGTGTCGCTGGAGGCTGATGATTTGCTTTCCACTCATCGTAAGTCATACCGTATACGCGCTCACGAGCATCATCAATGGTGAGATCTTTACCTGCATTTTCCGCTTCAGCTTGATACCACTTACAGAAACAGTTTCGGCAGAAGCCAGCAAGTATCATTAAATCAATGTTTTGCACGTCTTTGTTTTCGTCCAAATGCGCTAATAGACGACGAAATACAGCTGCATCGAGCTTATCCTGTTCTTCTTGGCTTAGGTTTTTGTATTTGAATTCGGCCATGATATTTCCCTTTCTTGTTTGACTTTACCACTCAACTTTACGTTGTTCGGTTTAATTATTCCTTATGATGCCAATAACAAAACGCCCAAGACAAGCTCGGGCGTTATATAAAAGCAATTTTGTGACTTAATGGATATTAAGCTTGGATACCAACGATTAACCAAGGTGAGTTTGGCAAAGTTAGGTCACGCTCTAAGTGCCAGATATCTTCGATGTTCTCTTCAATACCTTCTACCGCATCACGGTAGCGACCACTGAACTGAAGGCTAAGTTGGCCTTTAGTTGCATCGTAGTCTGCACGAACGATTTCTGCATCCACATACATTACGTCAGTGTGTTGATCACCTTCCAGTTTCGCACGCTCTTCTTTTAGATCAGCGAACAGACTTGGTGACACATATTCTTCAATGGTTTCAAGTTGATTGAAGTTCCAAGCACCTTGCAGGATTCGGTAGTGTTCACGAGCACCACTAATGAAAGCCGCTTGATCAAAACCCGGTGGGTAGTTGTGTGGAACATCGCTAGCTGCCATTGTTCCAAAACCACCTGCAGCTTGTGGCTGCTCAAAGTTGTGTACGTTTGGCTGCTCATGCATGTTACGGTTCATACCGCCAAACGCTGGTTGCTGCTGGCTCTGATTCATGCTGCCTTGTTTTGCTCCCAACATACCGCGCAAGAATTTAAATGCGAAGTAAGCAATTAAACCCATGATTAGGATGTCTAGGAACTGGATACCCTCGAATGCACCTCCGAAGAAGGCTGCTAACAAACCACCCGCGAGTAGACCACCTAGCAAACCACCCATCAGACCTTTCTTGCCTGCGTTTGGCGCAGCTTTGGTTGCGTCTTTGTTGATAGTGCTATTGTTTTGACTTTGCTGTTTAGGAGCAGGAGCCGTTTTAAAGCTACTACCGAATGACTTACCGCCACCAAATTTTTTGGCTTCAGCTATCGGAGTGACAGCAACAGAAACCATCAGAAGTGCGATCAGCGAGAACAAACGTTTCATACTTATCCTTCACGTTATAGTTTTACGAGGGTGTTATAGAGACTATCTATATTTGTGACACATCATATCCACTTCACTCTGACAATAAAACGCTTTTGCAGTGAGGACTTGTATCAGAATATTGCAAACCTAGTAATTGACGCTCCAGAACATGCTTATTAGAATATCGAACGATGTTCATTATATTATTCCGGTTATGGCGAGACGAAACGATCACACAAGAGAAGAATTAATTTCTCTCACACTCAGTTCCGTGAAGGATTTTCTAACTGAACACTCCTATCACGAACTTAGCTTACGTAAAGTAGCTAACATGATTGGCTATGTACCGAGCACCCTAGTCAACGTGTTTGGTAACTACAATCTTTTGTTGTTACACGTCGTTGCTGAGACGCTCGATGAGCTGGCTTTAGAATCGAAAAACGTGGTGAGTCAATGCTCCGATTCTGAACAGGCTCTCTATCAACTTGCGTATTGCTATCACGATTTCGCGCAAAAAAACCCTTACCGTTGGCAACTTATTTTTGAGCACAAGATGAACGGTGAAGATCTTCCACAGTGGCAAGCTGAACGTATCGATAATATGACGAGCATGCTGGAAGATTTGCTTACAATCATTGCCCCTCATCGATCACCTCGCGACGTTTTACAAGCGAGCCGAGTACTTTGGTCTGGCGTTCACGGCATTACCTTATTGAGCGTTGATGATAAGTTTTTCGCCAACGAACCAGTGGATGGCAAGAAACTGATTCAAAACCTACTCTCTAACTACCTGAGTAATTGGTCTCATTCATAAGGACATAGGATGTCACAACATCAAACACCGTTGCTTACGCAACGACGTTTTCTTCCCTATTTTGTGACGCAATTTTTTGGCGCATTCAACGACAACATATTTAAAAATGTTTTGTTACTTTTCGTTGCCTTCTCAGGCAGTGCCATTCTTCCTATTTCCAGTCACTTGTTCATCAATTTAGCAGCTGGACTGTTTATCCTTCCGTTTTTTCTCTTTTCTGCTTCCGCAGGTGTGCTCGCGGATAAATATGAAAAGTCTTGGTTTATACGCAAAGTTAAACTGATTGAAATAGCCATTATGTGCTTGGGTGCAATCGGCTTTATCACTGAAAGTTATCTTGTGTTGCTTTTAATGCTGTTTTTGATGGGTACACAGTCTGCATTTTTCGGTCCGGTAAAATATGCGTTACTGCCGCAGCAGTTAAAAGCAAATGAGTTGGTTTCGGGTAATGCATTAGTTGAAGCTGGTACTTTTCTTGCCATATTGTTCGGAACAATTGGAGCGGGTGTCATAGCATCGCTCGATGATGCGAAATACATAGCTGCCGTTTGTGTGGTGATCTTTTCTGTTTGTGGTTACGTAGCAAGTCGTTTTATACCCAAAGCTCCCGCTGGTAACCCACAGATCCATTTTAGTTGGCACCCGATACGCCAGACACGCCATACGTTGTCTATTGCGAAAAGCGATCGCACCATATTCCTTTGTATAATGGCGATTAGCTGGTTCTGGTTCTTAGGAGCAACCTATTTAACCCAGTTTCCAAACTTTACTAAGCTACATCTCAACGGCACGGAAAGTGCGGTTTCTTTCCTGCTTGCGCTTTTCTCGGTTGGTATCGCTGTTGGTTCACTAAGCTGTGACAAACTGTCTAATCATCGAATTGAAATCGGCATTGTGCCAATTGGTAGTTTAGGTATTACTGTGTTTGGCTATTTGATGGCGACCAGCGTCCCAGATACTCTGCCAATCTTCCATCAGTTTAGTGAGTTCGCACTCCATAAACCGCTTTGGCCATTGTTCTGCTATTTGCTTCTTTTAGGCGCATCTGGCGGCATCTTTATCGTTCCTCTCTATGCTCTAATGCAGCAACGTGCTAAAGAGAGTCAGCGAGCACAAGTGATTGCAGCTTTAAATATCTATAACTCGTTGTTCATGGTCGGCAGTGCCATACTCGGAATTATTTGTTTGTCCGTATTAGAACTATCGATCACTCAGCTCTTTGTCGTTATCTCTGTTATTAATCTTTTAATGGCTGCATTTGTGTTCTTACAAGTGCCTATTTTTGCTGTTCGGCTGCTGGTTTGGGCATTGACGCATACTATCTACCGAGTCAAGCACACCAACCTTAAGCACATACCAGAACACGGTGGCGCTCTGATTGTCTGCAACCACGTCAGCTATATGGATGCGCTGCTACTCAGTGCCGCCAGCCCTCGCCTCATCCGCTTTGTGATGGAAGAAGATTACGCAAACTTGCCAGTAGTGCGCGGCTTTTTAAAACGTGCTGGTGTTATTCCTATTTGCGCTCGTAATAGACGCTCTATACTTCGTGCGTTCAATGAAGTTGAACAAGCATTGAATGAAGGACATCTGGTTTGTATTTTCCCTGAAGGTCGCCTCACGTCAGACGGTGAAATGAACGAATTCATGCGAGGTCTAGATATCATTCTAAAACGCAGCCCTGTTCCTGTTATCCCTATGGCACTAAAAGGCTTATGGGGCAGCTACTTTAGTCGATGTAAAGGCCGAGCTTGTAAAGGTCTACCAAGTCGCTTCTGGTCACGGTTAGAAATTGAAGCGGGCCCAGCGATTGATTCTAAAGATGCCTCTTCCGAATTGATGTTCGAAAAAGTTGCTAAATTGCGCGGCAATTGGCGATAAGTGATCGTTAAAACAACTTGTTCAATTTATCTAAACAGATGTTCAATACATTAAGATTTTCTGACCGATAACTTATGGTTACAATGCCTCTCCATACTGATTAGAGAACGTTGTTTTAAGGTCGTCACTATGAACATCAAACCTATACACCTCCCATTTTGGTTCGGTGGTTTACTATGCCTATCTCCTTGGATTACCTCTCCGAGTGCATTAGTTATGGGTTTTTTAGTAGCGTCCTTGGGCTGGGTTCCGGCACATATTCCTATTGCTAAACTCACAAAAAAATTACTGGCTTACTCGATCGTCGGTTTGGGCTTTGGCATTCCACTACAGCAAGCATTAGCTGTCACCGGTGATGGTATCGGTCTCATTTTGGCAACGATTTGTGGCACTCTTGTTATTGGGACTGTTGTTGCCAAAGCGATGGGATTAGAGAAGAAAACGGGCCATTTAATTGCATCGGGAACGGCAATTTGCGGTGGTAGTGCAATAGCCGCAGTCGCTCCTGCAATCAATGCTGATGATGATCAAACTGGTTTGGCTTTAGGTACGGTATTCGTACTTAACTCTGTTGCTTTGTTCATTTTCCCGATGATTGGTCATGCGTTGTCACTTGACCAGCATACCTTTGGCACATGGGCAGCAATCGCTATTCATGATACGTCATCAGTGGTGGGTGCAGCTTCCGCTTACGGCGAAGAAGCATTAAAGACCGCAACCACACTGAAACTGGCAAGAGCGCTTTGGATTGTGCCTGCCGCACTGGTCAGTGCTTGGATGTTTAAAAGTCAGTCACGAAAACTGACCATACCTTACTTTATTCTTTTCTACTGTTTAGCAATCGGTTTTAGCGACGTATTTCCTCAATGGCAGCAAATCTACCAAGGTGTGTTTTCAATCGCTAAACAAGCTCTGGTGGTCTGTTTGTTTCTGATTGGTTGCAGCATCTCTCCAGCTCGACTAAAAGCTTCAGGGCCTAAGCCACTGCTGTTTGGTGTGATTCTATGGATTGCGATATCAGTATCGTCTTTAAGCTGGTTACTTTTGGTTGGCTAGCTTGCGTGACGCTAGGCAGTTTGAATGGTGCTAGTTAGTTTGAGGGGCGTTAGTTCGAACTAAGTTGTTTAGTTGGTATTTTGCTGCGAATTCGCTTGCACTTGTTTGAATGAAAAACTGAGTAATACCACCAGCAAAAATGCGCTCAGTTCTGCGACCGAACGTATCCAACCCGCTTGAGTCAGTGCAATCAGCAACTGCAATCCGATGGTGATGACTAAAAGTCCTTTAAACATAAAAGCCCCTGAACACAGACTCTATAGTCTGAAATGCTAAAAAATCTCAGACTATTATGCTCATGAGTTATAAGAAGCGAAATTCTGTTTTGGACTAACTCATAACCACAACTTTTAATTCAGGCTTGAGTTTTTTATTTCAAGCTTCGCTTTACTGCGGGATAAATTGATTTTGATGATCCGCCAGCCAATCTTTAACGGCTCTGCGCGAGACCTTGATGCCGCTTTCTGTAAGCTCATCAGGCATCTGGAAGTAAGCAATTGGCCACTTAAATTTTTCAAGTTTACCTTGCAAACAAGCATCACCATCAGACTTAGAAAATCTCTTACCACTACGGATCACCGCCACTGGGCGAGCGCCAAACTCCTCATCTTTGACAGGCACAACCATCGCAAACTGAACCTGCGGGTGCTGATTTAATATGGCTTCAATTTCCTCACAGTGGATATTCTCTCCACCGGAGATAAATAGGTTGTCTGCTCGTCCAATAATTACCAGTTCATCTTCAAGCCATTGGCCTAAATCTTTACTGTCATACCAACCTTGTTCATCGACGATTGGCGTAACCTCACCTTGGAAATAATAACCTTGAGCTAAGGTGTTACCACCAATGTAGATGCGATTCCCTTCGATCTTAACTTTTCTTTGGGACAAAACCTTTCCAGTTGTCGACGTCTCATCAACTCGCTTAGCTGTCACTGTCGAAGCCGCTTCCGTCATGCCGTATCCCAGCCAAGTTTCAATACCCTGCTTTGCAGCTTGCAAACTTAACTCATGTGGAATGTGGCTGCCCCCAAGTAACACATGGCTAAGAGTAAGTACCTGCTTACTCTCAAGAAGACGCTTTAACTGTGTAGGAACAAGAGAGGCATGAGTAACGCCTTGGATATCTGTAGCAACGTCACCAGTACCGATTTTCAAACAAGCACCAGAGTACAACCAGCGATAAATGATGGCTAAACCAGAGACGTGATACATAGGTAAACTCAGTAACCAACTATCACCGGATTGAAAACGAAATACTTCCAACAGCCCTTGCGCCGAAGCGAAATGCTGTTCATGGCTATGCGCTACCGCTTTAGGTGTCCCCGTAGAACCTGAAGTAAAAATGATGCTGGCTAGTTTGCTGCTTCGATACTGAGTCTGTTCTTGAGTAATCGGAAGTTCGTTATGCTTGGGAACACACTCGATAAACTCAATATTTCGTCCAATATTTTTGAGTTCTTCCGCCAAACACGAGGCTGTTTCGGCTAACCATACATACGAGGTTTGTGACGCACCATAAAGCGTATTCAATTTTTCTGACAACAGAGCAGCCGACTGAGGCATCGCGAAAGCACAGATAATGCCCGATTGCTGCGCGGCTAACGCCCACATCAGCATCTGAACGTGGTTCTTACCGACAAGAGTCAGTACATCCCCGACTTTCATACCATGAGACAACAAAGAAGCTTGGTATTGCTCGATGTGACAGCAAAGTTGTTGCCAAGTGAAGGTTTGCTCCTCATCTTGAGGACTGCAAAAGCGCAGTGCCACCCTATCAGGATGACACTGTTGATGGTGATGCCAAGGTGTCTGATACCAAGGAGTCATAGCGACGCCGATGACCAAATCAACTCTTGGTCATTGAGGTTTGCAACTGGAATTTCACACCCCGGCCATGAAGTAACAAGCTGCGATTTGAATAAACCGACGGTATCTAGCCCTGGAATTTCATCGGGCAGCCACCATTTAGACAAACGAGCCAGTTGCGTCAAACCCAAACTCGATTCAATGCTTGAGCTGACTACCGCTTGGATTTTTAGAGCTTTAGCTTTCTCAATCAAAGTCTTACAACGTTCAACTGAACCCACGAGTGTCGGTTTAATAATAATCGCCTTTGCTCCAACCATTTGCTCAAGCTTAAAATCTGCACTTCGGACAGCATGCTGCAACGTCTCATCCCACGCGATAGCAATGCCAGTATCAATAGCAAAAGCCAAACTTTCACTAGGAGAAGCACAGGGCTCTTCGAGATAGGCAATTCGGCTGCGTCGCGAAGGCGCTACATAGTGAGCAAACTTAGCAGCTTTTTCTTTTGTCCAAGCGCGGTTTGCGTCCAAGCGAAGATAGAGATCTGGCATCGACTCTAAGAATAGATTGACCAGCATGCCATCACGAATGGGCTCGTACAAACCGACTTTGATTTTCGCGACTTTTCTTCCTGGCATGTTATTCAGCGTTGGAATGAGATCGTCTGGATCACCGGTACATAAAGGAGCCGCATTGTACTCACCTTCTTGAGGCAAACCGCCAGCCAACTCCAGTTCTGCCATCGAAATACCGAAAGCAACCGATGGAAACAGCTCATCATAATTGAGCGCATGCCCTTGAACCCAAAGTTCAAGTTGTTCTTTTGCCAACGCACCAGCTTCATCAGGCGTTTCGACACTAAATCCTTTCAAAGGGGCTATTTCCCCTAGACCTACTTTCCCATCTTCACGAAGTTCAACCACATAGCCTTCACGTACGGTCAGTTTCTCTTCACGAAGAATCACTCCGCTATCCATTGGTAGGGCATAGCGGTACAGTTTTGCACTGCGCATATAAAACCTAATTTTGTTCTCTATGAGCCAGCGCCATTCAATCGCTGACCACAACATTCACACATCGATTTCATAAAACAGATAGCACAAAGGCTATCTGTTATTCGATATTATTTGCACTCTTTTAAATCAAGGGTTACGAGGGAACTTGTTAAAGTCTGGACGACGCTTTTCGTTAAACGCGTTACGCCCTTCTTGTCCTTCGTCTGTCATGTAGAACAGCATGGTTGCGTTGCCAGCCAGTTCTTGAAGACCCGCCTGACCATCACAGTCTGCATTCAATGCCGCTTTTAGACAGCGAAGCGCCATTGGGCTGTGTTGAAGGACTTCACGACACCAGCGAACCGTCTCTTTTTCAAGATCAGCCAGTGGAACAACCGTGTTTACCAATCCCATATCCAATGCTTCTTTCGCATCGTAGAAGCGACATAAGAACCAAATCTCGCGCGCCTTTTTCTGACCAACAATACGAGCCATATACGACGCGCCCCAACCACCATCAAAAGAGCCCACTTTTGGACCCGTTTGACCAAACTGTGCATTTTCCGCAGCGATGGTTAAGTCACACATCATGTGTAGTACATGACCGCCACCAACAGCCCAACCCGCAACAGATGCAATAACTGGCTTAGGACAAGTACGGATTTGGCGTTGGAAATCCAATACGTTTAAGTGATGAGTACCTGTGTCATCTTTGTAGCCACCGTAATCACCACGAATTTTCTGGTCACCACCAGAGCAGAACGCATCTTCGCCGAGACCAGTTAGAATGATGACACCCACACCTTCGTCGTAACGAGCGTCGGCCAATGCATTAATCATCTCTTTTACAGTTTGAGGACGGAATGCATTACGCACCTGAGGACGTGCGATTGTGATTTTGGCGATACCATCAGCTGACTTATGGTAATGAATATCTTCAAAACTGCCGCTGCAATCGTGCCACGCCACTGGTGCGTAAAGTTCTTCTTCTGAAATGCCTACTGTTTTAGCCATGGTGATTCCCAATATCGTTGTCTCTCACTTCTTTTTGGAGTGAGTCTATGTATCGCTGAATAGTCTGAGCAAAAGCGGCAGGCTGTTCCTGATGAACATTATGCCCTGCTCTTTCGATCTGACTGTAAGTTAATCCGCTTTGTTCCGCGAGTTGACGAAATTTTTGATCGTTTGCTCCACACACATAATGCACAGGCAGTACTAGGCGCTGCAATGCAGGTAATAAGTATGGTTGATGAGCCAACGAAGTCGATAACAACATACTTGCTATATTGTCCCCAAGGTTAGCACTGCGCTTTGTGATCAGAGTTTGTCTTTGCTCATCATTTAGTGAACTAAATACTGCTTGCTGATACCAATCGCTCAATACCTGTGCAATTGGTTCAGTTCTAAAACGCTTTGCCCAATGGCTATCATTTTGCCAGCGATCTTTTTTCTCTTGCTCGTTCTGCAAACCAAAATTACCACCTTCGATAATCAAACCGACTAGGTTGAGATTGGAAAACTGTTTGAGAGCTGCACCAAGCATTGCGATGCGCCCCCCTAACGAGTATCCAATCAAAATTATCGGTGTATTCGGTTCTAATAGAGAAAGTATGGTGTGAGAAATCTGTTGGCAGCAATGCTCGAAATCATCGCAGCAATGTTCATTACTCTGTCCATGCCCGGGAAGGTCTATGGTGATCCAATTACTGTTAGGAAGATGTTCTAGCGTCGGCTGCCAATCTTCGCCACTGCCAAGCAAACCATGCAAAAAGACCAGCACAGGCTCGCCTTGGTTCATGGTCTGGCTGGAGTGACTATAAAGCATGGATTTGCGCGGTCAGTTGCTTGATTTGCTGAGAAGCTTGCTGAGGTGGAGTGATGACTTCTACCACTAGACAACCTTCGCCAGACTTCAAATGCTCTTGCACTGCGCTCTGATACGCGGGCAGTGTTTCTGGTTGCGCATAGAGTAAACCAAACTGCTCTGCGGCTGCTTTGAAGTTCATACCGTGAGGCATTTGATAAAGCGCTTCTCGTTTCTCAGTAGGAACAGGCAGCAGATCAAAAATCGCTCCGCCATCATTGTTGCAGACCACAATAACAAGTGGATGTTTACTAGTGCGAACCAACGCTAACGAGTTGAGATCGTAGAGCAGTGAAGTATCACCCAAGATCATCAGCATCGGTTTATCAATAGCACGATGAACACCCGCTGCGGTTGCCACCAGACCATCAATGCCAGATGCACCTCGATTCGAGTACACATCTCGCTGATCAATCACGCTGAACATATCTGCCAGTCGTACAATCAGGCTATTACCTAAGAAGAGAGCGGCATCGCTTTCAACATTACCCAAGTCAAGCGCAAGTGCTATTTCCGTCAAGCTCTGTTGAGACAAATGCAACTGAGCGAGTTGCGAAACACCTGTTGAATATGCTGCGAGCGAGTCCCCCCAACCTGACTGAACAGGCGTCAAAGCTGTCCACTGTTCTAGTGCTGAATCTACCCAAGCGGATATATCAGAGACCCAGTGCAGTTGAGGAAGATGTGCTGCGTTATTTCTGTCTGCACTTGGTGACACATAACCATACTGACAACCACGTTGGCTTACTTGCTCTTTTAGCCACTGATTTAAGCGTTTAGAAACAATGCGTGAGCCAAACTGAATGATTTGTTCGCATTGGTTCATCTGCTCTTTGGCTGTGGCATTTTGCAGCCACAAATCAAAATGAGCCCATGGGCTATTGATACCAGATTGCGGATCACACAGCAGCGGCCAACCCAATTTCTGCGCAAATTTCTTTGCTGCCAAAGCCTCATGTTGATTCACTGAGCCAACAATCACGACGCCTTTTTTGCCCAACATCTCTTGAGATATTTGAACTACCGAAGAAGCAGAAAAGTAACGAGGGCTATAAACCGCTTCGCTTTGCAACCAACCATTAATAGGATTTAGGTAATCTTTATACTGTGAAATATCACCGTTGGAATACAGTGGTTCTGGAAATGGGCAGTTAATGTGGATAGCACTGCCTAATTGTTGCTGTAAATGGCACGCGTCGTCGACCGTGGTCAGCAACCAGTTAAGTGATAAACGCTCTTCAGGACTTGGAAGGTAAACCGCTTTAGTCACATGCGCAGAAAAAATGTCATTTTGCACGATTGCTTGATTGGCACCACAACCCACCAATTCAACAGGGCGGTCCGCAGTAAGTACAATCAATTTTTCGCCAGTTAATTTTGCTTCAGCAATAGCAGGAAGCAAGTTGGCAACCGCGGTACCTGAGGTAACAATCACAGCGACTGGATTATTGCTCGCTTTCGCTAACCCTAGAGCGAGAAAGCCCAGTCCACGTTCATCATAATGAGTGTGAAGATTTAACTTAGTGTTTAAATCTGCTTCGAGTGTTAACGGCGTAGAACGAGATCCGGGCGCAACACAAATGTCTGTTACACCAAAGCGTGTCAGCTCTTCCAAAATCACCTTACACCAAATTCGGTTAAGGACAGCTTGATCTCGGCTCATGAAGCCACTCCCAAAGGAAGATTGTCGGAAATTAGGCTCAACAAAGTCGACATCTTTTTATCCAACTCTTGCCATTCATGCTCAGCTACCGAGCCAGGAACAATACCCGCGCCTGCAAAAAGCTGCACTTCTTTTTCCAAAACCAACGCGCTACGAATCGCGACACAAAACTCTGCTTTTTGGTGGCTAAAGTACCCCATAGAACCGGCATACCATCCGCGCGCGAAAGGTTCGTTATGAGTAATAAAATCCAATGCCTCTTTACGCGGTAAACCTGCAACCGCTGCCGTCGGCTGTAAGGCGCTTAACAATTGAATACCGTTGATACCGTCTTTGAGCTCCGCTCGTATTGAACGTTTCAAATGCTGAACTTTGCGTAGACGGACCAATCTTGCTTCTTCTTCAACAAATACTTGGTGAGAGTGAGGCTGTAAGCGTTCAACAATATCATCAACAACCAACTGGTTTTCATTAAGATTTTTGGTATCTTGCGTCAACCAATTCGCCAGTTCTAAGTCTTGAGTGGCATTCTGACCACGACCAATAGTTCCAGCCAGAGCTTCAGTCTGTAGTTCACTGCCTTGACGATAATACAAACGTTCTGGCGTAGACCCCATAAAACTGTGTTTTGTGTCAATGGAAAGCAGAAAGTGGAAACTGTGATGATTTTGCGCATAACTTGCTTTTAATAACTGCGCGGCACTTAAATTACTGTCTAATTGCAAACTGGTTTTTCTTGCCAGAACCACTTTTTTGAATTCCTGTTGCTCAATACCTGTCAGTACTTTTTCAACAAGTTGATTCCAACCATTTTCATCGGGTGAATGCGAAACATGTACTATTTCACTTTGCAATGAACGAATCGGAGACACATCCACCAGCAATTTGTTTAGCGTAGCTAAAGTGCGATGTTTTTCGTGGCTGACGTTCGCCGCAAGAGACCATCTATCATCAAAGCGGATCAATTCAATCTGTGGCAAAAAGAAGAACGAAGCCATGCAATAGCGGTTTTTTTCAGTACGACCATCAAAAGATCGTCCACCCCATACTCTCTGACCTTCGCCGAGAATGGCATAAGCAGGCTCTGGCTCGGAAAAAGTGTATAACTGACCGAGCGCGACGACTTCGTCACGCGTATCGCGCGATTGCCAATAGAATTTAGGGAAAATAGGTTGGGCTTCAAGCCAATCTATAAACGCGAACGGTGGCTTTTCTGCCAGCTCTTGGACAAAACGAACATCGTTTTCTCTCGCGTTTGTTACTTGCTCAATTAACTGAGCAACGGCTTGATAAAATTTAGACAAAACAACCTCGTAGTTAAGGAGATTTGGTATACCTCTGGCTACTCTATTGAGAGAACTTATTTAAATCAAGGTTATGCTCTATCTTTTACAACGCCTCAACAAATTCACCTTCTGCACGTTCACCATAAAGCAGACTTTTTACAGATTTTTATTCTAAAAAATTTCTATTTGAGTTAGTTTAATAAAGAAATTCAACCATTTTCAGGAATAAAAAAATGCAAAATATCGGGATGTCGTCAAAACTCGATAATGTCTGCTACGACATTAGGGGTCCTGTACTCAAACATGCTAAACGCATGGAGGAAGAGGGGCATAAAATACTGAAGCTAAATATCGGTAACCCGGCCCCATTTGGCTTCGACGCCCCAGACGAAATCCTGGTTGACGTAATTCGTAATATGCCGACTTCACAAGGCTATTGTGATTCAAAAGGTATTTATTCCGCTCGTAAAGCCGTTGTTCAACACTATCAGAAAAAAGGTATCCGCAGCCTAGACGTAGAAGACGTGTATTTGGGCAACGGTGTATCTGAACTGATTGTAATGGCGATGCAAGCCTTACTGAATAATGGCGACGAAATGTTAGTACCAGCCCCTGACTATCCACTATGGACAGCAGCGGTGTCTCTTTCTGGCGGTAATGCTGTGCATTACATTTGCGATGAAGAATCTGACTGGTATCCAGATCTGGATGACATTAAAAAGAAAATCACACCTAAAACTCGCGGTATCGTTCTGATTAACCCGAACAACCCAACCGGTGCAGTTTATAGTCGTGATTTTCTATTAGAAGTGATCGAGATTGCGCGTCAGCATAAGTTGATGATATTTGCTGATGAAATTTACGACAAAGTCCTTTACGACGGAGCAACGCATACTCCAGTAGCAAGTCTGACGGAAGATGTACTGGTTGTGACCTTTAACGGTCTGTCTAAAGCTTACCGTGTTTGTGGATTCCGTAGCGGCTGGATGTTCCTGACGGGTCCTAAGCATTATGCTAAAGGCTATATCGCAGGTCTTGAAATGCTCTCATCAATGCGTTTGTGTGCAAACGTTCCTATGCAGCATGCAATCCAAACGGCATTGGGTGGATATCAAAGTATTAACGAACTGATCCTTCCTGGCGGTCGTTTATTGGAACAACGTGACCGTGCTTGGGAGTTGGTTAACCAAATTCCTGGTGTTTCGTGTGTGAAACCAAAAGGCGCCATGTACTTGTTCCCGAAAATTGACACTAAGATGTACAACATCAAAGATGACCAAAAAATGGTGCTGGATTTCTTAGTACAAGAGAAAGTACTGCTGGTTCAAGGTACTGGCTTCAACTGGCCAAAACCAGACCATTTCCGTATCGTAACCTTGCCACACGTTGAAGATTTGGAAACAGCTATCGGACGCTTTGAACGTTTCCTAAGCACCTATAGTCAGTAAACTGTGACTCTGAATACTCAAAGCGCTGCCACTTAAAGTTTGAAAGTAAAAGTTTAAAGGTAAGTAACGAGTATTAAATAAAACAGAAACATACGGGCTCTCTTTGTGTAAACTGAAGAGAGCCCGTTTTTTATGCTGAACAAGTTGGAATGTTATGCAAGAGAGTCATTTTTTCGCCCACCTCGCCCGTATGAAGCTGATTCAACGTTGGCCATTAATGCGTTCAATTTCTAAGGAAAACATCTCAGAGCACAGCCTACAAGTAGCCTTTGTGGCTCATGCTTTAGCTGTCATCAAAAACAAAAAATTTGGCGGTAATCTCAACCCTGAGCGTATTGCGATCCTCGCCATGTACCACGATAGTAGCGAAGTGCTGACGGGGGATTTACCAACGCCTATCAAGTACTACAATCCTGATATCGCTAAGGAATACAAAAAGATAGAAGCCGCAGCAGAAAAGCGCTTGCTATCGATGCTGCCAGAAGAATTTCATGAAGATTTTGCTCCGTTTTTAGTCTCAGACGCCTCTCACCCAGACGACGCCGCCATCGTTAAGCAAGCAGACTGTATTTGCGCTTATTTGAAGTGTTTAGAAGAGCTCAGCGCGGGCAATCATGAATACGCTCTAGCCAAAAAGCGTCTAGATGTAACACTCAAAGAACGCTATTCGCAAGAGATGGAATACTTCCTTGAAACCTTTGCTCCAAGTTTTGAATTAACATTGGATGAAATCAGCTAACATCCGAACCCAACAAGCATGTTTGATTCAACTTCAAGCATGCTTATTTATTGCAAACCCTCAGTGATTGTTATCAAGCCCTCGTGAGCCAAATAAGTTATCAACCTGACTTACGACAATAGAAAACTGGCGCTTCAAATATCGCCTATAATCATACCGTTAACCACGGAGACGATTTATGCTTTGGTGCTTCAAGCGCATATTGATTTCAATTTCACTGATGCTGTCCTGTTCCATCCCGTTGAGTTACGCCAATACGGTAAACTTATCTGCCATGGAATGGCCTCCATTCTATGGTAAAAATCTGCCCGAGAATGGATTTATCGCGGCATTAACAAGAGAAGCATTTCATCGCTCTGGCTATACCGTAAAACTCACTTTTATGCCTTGGAAACGTGCACTCAGCAGTGCGCAAAACGGGCTGGTCGATGGTGTACTGGGACTCTATTACTCACCAGAAAGAGAACAGACGCTATCGTATTCGACGAGTATTTATAAAAATGAGCAAGTGTTCATTAGGAAAAGAAATTCTCAACTTCAACCTAGCCAATTCAATAACTTCAAGAGTTTTTTGATTGCCGCTCAGTTAGGCACACTCCAAGCGGATGACGCTCAATTAGCAGGACTTAATATCTACACAACCAACTCTAACTTAGTCAGTTTGGCAATGTTGGACAAACAAAGAGTCGAACTTGCATTGATGGCTCGGGAATATTTTCGATTTGTTCAAAACTCAGAAGTCGAACCCAATTATTCCCCTGAACATCTAGAGATTCTCTCTCCGCCATTTCGTACCTATGAGATTTACAACGCCTTTAGCCGAAAATTTACACGACATATTGAACTCACAGAGGCATTCAACAACGGGATTTCAGCAATGAAACAAGATGGGACCTATGACGAAATACTCACGCGTTTTGGCATACTGAGCCCCGCTATATCGGACTAGAGCGCTAAAGTAATTAAAAGTTATATCTAGACGAAACTAGCTAAGTCACTATAAGTTATAGAAAGACCTTGTAGGAGTTATGAATGCAATCATCTTTCGATCTCGCGCAAAGCGACCAATGCAGCGCCGAATGGCAAGAGCGTAAAAACGACGAACATAAAATTCGCCGCAATGATCATCGCAGCCCTTTCCAGAGAGACAGAGCACGCATACTCCACTCCGCCGCTTTTCGCCGCTTGCAAGCCAAAACGCAGGTTCACGGAACCAGCCTGAATGATTTTCACCGCACTCGCCTTACTCATTCATTAGAAGCTGCGCAGATTGGTACCGGTATCGTGGCACAGCTCAAACTGAAACAACCCGAATTTAGCAAGTTATTAGGCAGTGACACCTTAATTGATTCGCTTTGTTTAGCTCATGACATTGGTCATCCACCATACGGGCATGGTGGCGAAGTCGCCCTAAACTACATGATGCGTGAACATGGTGGCTTTGAAGGCAATGCTCAAACGTTTCGTATTGTGACCTGCTTAGAACCTTATACCGAGCATCACGGTATGAATCTCTCTCGACGCACGCTTTTAGGACTTCTGAAATACCCTGCGCTGCTCAGTGACACCCGCGCAGAAAAATTGCCGGAGTCGGTTCCCCATCAGCGCCAACTCAAAGCAAAAGATTGGGCGCCCGCTAAAGGTATCTATAACTGCGACAGCTTCGTTTTCGATTGGGTATTAGAGCCTCTAGACTCACATGATAGAGCTATGATCAGCCAAATGCGTGACTGTGCAAGGTCTCCTTATCAACATCAGAAAACGCGCTTTAAATCTCTGGATTGCTCAATCATGGAGCTTGCTGATGATATTGCTTATGGTGTTCACGATTTAGAAGATGCGATTGTACTTGGCATGGTGACTCGCCAGCAGTGGGACGAAGCAGCAATTCAATTGGAAAAATGCGGAGATCCTTGGTTTGGAGAAAACACGGCTAAGCTGAGTGATATGCTATTTTCCGGCAAACACCATGTACGCAAAGATGCAATTGGCGGCATTGTGAATGCGCTGCTCACCAGCATCAGCATTCAACCCGTCGATGCGCCTTTTCACAGTGAATTACTCGCACTGAATGCCTATCTAGAACCTCATATGGCGAGTGTTTTAGAAGTTCTCAAACACTTTGTGAGTCAGTACGTTATCCAGATCCCTGAAGTGCAGCGGTTTGAGTACAAAGGTCAGCAAATCATCATGGATTTGTTTGAAGCGTTAGCCGCTGACCCAGAGCGATTGCTTCCATCCGCCACTAAAGAGAAATGGCTCAACGCAGAACAGACTTCAGGTGATGGGCTACGTGTTATCTGCGATTACATTTCTGCGATGACCGATGCCTATGCACAGCGGCTGCATCAACAGCTGTTCTCGGCACATACTCATTACTAATTGATTAGGAAGAGTAGTTTCGCTCAAAGACACCTGCGGGCATTTGCTGGATCTGATAATCGATCATGGATTCAAAGGTAGCTAAAAGTGGCAAAAAATCATTTTCTGGCTGCAAAAGATTAAGCACATGATAGCCAGCTTCTACCGTTGACAGCGCGTTTTCGCTCGGCGCTTTACGAATACGGTAGTTGCCTTTTAAGTCTTCAGGCAAATGCAGACACGGTAATGAGTGTAGCTGTGTATTCAACTGCCACATTTTGAAGGCTTTTTTCCATGTTCCATCCAACAAAATGATGCGTATTTTTTGCTCTTTAGACGGTTCTATTTCTGAAACGGAGCGTGAAACATCATTCGGATACAGAACAAAATGTTTAACATCAGGCTCAGCCAGAAGCTGGTTCAGTTCCTCATGCTCACGAAAATCTTCCCCGATTAGCAAACGGCTGTTTGCCAACGACAGACTTAAAATTCGCGCCGTACCCATAGGACGGTGTTCTTCAGTTGGATGTTGAAGAATGATAAGCTCGACCTGTGATTCCAGAGCAACGATGCTGTCACAGATACACGCTTTACGTGCTTTCCCACACTGAGAACAATAACGAGACATTTGTGAATATTTACCTGTTTTTATCTTTAGTCACAGCAGTTTGCTTTGGGCTGCAATTTGAGCCTGCCAGTCATTTAATGATATGGCAAGCCGATGCTATAGCAAGTGGCGAATGGTGGCGGATCGTAACAGGAAACTTCACTCATACCAACTTTGCTCATTTGGCGATGAATCTATTAGGTTTGTGGGTTATAGGTTATCTCTTTCAACCTAAATCTCGTCACTTCGCCACGCTCATTTTAGTGATCAGCACATGGATAGGCTTGAGCCTGTTATTGACCAATATGAGTAGTTATGTCGGTCTATCAGGCACTCTGCATGGCTTATTTGCTTTTTATGCTTTAAAGGAAGCATTAGGTGGACGAAAAAGCAGTTGGTTACTAGTACTTGGCGTGATTTTAAAAATCGCCAGTGAGCAGCTATTTGGAGCTTCCGATAGCACAGCAGTCATGATTCATGCTCGAGTCGCTATCGAAGCTCACTTATCAGGACTCGTTGCGGGCATCCTGTTTGTTCTCATCCAACGCTTATTCTCTAAGAGTGGATACATAACTAAAAGACACAGTTAGTTCTCTGTGTTTTCTTAAGTCAGTAGATAATCAACTAGCCCACCATCTCGGTAATTTTTTTTAGCCAGACCTATGTCTCGTAACTTCGGCATAACTTGAGTAAAGAACAACTCGACCGATTCCATTGAGCCGCCAGGAATGGCAATCAATCCGTCAATAGCCCCCTTCTCAACATGCTCCACGATAGAATCAACCGCATCTTGAGCTGTGCCAACCACCAACCAGTGGGCCGAACCCATCACTTCTGGTGTTGTGAGTAGTTCTTTTAATGGCATTGGTTCACGCTCTAAACGTCGACGAATCAAATTAGCGTGCGTGATGCTGCGACTGGAAGATAAATCTTGTGGAATATCGTCACTGTGTACCATTTTCTCTAAAGGCCAGTCAGCGAAATCCACGACAACCGTTTTACTTAAGTGAGAGACCATTCTCTGCAAATTAGTTTGACTATGCGTTTCTCTAAATAACACTTCAGCTTCAGCTCGAGTATTCGCAAGAAAAAGACTTAAGCCCGGAAACACCTTGGTCGACTGGGGTTCAACACCCAGCTTTTGAGCACGTTCAAGAAAATCATTTTTTAGTTCGTATGCAGCATCACAGTCTGGAGTTGCCGCAAAAATGGCATCGGCATTTTTAACCGCGAAGTCTCGACCTGACTCAGATGAACCCGCCTGAAAAAAGGCAATTCGCCGGTTATGACTTGGCAAATTCAAAGGCCCTTCAACGGAGAAATGCTCACCTTTGTGGTGAATTGCCTTTACCATTTCTGCATCTGCATAAATACCTTGCTGTCGATTTGCAACAATGGCCTCTGCCGGATAGCTATTCCAAAGCTTCTGCACGACATCAACAAACTCTTGTGCAATTTGATATCTCTCCTCTGATGAAGGTAAAGACTCTTGTCCAAAGTTGTTGCCGCCTTCTAAAGCCGTCACTATGTTCCAGCCAGCTCTGCCTTTGCTAATCCACTGCAAGGATTGAAGCTGTCTTGCAGCAATATAAGGAGGAAAGAAACTGGTTGATACTGTCGCCACCAAACCAATTTTTTGAGTATGAACAGCAATTGCACTGAGTAAGCTAATTGGCTCAAGACTCGAAAAGCCCGGCTCGACAGCAATACCATGTTGATTGAGAAATAAAACATCCGGACGGAAAAGAAAATCTAACTTCTGCTGTTCTGCCTTTTGAGCCAGCTCTATGTAAATATCAGGAGAATACATCTCCTCTACACAGCTATCTTCCCGACGCCAACCACTCTTGCTAACCCAACTCGCCGCCAACGCCATACCGATACAAATAGGTCGTTCAAACTGCATCGCTTATCCCTAAATATAAAAATACTTTGGGTAGGATAGCACCACGCATTAAATGCGAATAGTTATTAATAATGTTTGAGAAGTTAAATTCCTGACAATTAGGCATATATACCCAAACAAAAAAACCTGCCGAAGCAGGTTTTGTAAACGTTGATTTATCAGCTTAAACGATTGGTCGTTGACCTCGGCTGATCAGTTTTAGTAGAACACTATCTGCAGCTTCACCAGCAACACCTGCCAATTTATCAGTCAGCTTTTTCTTTTGAACGTAGCGAAGGGAGAGTACCGTTTTTTCTTTGCACGCTTCTACAATCAAATCATCTGAGGTTTTAATTTCATCAACCAAACCTAACTCTTTCGCTTGCGTACCAAACCAGTGCTCGCCAGTTGCGACTTTTTCGAGGTCTAATTCTGGACGACGTTCGCGGATGAAGTCTTTAAACAATACATGCGTTTCTTCCAGCTCTTGCTTGAATTTTTCACGCGCTTTATCTGTGTTTTCACCAAACATTGTCAATGTACGTTTGTATTCGCCAGCGGTTAACTGTTCAAATTCAATGTCGTGCTTTTTAAGCAGTTTATTGAAGTTCGGTAGCTGTGCGACCACACCGATAGAGCCAACAATGGCAAACGGTGCAGAAACAATCTTGTCGGCAATACATGCCATCATGTAGCCACCGCTCGCTGCCACTTTATCAACCGAAATAGTCAGCGGTAAGCCAGCTGCTTTAATACGATCAAGTTGTGAAGACGCTAAGCCATAGCCGTGAACCATACCGCCACCGGTTTCAAGGCGCAGTAATACTTCGTCACCTTTTTGCGCGACAGCCAGAATCGCCGTCACCTCTTGGCGCAGTGAAGCCACTTCTTTAGCATCAATACTGCCGTGGAAATCAAGAACAAACAGGTGAGGTTCACGTTCTTCTTTTAAATCACCCGCTTTTGCTGCCTTCTTAACGGCTTTTTCGCGTTCTTTATGTTTTTCTTTCTCGCTTTTCGCTTCCGCTTTATGACGAGCTTTCAAAAAAGATTCATCGTGTAAATGTGCTTCTAAATGTTCAGCATTTTCTTTGTTCTGCTTAGTTAAGTTGATGACTTCCAACTCACCTTTAGCTGCACCTTTTCCGCCAACGGATTTAACAATGACTAGCAACACAACGATCGCAACCACAACTGTCGCGATCTTGGCTAAAAATAAGCCGTAGTCCAACAAAAATTCCAATGTACTCATCCTCTTCAATGCGAATTGGTGTATTGTAACCACCTTGTCATCATGACTTAAAGTAAATCATAACAATAAGGATACGTAACGTGGATTATTCAGTGTCTGCAAACGCCCTAAAAGATAAAGTAATTTTAGTTACAGGTGCTGGTGACGGCATTGGTAAACAAGCAGCCATCACTTATGCCGCACAAGGCGCGACAGTGATTTTGCTTGGGCGCACTGTAAAGAAGTTAGAACAAACCTACGATGAAATTGAAGCCGCTGGCTATCCTCTGCCGGCTATTGTTCCTTTAGATATGAAGGGCGCGACCAAGCAAAACTATCTGGATATGGTAGATACCATTGAAGGTCAGTTTGGTCGTTTAGACGGTGTACTGCACAACGCAAGTATTTTGGGTGTACTTAGCCCGTTTGATCAAATCGGTGAAGACTCTTATGACGATGTAATGCAAGTCAACGTCAAAGCACAGTTCCTGATGACTCAAGCTCTGTTGCCTCTATTGCATAAATCTGACGATGCTCGCATTATCTTTACCAGTTCAACCGTTGGTCATTCTGGCCGCGCGTTTTGGGGTACTTATGCAATGTCTAAGTTTGCAACAGAAGGCATGATGCAAGTACTCGCAGATGAGCTTAGCGATAGCAATATTCGCGTTAATGCGATTAATCCAGGTGGTACTCGTACTGGCATGCGTGCAAAAGCTTTCCCAGCAGAAGATGCTGGACTACTGAAAACACCAAAAGACATTATGCCGCTGTATCTGTATTTGATGGCGCCTGAAAGCAAAGCCGTTAATGGTCAGTGCATTGATGCTCAACCGAAGAAATAATTAAAAACTGATTATTCATCGATGATTCAAAGCCTTGCTTCTTTAGCGAGGCTTTGTTGTTTCTAAATCTTACTTTTTTCTTGAATGTTCTAATTAACAAAATATACTGTACATATATACAGGTAAATTGTTATGTATGAACTAATCGAACACCTCAAAAACAAACATTGGCTGTGGCAAGGCTCTGAAACAAAGTATGAGCTGAGCACCCACTCGACTGGATTTAATGCGCTGGATGAAAAACTTGCCGGAGGCTTTCCTCCGCATGGTGTAGTCGAAATTCAATCGCAGTCTGGTATTGGTGAATTACGTCTTATCTATCCTTATCTGAAACAACATGATAAGCGCTTAACTGTGTTCATTAATCCTCCGGGCATAGTACAGGCGGAAAGCTTAAAGTTTGAAGGTATCGAACTTGATAAAGTGCTGGTGGTGACAGCTAGAAACCACAAAGAGTCATTGTGGGCAGCGGAGCAATGCTTAAAAAGCGGCGCGTGCAGCCAAGTATTGTTATGGCAAGATAACCTTGAAGTTCATCAAATTCGTCGTTTGAATGTGGCGAGTGAAACAGGAAATTGTCTGCAATTTTTCTTCCGTTCACCTCAAGAAAGTGCGTTTTCACTGCCGGTTTCATTAAGCATTTCGCTACAACCTCATTCGCAGGGACTACAAATTAGTGTGCCCAAACGCAAAGGAGGCTGGCCTTTAAGTGCATTTAAGCTATCTATGCATGAACGCTGGCCAAACTTGGTGATATCACCATCGTATTCGGAGCAATCTTCACAAGTTATTGCCTTCCCTCAGCGTATGCAGGGGTAACGATGACACTTTGGATCTATCTCCATTTTCCAGCATTACAGTTGGATGCCTTATACGCAGAACAAGAGCACCCTCTGGTTATCATCGACGGCCGTGATAACCATGTTGTTCAAGCGAGCACGTCTGCATTAAAGCAAGGCATAAAAATGGGAATGGGATTAGGCAGCGCAGCGTCTATGTGCAGCGAGCTACAAGTGTATCCTTATGATGAAAGTGTTGAAACACAATCCATCGAAGAAATCGCTCAGTGGTTATACTTGGTGACTTCCGACATCGTATTGCTGCCACCGAAGGGTATTCTGCTAAGAGCCACAAATATGCTTTCGCTATATTCAGGCTTGGAGAATTATTGGCACACCCTCAAAGCTCACCTTGCATTACGTAAAACACGTTACTGGTATGGCTCGGGTTTCTCACCACTTTCAGCGATTTTGCTCGGTAAAAGCGGCTCGAACATGATTGTTGATGATAAAGACCAAATCCGCACGACCATTGACGATTACCCTCTCTCGGCAACAGAGCTGAATACTAAGCAGATCGAAAAACTCGCCAGAGTTGGGGTTCGAGACATCAAAGCGCTTCTTGCTTTACCTATTCAAGATCTCGCAAGACGGTTTGATATCGATTTGGTCAACTATGTGGGTAAGCTTTTAGGGCAGTTTAAGCATCCTGTCAGTTTTTACCATCCGCCAGAAGCTTTCAGTAGTCACTTACAACTGCTGTATGAAATAGAGAATGTTCAGTGGCTTGAAAAACCTTTATCACGACTACTGAATCGCTTAGAGCAGTTTTTAACGTTACGAAATCAAGTTGCCTTTGAGTTGGAGTTAATACTGACTCAGCGAGATAACATCCCCAATAGCCTGTATTTTACGTCAGCACAGGGGGAATATTCTTGTGTTAAGTGGGCGAGACTCTGCCAGCTCACTCTGGAATCAGTACAACTCTCTCAACCAGTGTTAGAAATGACCTTAAAGGTGGTTCGTTCCGGTGAAATGAATTCAAACGCAACTGATATTTTTGACGGTGAAAAAGGTCAAACAACCGCCCTTGAGATCATCACGCTACTACAAGCAAAACTGGGACAGACACAAGTCCATAAACCGAGCCTCAGTGACGACCCCCGCCCAGAAAAGCGCTGCCAATACATCTCAGCAACAGAGCAAACGCCGCCAATATTACGAAAAGCCGAGCTACGCCCTAGCCTACTGCTTCCAGAGCCGGAACCTTTATGTGAAATAGTATCGCTAATCCATGGCCCCGAAAGAATCGTCACAGGATGGTGGGATAACCAACCGATCACTCGAGACTACTTTATTGCTCACAGCGAACAAGGCAGATGGCTATGGGTATTTCGCAACCAAGATAAACAATGGTTTTTGCATGGGCAGTTTAGTTAAAACTTCCACTATCGAATAACCCCTGTTTCTTGCAAAAACCAATTTATATAAGAGTAGTGATATGGCTTACGCTGAACTATTTTGCCAGAGCAATTTCTCATTTCTGACGGGTGCTTCTCATGCTGAAGAGCTTATTCAGCATGCGGATTTTCTGCGCTACCAAGCACTAGCCATTACAGACGAGTGCTCTATTGCAGGCATCGTGAGAGCCCATACTGCGATTAAAGATCGCAAGCTCGGAATAAAACAAATTGTTGGCAGTATGTTTTGGCTCAATGATGAATGCCAAGTGGTACTATTGTGTCCAAACCGTCAATCATACGCAGAGCTTTGTCGTATCATCACCAATGCTCGCAGGCGCAGTGAAAAAGGCTGCTATCAACTTTCTGAGTGGGATTTGATGTCTGCCAAACACTGCTTTGTTCTATGGCTTCCGGCAGATGAAAACAAGAATTCCTATTGGGGAAGTTGGCTCAAGCAGTACCATCAAGGACGATTATGGGTGGCGGTTCAGCGTCACCTGAGCGCTAACGACCATCAATATGTATCGCATTGCAAAGAACTGGCTCAAGAATTAAGTCTCCCGATTACAGCTTGTGGCGGCGTTTTGATGCACACAGCCACACGCCTTCCGCTGCAGCATGTACTAACAGCCATCAAGCATATCCAGAGTGTCGAACACATTCAGGCTCATCTTATTTGCAACACTGAACGAGCACTGCGCAGCAAAACAAAGCTCGCCAAAATATTCCCAAGTGAATGGTTAGAAGAGAGTGTGCGAATAGCGCAGCAATGCCATTTCAAACTGAGCGATCTGAAATACGAATACCCAAGCGAATTGATACCGAACGGTTCTAAGCCGATGGAACATCTACGTCTATTAGTTGAAAAAGGAAAACAACTTCGCTTTCCAGAAGGTGTTCCTGTCAATATCCAAGCAACCATTGAGAAAGAGCTCTCTCTGATTGAAGAACTGAATTATCCGTTCTATTTTCTTACCATTCACGACATCGTCATGTTCGCCAAAAGCAGGGGTATTCTCTATCAAGGACGGGGATCTGCGGCTAACTCTGTCGTCTGCTACTGCTTGGAAATTACAGCGGTAGATCCCCGCCAAGTGGCGGTTCTGTTTGAACGATTTATCAGTAAAGAACGTCAAGAACCACCAGATATCGATGTGGATTTCGAACATGAACGACGCGAAGAAGTGATTCAATACCTGTATCAAAAATATGGCAGAGAGCGTGCAGCATTAGCCGCCACAGTTATTACTTATCGTTTAAAAAGCGCCATTCGGGACGTCGGTAAAGCATTAGGCATTAGCGAAACTCAGCTCGATTTCTTTATTAAGAATATTAATCGCAGAGACCGAAATCTTGGTTGGCAAGCTCAAATCATTGAGCTTGGGCTACAACCACAATCCCATAAAGGGCAACTGTTTATCGATCTAGTGAACGAGATACAGTCGTTTCCACGCCATCTCTCCCAGCATGTGGGTGGTTTTGTCATTTCCGCAGGTCCGCTATACGAACTCATTGCTGTGGAAAATGCGGCTATGCCTGAGCGAACGATTATTCAATGGGATAAAGATGATTTAGAAAGTCTGGGGCTAATGAAAGTCGATGTATTAGCGTTGGGTATGCTAACGGCTATTCGTAAATGCTTCACCATGATTGACCGCCACCACCAACGAAAGCTCAGCATCGCAGGCATCACTCGTCTAAAAGATGACGAAAACGTCTATGGAATGATACAGCGCGCAGATACCGTAGGCGTGTTTCAAATAGAGTCTCGTGCACAAATGAGTATGTTACCTCGTTTAAAACCTCGCACTTATTATGATCTAGTTATTCAAATCGCTATTGTTCGCCCCGGTCCGATTCAGGGTGATATGGTGCACCCATTCCTTAAACGAAGGAATGGTATTGAGGAGCCGTCTTTCCCATCTCAAGAAGTGAAAGAGGTTTTAGAACGGACGATGGGCGTTCCTATCTTTCAAGAACAAGTTATTAAAATTGCTATGGTTGCGGCAGGTTTTAGCGGTGGAGAAGCGGACCAGCTTCGCCGAGCAATGGCGTCTTGGAAAAAGAGCGGTGAGCTGGACAAATTCAGACCTAAATTGATTGATGGCATGCTGGCTAGAGGCTATGAGAGAGCATTTGCAGAGCGCATTTACGAACAGATCTGTGGCTTTGGTGAATACGGTTTTCCGGAGAGTCACTCCGCATCCTTTGCTGTTCTAGCTTATTGCTCTGCTTGGCTGAAATATTACTATCCAGAAATCTTCTATACTTCGTTGCTTAATAGTTTACCGATGGGTTTCTATAGTCCATCTCAACTTATTCAGGATGCTCAAAGACATGGCATTGTCGTTTTGCCTGTTTGTGTAAATCAATCTGATATTGAGCATCAAGTTGTGCGCCACCAGCAAGGCTATGCCATTCAACTCGGTCTTCGGCTGGTGAAAGGATTGAGCAATTCTGGATGTGAACAGCTGCTAAGTACTCGCCCTACTTACGGATTTCAGCATGTTAATCAGCTAAAAAATGCAGGCATTAATCAGAGAGATATGGAATCTCTTGCTTCTGCGAATGCTTTGCACCGTTTAACCAATAATCGCTACGACACTCGCTGGGCAATCATGGATTCTCTTTCCGATCTGCCTCTGTTTGAAAACTATCAAGAAGAAAAGCGTCAGATTCAAACACCACCATCTGCGATGGAAGATCTGATTGAAGATTATGCATCCTTAGGACTTTCTCTCGATCAACATCCGATAACCTTATTAGACAAAGCCGGAGTATTAGGAAAGTTTACTCGCCAGAAAGATCTACTTAATCTTCCTCATAAGTCACTCGTCACTGTCGCGGGAGTCGTTACCGGACGCCAAGCGCCAGGTACTGCTGCTGGCGTTACGTTTTTCACCTTAGAAGACGACACTGGAAATATTAATACTGTGGTGTGGCAAGCTACAGCCCGAGCACAAAAAAGTGCTTACATAAGCGCAAAAGTATTGATGGTTAAAGGGATTGTCGAAAAAGAAGAGAATGTGGTGCATGTCATCGCAGGAAAGCTGATTGATATCACCGAACATTTAACGCAACTTCAAAGTCGCTCTCGAGATTTTCATTGAGCCAGCTACAAATAAATAATTGAGATAAAATCTTAAGAGACAAAAAAGCGCTGATTATTCAGCGCTTTTCTAATAGAAGTTCACTTTTATAAAACTTCTCGAAGTCTTTCTTGAGCCACTTGCACCAACAGATCTGGCTGGAACTTAGAAATGAATCGGTTACAACCCACCTTCTGCACCATCGCCTCGTTAAAGCTACCACTCAGAGAGGTATTCAAAGTGATAAACAAATCTTTCATACGAGGATCATTACGCACTTCATGCGTTAAACGATAGCCGTCCATTTCAGGCATCTCGGCATCGGTAATCATCATCAGAAGTTCATCATTGATTTTTTTGCCCGCATCACACCAAGATTTCAATAAATTCAGTGCTTCTAGACCGTCACGACATTCAATGATATTCAAACCAAGTTGTGAAAGCGTATCTTTAATCTGGTTTCTTGCGGTTGAAGAGTCATCAACAATCAACACATTACGACCCGCCATTTCACCCAAGATATCGTGATCAAGTAGTTCTTCAGAAATTGAGACGTCGTAATCAATGATCTCTGCAAGAACCTTCTCAACATCAATAATCTCAACGATGTTGGTTTGGTTTTGATCTTTAATTTGAGTAATAGCAGTCAAGTAGTTTGAACGACCTGCAGATTTTGGCGGCGGCTCAATTTCAGTCCATGCTGTGTTAACGATATTACGAACTTGCCCAACAAGGAAACCTTGGGTAGTACGGTTGTACTCTGTAATAATCAGGTTCTGTTCAGGCTTCTCTAGACGAGACGGTGGAAAACCGATCGCTTGTCGCAAGTCGATAATAGGAACAGGTACACCACGAAGTGTTGCAACACCTGTAATATTTGGATGAGAGCCCGGCATCTTAGTTAGATGTGGTACTTTTATCACTTCTCTAACTTTAAATACGTTAATAGCAAACAGTTGACGGCTGTTTAAGCTAAAAAGCAATAACTCAAGTCGGTTCTCGCCAACCAAGTTCGTACGTTGATCGACCGAATTTAAAACACCTGACATAGAAAATTCCGCAAACTACTAAAACCCAATAACAGTATAGCTACAAAGGATAAATGTAAATGATAGTACTACAGGTAATATGAAAATTATCCTTCTACCACTTTCATCAGCAGCAGACCATCATATAAAGCTTGTTTCACAAGCGCGGCACCCGGCATCGTCGCTTGTTTATAAAAGCGAGATTCGACAAGTTTTAAATCTTGGTGGTAAACAGGCAAGCTCTGCTGCTCGATACAGTGCTGGATAGCAGGATATAGAACGTTCTTCGCTTGGTTAATGACACCACCGATAAGAATTTTTTCTGGGTTAAATAGGTTAATGACTATAGCGATCGCGGAACCTAGATAGGCACCAAGCTGTTCGATCACCTCCACAGCCAGTGGATCACCTTCAGCTGCTGCAGAGCAAATATCTTCTATAGTGATTTCAGGAATTTCGCTCAAACTTGAAGTTTCGCCGTTAGCGATACGCTCCGCGACTTGTTCACGAATTGCTTGCGAACTGGCCACTGTCTCAAGACAACCAATATTGCCACATTGGCAACGCTTACCGTTGCGATCAATCTGAATGTGCCCTAGTTCCCCGATGTTACCATTGCGACCTTGTAACACTCGTCCATCGAGAATAATGCCAGCACCCAAACCATGGTGGATCGAAATCAGAATAGAGTTATCAACGTCTTGTGAATGACCGAATAACTTCTCAGCCAGCGCCCATGCGCGAGTATCGTTAGCAATAAATACTGGCAGACCTGTCGCTTTATAGATTTCAGGGCCTAATGCAAGATTACTCACATTGTAGTGAGGCATCTGTAACACGATGCCTTTTTCAGAGTTCACTAACCCTGGCAAAGTAATCGCAATACTTGTCACGCGATCAAGTTGAGCTGCGTAAGTCTGGAAGAACTCTTCAATTTCAAATAGAAGACGCTGAAGCACATCGTCTTGGTCGATTTCATGAATCTCAATCTTGGTATCAATCAATACTTCGCCACCCAGTTCATGAAGGGCGATGGTTAAATACCCACGTCCGAGACGCATAGAAAGGAATTGCCAGCCTTCATTATTCGTTTGCAAACCGACTGCAGGACGACCACGGCTGATAGCTTCTTGAACCGTTGTTTCATGAATTAGGTGCGCATCAATAAGCTCGCGAGTAATTTTAGTAATACTTGCAGGCGCGAGTTCGCTCTCTTTCGATAAATCGATACGAGAGATAGGACCTTTTTGGTCAATCAATTTATATACACGACCAGCATTGACCTGCTTGATATGGTCAATATGGCCTGGTTGAGCCATGTACATGGTACGCTCCAGAAAACAACAACCTGCCAATTTTTTTACTTTGCGAACTAATTGTGAAGGGCTTTGGTAAATACCCGTGACCAGCGTCACGTATATACTCGGAACTTTGTGTATTCAGTCAAATTGTCGAGTTTGTGTTGCCTAGATATACATATTTAGAAAACTTAATTTCAAAGCAAAAATATTTTGAAGCATGAGCGCATACAGCCAAATTCCTACATTTTACTCAGACTTATGTAACAATTTTATAACCATCACAACGTGTATTATGGGTGTTGTTTATACTTAAAAATCATCGATACCTTATCTGCCCGATCACTGTAGGAGATCTCCATGAGTTCAGGTCAAAGACGCACAAAAATAGTTACCACACTCGGCCCATCCACAGATAAAGAAAACGTACTAGAACAAATCATCAAATCAGGGGCAAACGTAGTCAGAATGAATTTCTCTCATGGTTCTGCAGAGGATCATAAATTGAGAGCGCAGAAAGTTCGCGAAATAGCAGCCAAACTAGGCAAACACGTTGCCATCTTAGGAGATTTGCAAGGTCCTAAAATTCGCGTCTCTACGTTTAAAGATGGACCAATACAACTCAATGAAGGTGACCGATTCATCCTTGATGCCGAGTTAACTCCGGGCATGGGAGACCAAGATTCCGTGGGTATCGACTATAAAGCGCTGCCTAAGGATGTGAAAAGAGATGACATCCTTCTGCTTGACGACGGAAGAGTACAACTGCAGGTGTTATCGGTTGAAAATGAAAAAATATACACCTCTGTTCTTATCGGAGGCCCACTCTCCAATAATAAAGGCATCAACAAAAAAGGCGGAGGACTCTCTGCAGATGCTCTAACGGCAAAAGACAAGCGGGATATTCTTCTCGCTGCCGAGATTAACGTTGATTACCTTGCCGTATCCTTCCCTCGCAATGGCGAAGATATGAATTACGCCCGCCGTTTGGCTCGAGACGCAGGATTAGAAGCTCGTTTGGTAGCGAAAGTAGAGCGAGCAGAAACCGTCTCATGCGACGAGAACATTGACGATATCATTATGGCATCAGACGTCATCATGGTTGCCCGTGGTGACCTAGGAGTGGAAATCGGTGACCCAGAACTTGTTGGTGTGCAAAAGAAATTGATCCATAGAGCAAAAGCCCTCAACAGAGTCGTGATTACCGCAACGCAAATGATGGAATCGATGATCACAAATCCAATGCCAACCCGTGCAGAGGTCATGGACGTAGCCAACGCCGTACTGGATGGCACTGATGCGGTAATGTTGTCAGGAGAAACCGCCGCTGGTAAATACCCCGTTGAAACGGTTAAAGCCATGGCTGAAGTTTGCATAGGCGCGGAGAAAACCATTGAATCTAACCAGCAAAACTATCGTATAGACCGTTCTTTCGCCACGTCGGAAGAAACCATTGCTATGTCGACCATTTACGCAGCAAACCATTTAGAAGGCGTAAAGGCCATGGTGACATTAACGGAATCCGGACGCACAGCCTTGATGACCTCACGCTTAAATTCTGTGTTACCAATTTTCGCGATGTCACGTAATGAGCGAGCACTCAACCGCTGCGCGTTATACCGAGGCGTTACGCCTTACTATTTTGATAGTAAGCAAGAAGAAGGTTTTACAGCGGCTCAATCTGCTTTGGAATCGCTAAAAGAGAAAAAGCTGTTGGAATTTGGTGACCTCGTCATCATAACGCAAGGCGATGTCATGGAAGTTGAAGGCTCTACGAACTGCATGCGTATATTGCCTGTTCTTTAGCTAGAACTGGTTAAGGAAAATAACTCACTTTGAAGACGCTTCAGAGTGAGTTATTCAACCATCCACTATGAGCTAAAAATCTAAAGAGCTGAAATCAGCGCGAATGATACGCTCCGCTTTGATCTCTTCGGCCTGTAAAAACAAGTTAATAAATCGATTACCGGCCTCTACACCCAGCTCATAATCGTGCAACAAGTCTTCCTTATTGCTCATTAGTGAAGTCGATTTGAGCGGACTGTTTGGCACGATTTGCACAATAAACACATCATCAGGTGGCATATTTAAAAACTCTCTCGTCAACGAGTAGGTTTGATAGTGCACCATGAGCAAGTCTGCTAGCCCAGAATCAAATTTATCTCCCAATAAATGACTCAGCCGATAGATATCATCAGCGCCAAACAGCCAACGGCCTCCATTTAAAGTCTGGAGATGCTTTTGCTCATTTTTGAGTTCTTTGGAACGGGCAATCTGCTGTTGGAAAAAACGGTTCCAGTCTTGTTTCCACTGATCTAATCGATTTTGCCATTGGTTTTGAATGCTATTAAATGAATCTCTGAACCACTTAATTTCATCCTGCTTCGCTTTTTCAGCAGGAGTCAGTAAATCCGCTTCTGCATCCACTTCCTCTGTTCTAATCACAGTAATAAAACGAGCTTCACGCCGCCAAGCTTCTTGCACTGGAATGGATGCTGATACGCCACCATCGACATACAGTTTGTTGTTTAACTTCACTTCTTTGGGATACAAACGAGGGATAGCGCAAGTCGCACGCATCACATCTTTCCAATTACTGCCAAGCATCGGAAAATATTCATCACTGAGCGTTAATGAAGAAGTCACAGCAGCATAAGCTTTTCTCGCACCCAGTGCTCTGCGTCCCATGTCGACGTCCATTTGAAATGGGAAGTCACAGATTTTCTCCAATGCCCAATCCAAATCCATATATTGTTTTCTACGGATATAGCTGAAAAGGTGAAAGAATTGAGGAGTGGTAGTTAATTCTGTGATGAACGCTTTGCCTAACCCATGTTGACGACAGAGATAAGCGCTAATGTTTAGAGCACCTGCAGAGGTACCGTAAAATTCATCGAAAGGGTCAAAATTGGCGAGATTGAAGGCATCTAACACACCGGCAGTAAATATTCCTCGTTGTCCACCACCTTGGGCGACTAGAGCATTTTTACCGCCGATGAATTTGGATAGTCGAATAGCATCGACTTTGCTATCTGCATTTGAAACAGTTCCACTATTAGGCATAAGTAGAACCCTTATCGGTTAGTGTGTTACAGCAATTAATCCAAAACCGACAAGCACAGTGAAAATAACTACAGTAGAAATCACTGCAAACTTTAGATCATTTTCCATAGGAACCTCCTTTTGCTTAACAAATTAATAACATCGGTAAAGGAAGCCATCAAGGATTGTCGATTTTTCACGTACAATTATGCAATTGCCCTCACAATAACTCAATCGCCTTATCGCTTATTCAACAAGGCTTGAGGACAAAAACTAAAGCTTCTACTCCAACGTCATGCCCAGCCTTATACGCTTTTATCTGCATATTTTAGTTATTCAGTTAAAGGTGGAGGTATTCACTGTTGATTGTATATTTTTCAGTCATACACACTATTAGTTTCAACAGTGATATCCGTTAAAAATATCAACAATGCATACCAAATGACCCGCACATAAACTACATGCCGATATTTTAAACCAATAACCAACACCATAAACGACCGATAAAACTATCATAATACAAAAAACTAACATTTATGATCTATTGCTATTAACAGCACAAAACTGTAGTCTCAGTACCACGCGTAGCTGATTATTTCAGATTTCGCAAACACACATCAGATAATAAAGAATAAAACTCTGAGTTTTCTTGCGGCAAACAAAATTTAATACTAACTTTTCACCGATTCATGGACGATAGATAAAAGATAAGGCAGTTCTATAGAACGCTAAAAAATATCGACAATATCCATGTTCGTCTGTGATAGCCGCAGAGAAGCTTCATACCTCAGAGAGTTGTAAAGGAGTTAAACATGAAGCGAGAACAATGGGGATCCCGAGTTGGGTTTATCCTAGCAGCGGTAGGTTCTGCAATCGGTCTTGGGAACATTTGGCGTTTCCCTTACATGGCATATGAAAACGGCGGCGGTGCATTTTTCATTCCTTATATCTTCGCACTACTTACTGCGGGTATTCCATTCATGATCCTTGAGTTCAGCATGGGTCAAAAGAACCGCGGTTCAGCGCCATCTACTCTAGCAAAAATCAATTCTAAATTTGAATGGTTAGGCTGGTTCCAAGTAGGTATCGCTGCCGTTATCGCTGTTTACTACGTTGCTGTTATTGGCTGGGCTATCTCTTACTTTGGTATGTCGTTTACTCAAAGCTGGGGCACAGATACTAACGCATTCTTCTTTAGCGAGTACTTAGCACTAGGTGACAACTCGCCAACGAATCTTGGTGACATCCAATGGAACATCGCATTCGCTATGTTCATTGCTTGGGCAGTTACTTATGCAGCTATCGTAGGTGGTGTAAAAGCAGGTATCGAGCGTGCATCTAAGATCATGATGCCGATCCTATTCATCATGGTATTGTTCCTAATTGCTCGTATGATTTTCCTTCCTGGTGCTCTTGATGGTGTGAACTACATGTTCCAACCTGACTTCAGCAAAATTTGGGACGTGAAAGTTTGGGCTGCTGCTTATGGTCAGATCTTCTTCACTCTAAGTATTGGTTTTGCAATCATGCTTGCATATTCAAGCTACCTGCCAGAAAAATCAGACATCACAAACAACGCGTTTATGACTGTGTTGATCAACTGTGGTTTCTCAATCCTTGCAGGTATCATGATTTTCTCTGTGTTGGGTTACATGGCGCAAGAGCAAGGCAAACCACTAACAGAAGTTGTTTCTGCAGGTGTAGGTCTAGCATTCGTAACGATTCCAGCGGCTATTAACCTTCTACCAATTCCTTACATCTTAGGTCCAATATTCTTCCTAGCATTGGTTGTAGCAGGTCTAAGCTCGCATATTTCAATCATGGAAGCAGTAACTTCAGCGGTTATCGACAAGCTGAAATGGAGCCGTAAGAAAGCAGCGAACGTTGTTATCGGTTCTGGTCTAGTTATCTCAATGGCGTTTGCAACTAACGGCGGTCTATTGCTACTTGACCTAGTTGACCACTTCGCAAACAACGTGGGTATCATGGCAAGCTGTTTCGTTGAAATCGCACTAATGACATGGTTGCTAAAAGTATCTGACGTACGTAAATACGTGAACAGCATTTCTGATTTCAGCGTAGGCGTATGGTTCGATATCTGTTTACGTTTTATCACTCCAGTGATGCTAGCTATCATCATTGCAACAAAACTTATTGCACTGTTCACTGAAGGCTACGGCGGTTACGACCTGACTCTAGGTTGGGCAATCATTATCGTTCTACTTGTATTTGGTGTACTGGTTAACCTATTAAGCCGTAAGGAGGCAAAATAATGACTGCTAGCGCAATTATTATGATGATCATTGGTCTTGGTATTACTTGGGGTGGCGCTGCTATCTGTATCAAGAAAGCGATGAACAAATAATTCATCCATAAAACCAAAAGCCGGCTTATTGCCGGCTTTTTGATTGGTTTCAATATCAAATCGAACAATCTAACAATAATTCTTTTCAATCAAAGGGCGAATAACTAACTCGTCTACGCTAGAAATACCATTTTGACTTGCCATGAATAAAATAGAGTCAACCACTTGCTGTGGATGCAAATATTCAGGGCGATCAGCCGCTCTGAAAGGAGTATCTACTCCACCCGGGTAAATAGCGCAAACCTTAACTCCGTGCTCCCTTGCTTCTTTACGAAATACTTTCGCTAAAGCATCCATACCTGCTTTTGATGCTGTGTAGGCTCCGATCCCTTCATTTGAAAAACCACATACTGTAGATAGGACGTTGATGATAATGCCCTCTCCACGAGGTTTCATCGAAGTATTATAGGCTTGCTGCATAAACACGAATGGAGACATCATATTCAACTGGACTAAGCTCATGAGATCATCAACGGGTAAATCAGCAATGGCGCTTCTAGATGTATTTGCACCCGCACAATTAACCAACACATCGATTTTGCCAAGCCTCTCGATAGAAGAGGAAACAAAGTGTTCAATCAATTCAAAGTTGGTTGCATCAAACGCTTCATAATACGTTTGTTTATCAAAATGAGAGAGTTCAGTAACTAACTCATTCAGTTTGCTTTCTGAGCGTCCGCAAAAAGATACATTCGCACCCAACTCTAACAATCGAATAGTCAGGAGACGCCCAATTCCAGAAGTAGCGCCAGTGACAATAAAGTTTTTATTTTTTACATCCAGCATTAAGTATCAGAACTCACTTTAAGTAAGAAGACATTCAGCCATGCTATGCATGGCTGGAACAATTGACTTACATGATACGTTTAACTGTATTTGGGTAAAAAGGTGGGTTATCACATAACTGATTAAATAATTTAGATATTAGAAATGATACGTCAACCCAAGTGCTGCACCGATTTGCAATTCGGGACCACCATAGAAATTGATTTCTGGATGAACCTGACCATAAAGATTAAAACGATTATTAAACTGCCAATTGATACCTAACGGTAAGCGAGCACCGAAATCATCTTCCCACTCAGCCCATGCGCCACCGCCAACATACCAGTCAAAAGGCACATCAGGACTGTTAAAACTTCCTTGAGCAAAAATGTAGTCAAATGCTGCACCATCGTTGCCTAAGATAAAGCGATACTGGTCATCAATTTCGAACACAACACTTAACTGTTGGTCGACTGCCATACCAATTTCGAAACCTTTATTTTGCTGCGCATAAACATTTGAAGATGCGCCAATAAGTAAGGCGACCATTGCTAAATTTTTCATAAGTAAATCCAGATACCATTGCTATACAAAAGTATAGACGGTAGCGAATCACGGTAGTGCCTGTGTCATCCTACGGTAAAGCAACTTTAAGAGTTTGTAGGAATTCGCACACAAAAAAAGGAGACCGAAGTCTCCTTTTCCATAGGGGAAGAGATGTCTGAGGATTAACCGTTGTTACGGATCCACTCATCCATATCAGTTTTAAGGTTGTCAGACTTAGTACCGAAGATAGCTTGAACGCCACCAGATACTACAACTACGCCTGCTGCACCAAGTTTTTTCAGTTTGTCTTGGTCAACGATTTCAGTATCAGCTACTGATACACGTAGACGAGTGATACATGCGTCTAGGTTAGTGATGTTAGCTTTACCGCCGAATGCAGCAACTAGTTCACCAGCCATTTCAGTACCTGCAGCTACTGTTGTACCTTCAGCTTCATCTTCACGACCAGGAGTTTTAAGGTCCATAGCACGGATAACGAAAGTGAATACTACGTAGTAAAGAACTGCGTAAGCGATACCTAGACCAACTAGTAGCAGCATGTTCTCAGCACGTGGAGATTGAACCACGAAATCGATGAAACCGTTAGAGAACGTGTGACCGTGAACAACACCTAGAGAGTTCGTTAGCATGTATGCAACGCCAGCTAGTACTGCGTGAATTGCGTATAGTACTGGAGCGATGAATAGGAATGAGAACTCAATTGGTTCAGTGATACCAGTTAGGAATGAAGTCAATGCTGCTGAAGCCATGATACCCATTACTTTTGCACGGTTTTCTGGTTTAGCGCTGTGTGCAATAGCAATAGCAGCTGCTGGAAGACCGAACATCTTGAATAGGTAACCACCCGCTAGCTGACCGAAACCGTTACCAGCTGCGCGAGTAGCGTCATCAGCTGTAAGGAAACAAGTCATAATACCGTGAGCTACTTGACCAGCCGCGTTTGTACAAGTACCTGCTTCGTAGAAGAATGGTACGTTCCAAATGTGGTGTAGACCGAATGGGATTAGAGAACGCTCAACAACACCGTAGATACCGAATGCAGTAACAGGGTTTTGGTTCGCAGCCCAATCAGAGAAAGAAGCAATTACGCTACCAATTGGTGGCCAAATAATAGAAAGGATTACACCAAGACCAATTGATAGGAAACCAGTAATGATTGGCACTGCGCGTTTACCCGCGAAGAAGCCTAGGTACTCTGGAAGTTGAATTTTGTAGAAACGGTTGAATGCCCAAGCAGCAACACCACCCGCTAGGATACCACCTAGAACACCAGTTTCGATGTGATCAACACCCATTACAGTTGCCATTACGTTTAGCGTAGCAACCATGATACCGTAACCAACGATAGCAGACAGACCTGAAACACCATCGTTGTTAGTGAAACCTAAAGATACACCGACAGCGAAAAGAAGTGCCATTTGGCCGAAAACAGAACCGCCAGCTTGTTCCATTAGGTGTGATACTACTTCTGGTAGCCAGCTAAAGTTCGCCGCACCCACACCAAGCAAAATACCTGCAACTGGAAGTACTGATACTGGAAGCATCAGAGACTTACCAACTTTTTGCAGGTTAGCAAAAGCGTTTTTAAACATGTTTATGCTCCTGATTAAGTTATTAGAATGTTTGGGTTCTAACGGCACACCCCCGTAGCCTAAATGTTAGCACCCAATGAAAATGTAACCACAAAATGCATTATATTTTCCGCCTCTAAATATATCTTGATGCTCCTCATGGTTTCTACTTAGTTACGAAATTAAGTTTCAAAGTATTAGACAGATCACAATCAGATCTGACCTCTGAAAAGCATTACACCAACCATATCCTATTGTTTTATATATCATTAAAAGTTCAAAACAATAATTTCACTGCGTAAATAAAATTGGACATGATGTTATTTCATGTAACAAAATTACATTGGGTTGTTTTGCTCTCTCAAAATCAACATATTTAGTAAACAATAGAATATTTTTTACAATCGTCCTTTTTTAACAATAAAAAAAGGAGCAAATGCTCCTTTTTAAACCAGATGTTGTTTTCTATCGCAAAAAAAGATCTTTGTAATTTTTGGTCGTTTTCTCTGCAATTTCAGAGAGTGAACACCCTTTTAGCTGAGCAATGTATGCCGCTACCTCGACGACATACGCCGGCTGATTCTCTTTGCCGCGATGAGGGACTGGAGCTAAATACGGTGAATCAGTCTCGATGAGTAGACGCTCGATTGGTAATGCTTTCACGACCTCTTTAAGTTCAGTCGCCTGTCTAAACGTCACTATTCCAGAAATAGAAATATAGAACCCCAAGTCTATTGCTGCTTCGGCAAATGCCAGATCCTCAGTAAAACAATGAATCACCCCACCACAACGTTCAGCTCCGCCTTGCTTTAACATCGCCAAGGTATCTGCACGTGCATTTCGAGTGTGAATAATCAATGGTTTATTAAGTGCAACTGCAGTTTCAATTTGCTGTGAAAAACGCAGTTTCTGCAATTCTGCTGTTTCTGGTTGGTAATGATAATCTAGACCCGTTTCACCAATTGCAACAACTTTTGGATGTTTAGCGTATTCGTGAAATTTATCTAGAGCGAATTCACTTTCAACATCTAGTGGGTGTACACCACATGAAGCATGCACGTTGTCAAATGGTGCGATCATCTCGATCATGTCTGGAAACGAATCGAGCGTAACACCTACTGAAAGCAACTGCTTTACATTCGCTTGAGCCGCTTTTTTCACTACATCCGATATGTCAGTGTGTAAATCTTGATAGTCCAGCTTATCCAGATGGCAGTGGGAATCTACAAACATGTTTCCTCGTTAAATTTAAAAATCCAATCCGTAATTAAAAGCTCAGTATTCAATCCGGTGAAATGCCTGAGTTTTTCGATTAAAGCGGCTAACTCTGAACTCTGCTTCTCTAGAACAACATAGCTCACTATTTGAGATAAAGTATGACTTCCGGGAGTAAAGTTGGGCTGAACGACACCGAATTGAACTTTCTGAGCATCGGTAAGCAAATACCAGAGCCAAGTTAGGCGCGAGATCGGAGACTCATTCAACTTGCTTGTACACTTGAGTACAGATTCGATATCTCCTTGGATAGCGGCAATCAGGCTGTCTTCAATCAATTTATACGAATCGATGTCTCCGGATTGCATAAAGGCTTTAGTCTGCACAGGCGTATTGCCATTGATGTGAGATGCGAAAGCAGGAACATCAACACCGAGTTCTTTTTTCAACCATTGAGTTACAACAGCTGAGTGTGGGTCTGGAATAGAAACTTGTTGGCATCGACTAACAATCGTTGGTAGCAATGCACTTGCCTTGGAAGCAATCAGTACAAACACACACTTCTCAGACGGATCTTCAAGCGTCTTTAATAAAGCATTAGCTGCAGATTCATTCATCGCTTCAGCCGGTTCGATAACAAAAAGACGATAACCGGATAACTGGGAAGACTCTTGGGCGATACGGTTGCACTGACGGATCTGCTCAACCGTAATAGCCTTGCCTTCTTTCTCCGGCTTAACAACATGATAATCTGGATGGTTGCCCGATTGCATCAAATCACAGCCGTGACAAAATCCACATGGTTCACTGGTAGAAGTGTTGCACATTAACGATCGTGCAAAGTGTTCAGCTAACCGAAAAGTATCTAAACCAGGCGAAGAAAAAAGCAAAGTAGCAGAAGCAAAGCTGTTGTTGTCTAGCTGCTGTTTCCAGTTGTTCCAAGTGCCTTGAAGCCAAGAATGAAGTTCTTGAACATTATTTACTAACATAAAGCTTCCTAGATGCTTGTCAGCCATTGAATCTGCTTAACCATCGCATTTTTTTAACCAAAGCAGCAAAACAGATTTAATATCTTGCGCTACTTTATCAATGCTTTGCTCAGCATCAACGACAATAACTGAGTCATCCCCTTTAGCAATCTCAAGGTATCGCGCTCTTGTGCGCTCGAAGAAACTAATGTCCATTTTCTCGATTCGGTCAAGTTCACCTCGACCACGAGCTCTCTCTAAGCCGACTTTAGGGTCAATGTCTAAGTAGAGAGTTAGATCCGGCTTAAAATCACCTAGTGTCGTCTGCTTTAAACTTTGCATCGTTTGACTAGAGATCTGACGACCACCGCCTTGATAAGCCTGAGAAGACATATCATGACGATCTCCTACAACCCAATGACCTTGCGTAAGAGCTGGTTTAATCACGTTTTCGACCAATTGAACACGCGCGGCATACATTAGAAGCAGTTCGGTCATATCTTGCAGAACTTCACCTTCGTGTTCTTGTTTCACAAGTTCACGCATCTTTTCTGCAAGGACAGTACCGCCAGGTTCACGCGTGCGGGTTATTTGTTCGATACCAAAGTCATGCAGCGTTTCTACAATTGCTTGGATAGCAGTACTTTTGCCAGCCCCTTCTAGGCCTTCTACAACGATAAATTTTGATTTCATTATTTATTACGTATCTGTTTTAGATAAGCGCGAACTGCGCGGTTATGCTCTGTCAGTGTTTTCGAAAACACATGTCCACCGTTACCGCTGGCAACGAAGTACAAGTAATTGCTTTGGTCTGGATTAAGAGCTGCCTTGATTGATGCTGGGCCAGCCATAGCAATTGGTGTCGGTGGTAAGCCAAAAATGACATAAGTATTGTATGGTGTCGGTGCTTTTAGGTCTTTCTTGCGGATATTACCGTCATAGTTTTCACCCATACCATAAATAACCGTCGGGTCTGTTTGCAAACGCATACGTTTATTTAGACGATTGACGAACACAGACGAAATCTGGGTTCTTTCATCTTCAACCGCAGTTTCTTTTTCGATAATCGAAGCCAAAATCAACGCTTCGTAGGATGATTTTAGCGGCAAATCGCTTTGGCGTTTATCCCACTCTTCAGAGAGTATATTGTTGAGTTTAACGTGGGCACGTTTAAGAATATCTAAGTCACTAACACCATTAGTGAAGTGATAAGTTTCTGCAAGAAACAGCCCTTCCAACTTTTCTCTTTCGATCCCCAATTTTTGCGCGATTTCTTTTTCTGAAAAGCCATCTAACGTATGTTTAAGATTAATGTTGCTAGCAAGAATATCTCGCCACTCAGAGAATCGACTGCCTTCAACGAAGGTAATCGCAAACTGATGCTCCTTTCCTGAAATAAACAGCATTAGCGCTTGATTCAAATCCATATCAGGTGTGATTTGATACGTACCAGCCTTTAAACCGGCTAACTCTGGATGTAATCGATGAATGAAAGAAGAAAACGAGGTTGGTTCAATCCATGTCTTTTCTGCCAAAAGTGACATCGCACGGTTGAGACTAGTACCACTCTGAATAGTGATGATCTGTGGTTCTTCTATTTTTAATGGTTGGTTAAGATAACTGTTTACCTGGCTTTGGATATAGAAATACGCACCAGCAACACTGACAATAAGAACGACCAATAAAAAAGATAACTTTTTAATCACGAATTAAATTTCTCCTGAATTCGTAGCGTCTGCGGTCCAATTGAGTACTTATGTTCTGAAATTTGGACAACAGGTGCTACCTCTAACAGTGAGTTAGAGATAAAAACTTCTTCCGCGTTATCAAGATGATCGAGTTCGAAATCACCTTTAACGACTTTCAAATTAAGATGGCGGGCATATTCTAATATATTTCTGCGCGCAACTCCTGCCACACCGGCATTTTTTAACGAAGGCGTGTATAAAGTTCTACCTTTTACCCAAAAAATATTTGCTGCCGTAGTCTCTACGATATGGCCATGAATATCCAAACATACTCCATCGAGATATCCTGCTTGGTCCATTTCGCCTTTAAACAATACCTGTTCTAAACGGTTGTTGTGTTTGTGTCCTGCAAGTAATGGGTTCAACCCCATACGTTTGGTACAAACACCAAGCGGCAAACCTTCTAGTTGCCACTGAGTATAATGAGATGGGAAAGCAAAATTGCTGATCGTTATGTTTGGCTCCGTGAGGTTTGTGGGACTATATCCTCTTCCTCCGACACCCCTACTGATATGAATCTTTATACCTGCTTTCGCATCTTGAAGAATTGCAGATTGCAGCCACTGTTCAACTTGCTGCCAATTCGGTTGGGATATACCCAGCACTTTAAGGCACGCTTCCATACGCTCAATGTGATACGCCCAATGCTGAATAGCGCCTTGTTTTGTGAGTATGGTTGTAAAGCATCCATCACCGTATTGAAAGGAGCGATCACCCGCGGAGATTAGGTCATTCAACTCGCCATTTATCCATAACATATTTCCGCTCCCTGAAAATAAAGAAACGGCTTAATGCTAAGCATCAAGCCGTTTCAAAACAAGTACAGTTCAATGAATCTTATACGCGCTTAAAGATTAATGATCCGTTTGTGCCACCAAAACCAAATGAGTTACACATTGCATATTCCATACCTTCTACTTTGCGAGCAGTGTTTGGAACAAGATCAACGTCTAGACCTTCTTCTTGGTCTTCAAGGTTAATTGTTGGTGGAACCATTTGGTCTACAAGAGACATAACAGTAATGATAGCTTCAACAGAACCAGCGGCACCTAGTAGGTGACCAGTCATCGACTTAGTTGAAGAAATTAGAACTTGTTTAGAACCCGCTTCACCAAGTGCACGTTTAATGCCTTTCACTTCTGCTACATCGCCTGCTGGCGTAGATGTGCCGTGAGCGTTCACATAACCGATTTGTTCACCAGTTAGACCTGCATCACGCATCGCAGCTTCCATCGCTAATGCACCACCAGAACCATCTTCACTAGGTGAAGTCATGTGGTAAGCATCGCCAGACATACCGAAGCCAACGATTTCAGCATAAATTTTAGCGCCACGAGCTTTAGCGTGTTCGTACTCTTCAAGCACCATGATGCCAGCCCCATCGCCTAGTACAAAACCATCACGGTTTTTATCCCAAGGGCGAGAAGCTTTTTGAGGCTCATCGTTACGAGTTGAGAGTGCCTTAGCTGCACCGAAACCCGCCATACCTAGAGGCGTAGATGCTTTTTCTGCACCACCAGCAACCATCGCTTCTGCATCGCCGTAAGCGATCATACGTGCCGCATGGCCAATATTGTGCAAACCTGTTGTACATGCTGTTGAAATCGCGATATTTGGACCACGTAGACCACGCATGATAGACAAGTTACCAGCTATCATATTTACGATAGTTGAAGGTACGAAGAATGGGCTAACTTTACGTGGGCCTTTCTCTAGAAGTGAGCAATGGCCACTTTCAATAAGTTCTAGACCGCCGATACCTGAACCAATAGCTACACCAACACGTGGAGCGTTTTCTTCAGTGATCGACAAACCAGAATCGTCTAATGCTTGAATACCCGCAGCAATACCGTACTGGATAAATAAATCCATCTTGCGAGCATCTTTTTTAGACATGTAATCTTCGCAATTAAAGTCTTTAACTAGACCTGCGAAACGAGTTGAAAAATTGGTTGTATCAAAGTGTTCAATATTAACAATACCACTTTGACCAGCTAGCAGGGCTTTCCAAGAAGATTCTACTGTGTTGCCCACTGGTGACAACATACCCATGCCAGTGACAACGACACGACGCTTGGACACGATCATATTCTCCGGGAATTGAAAAATTCTATGAGAGGTAAAGATGAGTGAGAAAAACTCAGGCGGTCAGATGACCGCCTGGGAAGAGACATTACTGAGCGCTGTTTACGTAGTCGATCGCAGCTTGAACAGTAGTGATTTTCTCTGCTTCTTCATCAGGAATCTCAGTGTCAAATTCTTCTTCTAGAGCCATAACTAGTTCTACAGTGTCTAGAGAATCCGCACCTAGATCTTCAACGAAAGAAGCTTCGTTTTTAACTTCTGCTTCGTCTACACCTAGCTGTTCAACAATGATTTTCTTTACGCGTTCTTCGATGTTGCTCATTTTTTCTTTTCCTTTACAGATTTCGCCTAATGCGATGATTCCGTAGTTTATTCTAACTAGGGAAAGTTGCAAGGGGGTCCTTGCTGGTCAAACCACAAATTTGGCGATTTTAACCGAAATTCACACCATTTTTGACATATATCATGCACAGATCTTGCGCATTTTTATGTCAATTTATGTACAAAGTTGGCCACATTTAAGACTCAGTTTCCAACTTAGCACAAAAATGGCATTAAACCATATACATGCCGCCATTTACGTGCAAAGTTTCGCCCGTAATGTAAGCACCTTCTGGTGAAGCCAAAAATGCAACTGCAGAAGCAATTTCACGTGGATCACCCAAACGACCAGCTGGTACTTGTGCAAGTGTAGCAGCACGTTGCTCATCGTTCAGTGCTTTTGTCATATCTGTTTCGATAAACCCTGGTGCAACTGTGTTCACAGTTACGCCACGAGAAGCAACTTCACGCGCCATAGACTTAGTAAAGCCAATTACGCCAGCTTTTGCAGCTGCGTAGTTCGCTTGTCCTGCGTTACCCATTGTGCCAACAACAGAACCTACGTTGATAATGCGACCATTGCGTTTTTTCATCATGCCACGTAGTACAGCTTTTGACATACGGAAGATAGAAGTCAGGTTGGTATCTAGAATATCTGACCATTCTTCATCTTTCATACGCATAAGTAGGTTGTCACGAGTGATACCAGCGTTGTTTACTAGAATATCGATAGCACCAAACTCATCGTTAATCGCTTTCAATACAGCTTCAACTGATTCAACATCTGTAACGTTAAGAGCAAAACCCTTACCGTTGCTACCAAGATATGCGCTGATCGCTTCTGCGCCACTTTCACTTGTTGCCGTGCCAATTACTGTGGCACCACGTTCAACAAATAGTTCAGCAATCGCTTTACCAATACCACGGCTTGCACCTGTAACTAGTGCAACTTTGCCTTCTAGACTCATGAATTGACTCATGTTTGGTTCCTATATTTACTTAGCTGCTTCCAGTGAAGCGATATCGTTCACTGCTGCTGCATCTAAGGTTTTTACAATACGTTTAGTTAGACCAGTTAGAACTTTGCCCGGTCCCATTTCTAGCAATTTCTCTACGCCCTGCTCGCTCATCTTCTCTACACCTTCAGTCCAACGTACTGGGCTGTAAAGTTGGCGAACAAGCGCATCTTTAATTTTCGCAGGATCAGTTTCTGCAATTACATCTACGTTATTGATAACAGGTAGTTGTGGAGCGTTGAATTCAATTTCAGCCAAAGCTTCTGCTAAACGCTCAGCTGCTGGCTTCATTAGCGCACAGTGTGAAGGAACAGAAACAGGTAACGGAAGTACTCGCTTAGCACCAGCCTCTTTACACAATGCACCTGCGCGTTCTACTGCATCTTTCTGACCTGCAATCACAACTTGACCAGGTGAATTAAAGTTTACTGGAGAAACTACATCGCCTTGAGCCGCTTCTTCACATGCTTTTGCAATAGCCTCGTCATCAAGACCGATGATAGCGTACATAGCACCAGTACCAGCCGGTACTGCTTCTTGCATCGCCTTACCACGAAGCTCAACTAAGCCAATCGCTTGTTTAAAGTCGATAACACCTGCACACACTAAAGCTGAGTATTCACCTAAGCTGTGACCTGCAAGAACTGCAGGTTGCTCTAAACCAAGCTCTTGCCATACACGCCAGATGGCTACAGAAGCAGCTAGTAATGCAGGCTGTGTACGAAATGTCTGGTTTAAATCTTCAACAGGACCGTTTTGAACCAACGCCCATAAATCATAGCCCAACGCTTCTGATGCTTCTGCAAAAGTTTGGTTAACCACATCATACTGCTGTGCTAGCTCAGCAAGCATACCGATAGCTTGAGAGCCTTGACCTGGAAATACGATAGCAAACTTGCTCATTGCTGTTTCCTCAAAATGATTAAGGCGTTATTTCAACGCCTTAAAGACTATAGTAACGATTAAATATTACGAAAATCGAACTGCTAAATTAAAATTTAACTAAAGCTGAGCCCCAGGTGAAACCGCCACCGAAAGCTTCTAAAAGTAAGTTTTGACCGCGCTTAATACGTCCGTCACGAACTGCTTCGTCTAGAGCAGTTGGAACCGTTGCCGCAGAAGTATTACCGTGTTTATCCAAGGTCAATACAACTTGGTCTAGCGACATAGACAGCTTCTTCGCCGTCGCTGAAATGATGCGATAGTTTGCTTGGTGCGGAACTAACCAATCCAATTCAGACTTGTGCATATTGTTGGCTTCTAAAGTGTCTTTAACCAGTTTAGACAGTTGAGTTACTGCAACTTTAAACACTTCGTTACCAGCCATATATAGCCACTTATCAGCATCCCCACCACGCTCAGGCACAGGCAGGCTTAGTAAGTCACCAAACTCACCATCCGAATAAATGTGAGTTGAAAGAATACCTGGCTCTTTACTTGCTCCAAGCACAACTGCACCCGCAGCATCGCCGAATAAAATAATGGTAGAGCGATCAGTAGGATCACAGCTTTTTGACAAAGCGTCAGCGCCAATCACTAGTGCATTTTTACACATACCAGTTTTGATATGTTGGTCAGCCACTGACAGTGCATAGATAAAGCCCGAACATGCCGCCGCCAAGTCAAATGCTGGGCAGCCTTTAATGCCTAACTTACCTTGCACCTGACACGCAGACGAAGGAAATGTATGGCTGCTACTTGTGGTTGCCACGATAATGAGATCGATGTCGTTTTTATCAATACCCGCCATTTCGATCGCATTCTGTGCTGCATAAAACGCCATATCCGCAACTGTTTCATCTTCAGCTGCAATGCGACGCTCGCGAATACCCGTACGAGTGACAATCCACTCATCGCTAGTATCTACCATTTTCTCTAAATCAGCGTTTGTACGCACTTGAGATGGCAGGTAGCTGCCAGTACCTAAAATTTTGCTATACATGAAGACTAATAATGCCTCTCGAGTAAAACCGCTTCCAAACGATCGCTTATACGGCTGGGTACTTGTCGTTTAACTTCATGCACCGCCTCTGAAATCGCGTTAACGACAGCGGGTACATCAGCACTTCCATGACTTTTTATTACAATGCCGCGCAATCCTAGCAAACTTGCGCCGTTATACTGGTCGGGGTTCAGTGTTTTTAGCTCCGTAAATAGTTCAGAAAACAGCTTTTTCGCAATCCAACCTTTTATAGATGAGCCTAAAAACTTATTTTTTAGCCTATCGATAAAAAGTTGTGCTGTTCCTTCACATGCTTTTAAGCAAACATTGCCAACGAAACCATCACATACAACAACATCTGCTGCATCAATTAATAATTGGTTCCCTTCAATGTAGCCGATAAAATTCACAGCGTGTGTTTGACTGAGCATTTCTGCACAACGTTTAACTAAATCATTACCTTTAATCTCTTCAGCGCCGATATTCAATATCGCTACGCGAGGAGGTCGACTTAGATGTTGTTCTGCTAATGCTGCACCCATCACTGCAAATTGAAATAAAGAATCAGCGTCACTAGACACATTCGCGCCTAAATCCAGCATCCATGTTTTGCCACCTGATGCAGTAGGCAAAGCTGAAACCAATGCTGGACGATCAATACCAGGCAAAAGTTTTAATCGAAAACGAGACAATGCCATTAACGCACCAGTGTTACCTGCACTAACACAGGCATCTGCTTGACCGTCTGCGACGAGGTCAATAGTCATACCCATGGAGGTACCGACACTGTGGCGAAGAGCCAATGAGGGTTTTTCTGAATTCGAAATGACGCGGTCACTATGTACGACACTCAAGCGAGCGTTCGGTTCGTAACCTAATAAAGAAAGTTGTTGGGCGATCTCAGTTTGATCACCGATGAGAGTCACTTTTAGCTCTGGGAAATGCGACAGTGCCTGCACGGCGGCAGGCACTGTTACGCGAGGACCGAAATCCCCGCCCATTGCATCAAGTGCAACGGTTAAATTTTGCAAAGGTCAACCTTACTTGTTGATAACCTTTTTACCACGGTAGTAACCTTCAGCAGTTACGTTGTGGCGTAGGTGAGTTTCACCTGAAGTCGCGTCTACAGATAGTGCAGCTGCAGTTAGCGCATCGTGTGAACGACGCATACCACGACGTGAACGTGTTTTACGGTTTTGTTGTACGGCCATTGACCCTACTCCTATGTTAATGGTCTCAAAGAATTACTTCTTCAAACTTTTTAAAACATCGAATGGATTCGGTTTATCTTCCAAAATCTCTTCTGGAATCTCACCAAACACCATATTGTCTGATTTAACGCTACAATCCGCATCTTCGTGCATTGCTACTTGAGGCAAACTTAAGATGAACTCGTCTTCAACAAGCTGAATCAGGTCTACTTCACCGTACTCATTAAGATCTACCAAATCGTAATCGTCGGGAATTTCTTCATCACTTTTTTTCCCAGTAATAGGAGAATAAGTGAATTCAACTTCACACTCGTGTGTGAAAACCTCATTACAGCGCTGACACTCTAAATCAACTTCGATGTTAGCTTTACCAGAGATAACAACTAGTTGCTGTTCATCAAGCCCAAATGACAATGAGACTTGTGCGTCGCGTTTTACGCTATCGACTGACTCCTCTAAGCGCTTCAAAAGACTCATTTGGATGATGCCATCGTAATCAAGTCGTTTTTGAGCCGCTTTGCCCGGATCAATCGTTCGCGGTATCTTTACCTTTTGCATAGGGCGCGAATATTATCTTCCAAAACAGATTTAGTCAAAGAAAAAGGTAAAAAATACAATTTTTTCCCTTTTCACGGAGAGAATTATGGTCAGCAGCATTGAATCCTATATGCTGCACATAAACTTAACGATAATTGTAAAGTAAAATGCAAAATTACCAACTAGTTTTAGCTTCCACTTCACCATTTCGTCAGCAGTTATTAAGCAAGCTGAGCATTCCATTTATCATTGCTCAGCCTGATTGTGATGAAACACCACTGCAAAACGAATCACCTGAAACATTAGTGCAAAGGCTTGCTGATCAAAAAGCTCGCTCTTGTATGATTGATAAACCGAGCTTGATCATTGGTTCTGATCAAGTTTGTGTTATTGAAGGAAAAATCGTTGGCAAACCGCATACAAAGCTGAAAGCAATTAAACAATTAATGAGTCAAAGTGGCAAAGCTATTACGTTTTATACAGGCCTTTCGCTTTACAACTCTCGTACTCAACAAAGTCAGATCACGCTTGATACATTCACCGTACATTTCCGACAGTTGACGCATTCAATGGTCGAGAAATATGTAGAGACAGAAATGCCTTTGAACTGCGCTGGTAGTTTTAAGAGTGAAGGTTTAGGTATCGCTTTATTTGAAAAGCTCGAAGGTGATGATCCGAATACACTCGTTGGACTGCCACTGATTAAGCTAACACGACTACTTGAAAACGAGGGCTTTCCTGTTTTGTAAACATCACCCATTTCACTAATTAAAAAGGCTTGTTCATCACAAGCCTTTATTCATTCAATTAGCATTTCGCATCTGAGCTAGTGCATTTTCTAACTTGCTATCTAGAGGCGCGTTCACCTCCATAAGTTCTTCCGTTGCTGGATGAACAAAACGTATGTTCGCAGCATGTAAGAATAGGCGGTCAATACCGAATTGAGCAGTGTAAGCATCAAATCGTCTGTCGCCGTAGCGGTCATCCCATGCAATAGGATGACCCATATATTGGGTATGAACGCGGATCTGGTGTGTACGCCCAGTAATAGGGCTCGCCTGAATCAAGGTTGCCTGCTCAAATTTTTCCAGGATCTTAAAGCGTGTCTCAGATGGCTTACCGTTGGAACTTACACGAACAATGCTGTTCACTTCGTTCTTTAATAAAGGCGCATTAACAGCTTTCCACTTACTTTCCCACTCCCCCATAACCAGAGCAAAATAGTATTTCTGTACTGTTTTTTCTCTAAATTGAGCTTGAAGGTGACGTAAAGCCGAGCGTTTTTTCGCTATTAACAAAATTCCCGATGTGTCACGGTCAATTCGATGCACCAGCTCTAAAAAACGTGCTTCTGGTCGAAGAGCTCGCAACGCTTCAATAGCGCCAAACTTCAATCCACTACCGCCATGCACCGCAGTACCAGAAGGTTTATTAAGAATGAGAAGATGTTCATCCTCATGGAGAATGCAACTTTCCAACTCCGCTACTTTATTTAGTTTCGTGCTCGGTGCAGCCGCTTCGTCAGCTTTTACTTCAACAGTAACAGGAGGTACTCGAACCACATCCCCCGCTTCCAGCTTATACTCAGCTTTCACTCGCTTTTTGTTTACGCGCACTTCACCCTTTCGCAAGATCCGGTAAACCATGCTTTTAGGAATTGATTTTAATTGGTTACGCAAAAAGTTATCTATGCGCTGACCAGCCATGTCTTCATCTATGTCGATGAACTGGACTTGAGTTCTGATTTCGTTCATGGTGGCTATTCTAACCGAATCTGCACGAATTCACATTTTCTTCGTGATTAAAAATCTCTTTTCGGATGCTTTTTTTTAATAACTGGTTGAAATAGACATCACAGTGCTCTTTGCTCCCGAAAATTGGGCAATTTGTTATTGATAAAATACAAACTTCTTGCCCATTTTGCTTAAATTTGACACGGACTAGGAAGCACTTTTGGACACGGCTAGAAATTTTTAAGCGCTTTCTAATAAAGCACATTGCTGTGACTAGCAGTCACTGCTATAGTTCACACCTGCAATAAGTGAACTGGTATGTTTCTATTTTATCGTTTACTTAAAGCAATGTATGAGTAGTAAACCTATAGCCGAATGCTGCATTGGCGTAAGACATTTTAGGTTTAGGTTTCTTGTTGCTCTACTCTTCGACTTTTCATGATGAGTATTTCCGCCTCTACGCGGATCACAGGCTGTTTCAGCTTGTGATGACTGACGTGCCCTCAGAGCATCCCCTCCAGCCGGGAGGCTGTAATGAATTAAGCCATGGGATCTGGCACCGTGAAATCGAACCAAATGCGACAAGAACAATAATCAAAACAAAGAAAAAATTACGAGATTTTTAAATGAAAAGAATGCTTATTAACGCAACTCAGAAAGAAGAGTTGCGTGTCGCTTTGGTCGACGGCCAGCGATTATTCGATCTTGATATCGAAAGTCCTGGACACGAATCGAAAAAAGCGAATATCTACAAAGGTCGTATCACACGTATTGAACCAAGTCTAGAAGCCGCTTTCGTTGATTACGGCGCTGAAAGACACGGTTTCCTTCCTCTTAAAGAAATTGCCCGCGAATACTTCCCAGAAGGTTATACCTACCAAGGTCGTCCAAGCATTAAAGAAGTGCTTAAAGAAGGCCAAGAAGTTATCGTTCAAATTGAAAAAGAGGAACGTGGTAGTAAAGGTGCAGCTCTAACTACATTCATTTCTCTTGCAGGTAGTTACTTGGTTCTTATGCCAAATAACCCTCGTGCTGGCGGTATTTCTCGCCGTATTGAAGGTGATGAGCGTACTGAGCTTAAAACTGCATTAAGTACATTAGAGCTACCGCAAGGTATGGGTCTGATTGTTCGTACTGCTGGTGTTGGCAAAAATGGTGAAGAGTTGGAATGGGATTTAAACGTTCTGCTAAACCATTGGGCCGCTATCAAACAAGCATCTGACGCGAATCCTGCGCCATTTCTAATCCACCAAGAAAGTAACGTTATCGTACGCGCGATTCGTGACTACTTGCGTCGTGATATCGGTGAAATCTTAATTGATAGCAACACTATCTATGAACGTGCCCTTGATCATATTCGTCTAGTGCGCCCTGATTTCGTAAACCGTGTTAAGAAATACGAAGGTGAAGTGCCTCTATTCAGTCACTTCCAAATCGAAAGCCAAATTGAATCTGCGTTCCAACGTGAAGTTCGTTTGCCTTCAGGTGGTTCAATTGTTATTGACCCAACAGAAGCACTAACCTCTATTGATATCAACTCAGCTCGCGCAACTAAAGGCGGCGATATCGAAGAAACTGCGTTAAATACCAACTTAGAAGCGGCAGATGAAATTGCACGCCAATTGCGTCTACGTGACCTAGGTGGTCTGGTTGTTATCGACTTCATTGATATGACGCCAGTTCGTCACCAACGTGAAGTAGAAAACCGTCTACGTGATGCGGTTCGCTTAGATCGTGCTCGTGTACAAATCGGTCGTATTTCTCGTTTTGGTCTATTGGAGATGTCTCGTCAACGTTTGAGTCCTTCTCTAGCTGAAGCAAGTCACCATATTTGTCCACGTTGTTCTGGTACAGGTGTAGTTCGTGATAACGAATCTCTAGCACTTTCTGTTCTTCGTTTAATCGAAGAAGAAGCGTTGAAAGACAACACGTCACAAGTTTTGGCCGTTGTACCTGTTTCTATCGCTTCATACCTATTGAACGAAAAACGTCGCTCGATTAACCACATTGAACGTATTCAAGAAGTTCGAATCACTATCGTTCCAAATTCAGACATGGAAACACCTCATTTTGAAGTAGTTCGTGTTCGTGAAGGTGAAGAACATGAGATTCTTTCTTACCTGATCCCTAGAAAACTTGAAGCGTTAAAAGAAGCTGAAGGTAAAGATACGAACGAACAAGATTTTCGTCCTAAACGTATCGAAGAGCCGGCTCTAAAAGGCTTTGCTTCACCTGCACAATCAGCGCCTGTTCCTGCTCCAGTTGCAAAACCAAAGCCTGAAGTAGCGGTAGAAACACCAGCAACTGAACAAAAACCTGGCTTAGTAAGCCGTTTCTTTAAAGCACTAGCAGGGATTTTCTCTACTTCTGAAGAAGAGAAGAAAGACCAAGCGAAAGAAGCAGTTGAAACGGATAACGAACGTCAAAAGCAACCTCAACGTCGTGAGCGTAATGACCGTCGTCGTAACAACAACTCTCGTGACAGAAACCGCCGTAAACCAAATGATAAGGCGAATGAAAAAGTTGAGAGTGAACAACAAGTTGTTGCTAGTGAAAACAAACTGCAAGAACGCAAACCTAAGCAAGAGCGTCGCAACAAACGCGATCGCAATGAAGCAAAATCAAACAAGCTTCAACAAGAAGGTCTGCAATTAGCAGCTGAAGCGCAGCAAGAAATTGCTGAAAAACCAGCAACTGAAGCTCAACAAACAAAAGCTGCTGCTGTTAAAGAACGACGTCAACGTCGTAAACTTAATAAGCAAGTACGTGTGAAAAATCAACAAACTGAAGAAACAGAGGTTGTTGATGAGTCTTTCACTGCAGACCTAGTTGCACCTGTTGTTGAAGAGCATAAGACAGAATTTGTTCAATCTGATGTAGATGCTGACAACGCAGAACAGCAAGATGAACAGAAACAACGCCGTAACCGTCGTTCGCCTCGCCATCTTCGTGCAAGTGGTCAGCGTCGTCGTCGTGGTCGTGATCGTCGCCCTAACCCATTCCGCCTACGTAAAGGTGGTGTAGCATCTCCAGAGATGGCAATGGGTAAAGTAATGCCACGTTATGACCTTGCTAAACCAGTTGTCAAAGCTCAGCCTCAAGTAGAAGCAGTAGTTGAACAAGCAGTTGTATCAACCCCAGTACTGGGCGGCTACGCATTCCCTGAAATGGCAATGGGTAAAGTGATTGTTCGTCGTGAAGTTACTGTTGCAGAATCTCCGGTTATTGAAGCACCAGCTGTGACGGTTGTTGAATCAATCATCGAGCCAAACATTGTTGAGGTAGCTGCTACAACACCAGTAGAAACGACCGTAGCTTCTTTCGAAGCTGTTCAACAGCCAGAAGTCGAAACTCCAGTTGCTGAAACTGTGGTAGAAGAAGTAACAGAGCAGGCGCCCGTTGTTGTAGCTCCAATCGTAGAGCCAGTAAAAGTAGCGAAAGTAGCTTCTCCAGCGAAAGGTCATGCATCGTCACCAATGACTAAAGCATCTGGTTCGCAAGAAGTGAGAGAAATTGCTGTCAACGCAGCTCCTTTCCGCACTGAACGCTATGCACTTATTGGTGCTGGTAGCCAAGTGGCACGTAGCCAAGCAGGTTCTGCAATGGCTAAACCTCAAAGTTAATAATACATACCTTTTTAAAAGCCACCTTCGGGTGGCTTTTTTATTATTCGCACCAACTCATTGATCACGATTATTGGTTCATTATTGAACTTCATCACACAATTCTGTAGCATCCGCCATTCATCTTTAACTTGATGCGTTCAGCCTTTGAATACACTTTTTGCCCTATGAAGTTTCATTCGGTACATCCCATTTCGATTCATTGAGCGTTCTAATTAAAGTCGGTTCATCTCATTAATCAGGAAAAACTCTCGAGTCATGTTTGAATTTCCCCAGTTTTCCAAACACTCTGTAAAAAATGACGTACTTTCAGGTCTTACTGTTTCTTTAGCTCTGGTACCAGAAGCCGTTGCGTTCGCTTTCGTCGCTGGTGTCGACCCTATGGTTGGCTTGTATGCAGCATTTATCGTTGGTCTTATCACTTCGATTTTCGGTGGTCGTCCTGGGATGATCTCAGGCGCAACAGGCGCTATGGCTGTGGTGATGGTAAGTCTAGTGTCTAGCCATGGTGTTCAGTATCTGTTTGCAGCTATATTGTTTACAGGGATTCTGCAAATTGCAGCAGGCCTATTTAAACTTGGTAAGTTTATTCGCATGGTGCCACATCCAGTGATGATTGGTTTCGTGAATGGTCTTGCGATTGTTATCTTCCTTGCGCAGCTTGGTCAATTCAAAGCTCCGGATATCAACGGCATGCTAACTTGGTTACCTAGCGATCAACTATTCCTGATGCTGGGTTTAGTTGCCTTAACTATGGCGATCATTCACTTTTTACCAAAGATTACGACTGCAGTACCTTCTTCACTCGCCGCTATTGTCACTGTAACTCTATTAGTACAAGGGCTAGGCTTAGAAACTCGCACTGTTGTTGACTTCTTACGTGCAATGTCTGGCAACGAAAGTGCAACCCTAGCTGGCAATCTTCCGACCTTTGCTTTCCCAGTCGTTCCAATGACTCTTGAGACGTTACAGATTATTCTTCCATACTCTGTCATTCTCGCGGCTATCGGCTTGATCGAATCGCTTTTGACCTTGACCGTCCTTGATGAAATGACTAATACCCGTGGTAAATCTAACCGAGAATGCATGGGACAAGGCTTAGCGAACATCACCTGTTCTGTGTTCGGAGCTATGGGTGGTTGTGCGATGATAGGTCAGTCGATGATCAACATTAATTCCGGTGGCCGTGGTCGCCTATCAGGTATTGTTGCAGCCGTGATGCTGTTGTTCTTCATTCTGTTTGCTGCTTCACTTATTGAGATGATCCCACTTGCTGCATTAGTCGGTGTGATGTTTATGGTTGTTATCGGCACATTTGAATGGGCAACGTTTAAACTCGCTCGTCGTGTACCTAAACAAGATTTCTTTGTTATTGTTTTAGTAACGGTTGTGACTGTCTTTACCGACTTAGCTATCGCTGTAGGTGTGGGAGTAGTCGCTTCTGCACTTATGTTTGCTTGGGAACATGCAAAGCATATCTACGCGAGTAGCCAACTTAATGAAGAAGGATCCAAAGTCTACAAAGTGAATGGTCCAATCTTCTTCGGCTCTGCGGCAAACTTTCTAGAGCTATTTGACGCACAAAATGATCCTCAAGATGTGATTGTCGACTTTGCACAATCACGCGTAGCAGACCACTCGGCAATAGAAGCGATTGAAACTCTAGCAGAGCGCTACGCTTCAGTCGGTAAAACGCTTCACTTACGTCATCTGAGCCAAGACTGTCGCGCTTTGTTAGACAAAGCAGGTAGCCTAGTCGAAATTAACGTGAAAGAAGACCCTAGCTACAAAGTGGCGACCGATGTGCTAGCAGGCTAATCGCCACAAATCTGAAAACATTTCTAAGCCTCTCTTTCGAGAGGCTTTTTCTTACCCATTCATTTGATATAGCCCAAGATTAATTGCATAGTGATATGCCAGTGAGCGTCTTGTTTGAAACAGACACCGCTATTCCCATTTTTCGTTGGATATTCTTATCATGACATGGATTTTGTTCACTCTTTTTGCTGCATTTATGCAGTCATGGCGCAATGCATTTCAAAGCCATCTGTCTGGTGATGTAAAAACGGCAGGTGTCACTCTAGCCCGTTTTATTTGGGCAAGCCCTATCGCTGCAATCTATTTAATCTCTCTATATGCAATAGAGCCTATTTCTCTGCCTGATTTTAATTCTCTCTTTATCACCTATATCGTGGGTGCAGCTACGATGCAGATCCTTGCTACCGCTCTGATGGTGAGACTATTTAAGTTCAACAACTATGCGGTAGGTGCAGGGCTAGCAAAGAGTGAAGCTTTGGTCGCTGCACTACTCGGCATGCTTTTCTTCGGCACTCATTTAACATTGTTAGGATGGGTTGGCGTATTTATCGGAGGAATCGGTGTCTTTTTGCTTAGCACCCAAGGCAGCTTTCGCCAGATATCTCTGCCTACTGTTCTATTGGGAATAAGCTGTGGCAGTGCTTTTGCTCTCACCTCACTCTGGGTTCGTGAAGCGAGCATCGCATTAGGGCTACCCTTCCCTTATGGAGCGGCTTGGGTATTGTTATTGGTCATATCGCTACAAACACTTATCCTTGTGGGATATTTGATTGTTAGGGATATCGATACTTTAAAATCCTTATTTGCACGCCCTAAAATCGTATTTTTAACGAGTTTAACAAGCTGCTTAGGCTCAATCGGCTGGTTTAGTGCGATGTCACTACAAGCTGTACCTTACGTTAAAACACTTGGTCAGGTAGAAATATTTTTTACCATGTTGATATCAGTTTTGTGGCTCAAACAGAAAGTCAGAATAAAAGATGGCTTTGGACTGGTTCTCGTTGCTCTAGCCGCAATTTTGGTAATGTGGACTTAATTCCTCACGTTAGTAGCTAGCAACTCCCACAGGCTAACAGATAACAATAAAAAAGCCCCACCGAAGTAGGGCTTTTCATTTCTTGATAAGGTTATCGTGCTAGCGAAAACCTATCTCATATTAAGCTTTTACTTTCTTGTCAGCTTTAGCTGCTGGAGCAACTTGGTCAGCTTTCTTCTTGATTACAGTAGTACCTTCGAAAGTTTCACCTTCAACGAAAGCTTTACCGTAATAAGAAGCGATAAGTACTTCTTTTAGCTCAGTGATTAGAGGGTAACGTGGGTTTGCACCAGTACATTGGTCATCAAACGCGTCAACCGCTAGTTCATCAACTTTTGCAAGGAAGTCAGCTTCGTTAACACCCGCAGCTTGGATAGACATTGGGATATCAAGATCTTTCTTAAGCTCATCCATCCATGCTAGTAGACGTTCAATCTTCTGAGCAGTACGGTCACCAGGTTGAACTAGACCCAAGTGCTCTGCAACTTCTGCGTAACGACGGCGTGCTTGTGGACGGTCGTATTGAGAGAAAGCAGTTTGCTTAGTTGGGTTATCGTTCGCGTTGTAACGTACAACGTTAGAGATAAGCAGTGCGTTCGCAAGACCGTGTGGTAAGTGGAACTCAGCACCAATCTTGTGAGCCATTGAGTGACATACACCCAAGAAAGCGTTCGCAAATGCTACACCAGCGATAGTTGCTGCGTTGTGTACTTTTTCACGAGCAATTGGGTCGTTTGCACCATTCTTGTAGCTTGATGGTAGGTACTCTTTTAGCATCTTAAGTGCTTGAAGAGCTTGACCATCAGAGTATTCGTTCGCAAGAACAGATACGTATGCTTCAAGAGCGTGAGTCACTGCATCGTAACCACCAAACGCTGTTAGAGACTTAGGCATGTTCATAACAAGGTTCGCATCAACGATAGCCATGTTAGGAGTTAGCTCGTAGTCAGCTAGTGGGTATTTAGCGCCAGTCTTGTCGTCAGTAACAACCGCGAATGGAGTAACTTCTGAACCAGTACCTGAAGTAGTAGTAATACATACCAACTCAGCTTTTTGACCCATTTTAGGGAACTTGTAGATACGTTTACGGATGTCCATAAAGCGCATTGCTAGTTCTTCAAAGTGAGTTTCTGGGTGCTCGTACATTACCCACATGATCTTCGCAGCATCCATTGGTGAACCACCACCTAGAGCTAGAATCACGTCTGGTTGGTAGCTAGCCATTTGTGCAGCACCTTTCTCTACTACAGATAGAGTTGGATCAGCTTCTACGTCAAAGAATGTTTGAACTTCCATGCCTTGAGCTTTAAGAAGTTGAACTACTTCGTCAGCGTAACCGTTGTTGAATAGGAAACGGTCAGTTACAAGGAATGCGCGTTTTTTACCTTCAAGGTCGCTAAGAGCGATTGGAAGGCTACCACGACGGAAGTAGATTGACTTAGGTAGTTTGTGCCACAACATGTTTTCAGCTCGCTTAGCAACAATTTTCTTGTTGATTAGGTGTTTTGGACCAACGTTTTCAGAGATAGAGTTACCACCCCATGAACCACAGCCTAACGTTAGAGATGGAGCTACGTTGAAGTTGTAAAGGTCACCGATACCACCGTGAGTAGTCGGAATGTTGATTAGGATACGTGCAGTCTTCATTTTGTCACCGAAGTAACGAATACGATCTGCGTTTACGTCTTGGTTAGTGTATAGACCAGACGTGTGACCGATACCACCGATTTCAACCATTGTTACTGCTTGTTCAACAGCGTCTTCAAAGCTGTCTGCTTTGAACATACCTAGACATGGAGATAGTTTCTCGTGTGCGAATTCATCGTCGTAAGAAACTTTGCCCAGACCTTCACCGATAAGAACTTTAGTATCAGCTGGAACTTTAACCCCTGCCATTTCTGCGATAGCTGAAGCAGGTTGACCAACGATTTTCGCGTTTAGCGCACCGTCGATAAGAATTGTTTTACGTACTTTGTCAGCGTCAGCTTTGCTTAGTACGTGAGCTTTATGAGAAGCAAAACGCTCTTTAACTTCTTCGTAAACGTCTTTATGAACGATTACAGCCTGTTCAGAAGCACATACTACGCCGTTATCGAAAGTTTTAGACATAAGTACAGATGCTACTGCACGTTTGATGTCTGCTGTTTCGTCGATAACAACTGGAACGTTACCTGCACCTACACCGATTGCTGGTTTACCAGAAGAGTAAGCTGCTTTAACCATGCCTGGACCACCAGTCGCAAGGATAAGAGCGATACCTTCGTGTTTCATAAGAGCATTTGAAAGCTCTACAGATGGTTGGTCGATCCAACCGATGATGTCTTTTGGTGCGCCAGCTGCTACTGCTGCATCTAGAACTAGTTTAGCTGCATCATTTGTAGAGTTCTTAGCACGTGGGTGTGGTGAGAAGATGATACCGTTACGAGTCTTCAATGAAATCAAAGATTTGAAGATTGCAGTAGATGTTGGGTTAGTTGTCGGTACGATACCGCAGATGATACCTACAGGCTCTGCGATCGTCATTGTGCCCATGCTGTCGTCTTCTTCTAGAACACCACAAGTTTTCTCATCTTTGTATTTGTTGTAGATGTATTCAGACGCGAAGTGGTTCTTGATTACTTTATCTTCAACAATACCCATGCCAGATTCCGCTACCGCTTGTTGCGCTAGAGGGATACGAGCTTGGTTAGCTGCTAGAGAAGCTGCTCGGAAGATTTTGTCTACTTGCTCTTGAGAGTAAGTAGCAAACTCAGCTTGAGCCGCTTTAACGCGAGCTACTAGAGCATCTAGTTCAGCCAGATTAGTTACAGGCATAGTGGATCTCCTAAAATAAAAATATAAAAATTAAAAAAACTCTTTATTAAGCATGTTGCATGTGTGTTTTTGGTACAACTTCAAAGACTTAGTATCAACGAACTTAGTAAATTGCTTTCATGGCTGAGTATAATATTTCACTGCGTGAAAAAAATTGACTCAGATCAGTTCTGAAAAACTAATTATCCCTTTATAGGTAGAAACCCTGAGAGACACCACCTAACCAATTGTATTTATTAAATAATACTTCCAAAAACCAACTGATTAAAAATACCGCATTCGAACTAAAAAACTAAAAAAAATACAACATCGTGTAAAAAAGTTTCATTTTTGTACAACATTACTACATGTAGACAAGTTTTCATGTGCTACTCATAGTATATCCATTTCACTTTTACTCTCCAGTAGATGAGCATTTTTTTATCAAACATATAGAAATGTTAATAAATCCCATCAACCAGCTAATTTATAAACACATATTTGAAACAACTAATTTTCAATTATCGACCATAATTAGTTTTTCTCACGTATAAGCGTGAGAAAACAGCAAATTTTTTCATTCGTGATTTTGCTATCTTTACCTTAGATTACGCGCAATCCATTTCAATCCTATGAAAAATAAGAGAACCTGACATGTCGTTCGAAATTGCTATTTTTCTCCAGTTCTTTCTGGGTTTAGTTGCAGCGGTTAACCCAGTAGGGATCATGCCGGTGTTTGTTTCACTCACTGGGCATATGACGCCAGAAGAAAAAAACAAGACCGCTGCTACCGCGAATATTGCTGTCGCTATCATTCTGATTACTGCTCTTTTGGGCGGACAAATGCTGTTAGACATGTTCAGCATTTCTCTGGATTCATTCCGTGTGGCGGGCGGTTTACTGCTTATGAGCATCGCCTTTTCGATGATGAGTGGTAAGTTAGGTGAAGATAAGCAAAACAAACAAGAAAAATCAGAATACATAAGCCGTGAGCAAATTGGTGTGGTGCCACTTGCAATGCCACTCATGGCCGGCCCCGGTGCAATCAGTTCGACCATCGTTTACGGCTCGCGCTACCCTGGATTAATGGATACCACAGGTATTGTCGTAACTATCGCTTTCTTCGCGTTGTGCTCATGGTTACTGTTCCGTTCAGCACCCTATATCGTGAAGTTGCTAGGCCAAACAGGTATCAACGTAATCACTCGTATTATGGGTTTGATCCTTGGTGCATTAGGTATTGAATTTATTACCAATGGCCTACGCAGCCTATTCCCAGGATTAGCTTAAACGCTAGCATAAGGCTATGATAGAGCGATAAAAACACTAGGTCGTTCTATCATGTCTCTCTCAAATGAAAATTTAAAACATCAGCTTTATGTCATCATCTTTGGTACTCATACCAAAGCTGGAAAAATTTTCGACATCGCCCTAATCATCGCCATATTTACCTCATTGACGATTCTCGTATTAGGTTCAATACCTAGCATTAGTGCCCAATGGAGTAACGAGCTTAGGCTTATCGAATACGGTTTTACCGCACTGTTCACCATTGAATATCTCACCCGACTCTATTGCTCCCCTAAGCCCTCTGCTTATGCAAAAAGTTTTTATGGAGTCATAGATCTTGTAGCAATACTGCCAACCTATCTCGTTATCTTATTCCCATCGGCATCGTTCATGGGTGTCATTCGAGCACTTCGAGTCATGCGTATTTTCCGTATCCTGAAATTGGTTCGTTACCTTCAAGATTCGAATATGCTGCTTAGATCACTATTAGGAGCTCGTCGGAAAATCATCATTTTCTTCAGCACAGTAGCGATATTGGTGACGATTTTGGGATCCTTTATCTATGTTATCGAAGGCCCAGAACACGGATTTACCAGTATTCCGCAAAGTATTTATTGGGCGATAGTGACTATCACAACGGTTGGTTATGGCGATGTCGTACCGCAAACAACCTTAGGTAAAGGTGTTGCGGCGTTAACCATGCTATTAGGTTATTCGATACTTGCTGTACCTACAGGTATTATCACCGCAGAGCTTCACCAAGAGATGAATGCACACAGAGCACTGGTTAAGTGCCCCAATTGCTCGCTGTCAGGACACGAATCAGACGCATTGTTTTGTAAACATTGTGGGAGTGAACTGGCAGACCCAGACAAACGTGTTGTTCCGGTCGAATCAGAGAAAATGTAATAGAACAGGCGCTTCTACTATCAAATTTGAAGCGTGGAATCAGGTTAATCAATAACGGTGATTGGTTTCTTACAATCACCGTTTTTTTAGGCGATGGCTAACTGTGCTCTCCAAAAACCTCATAACCACCTTCTGGGTAGTTACGTTTCGCCAAATACATCATTTGGTCAGCTCTTTGAATTAACGACTCTGCATCTAGCCCATCATCCGGATAGAAAGCGACACCAATACTCGGTGGAACGATAACATTCGTATCTCGAATCCCCTCTAAGACGTGTGGTTCAGATAAGGTTTTAACAAACTTATTAGCAATGACAGATGCATCTGCGCGAGACTTTAATCCCTTTACGATGACAGCGAACTCGTCGCCACCAAGCCTATAAATGTTATCTGAACTACGAATAACACCTTTAAGTCGCTGACCTACATTTTTGATGACAAGATCGCCTGCAGCGTGACCATATTTATCGTTCACATTTTTAAACTTGTTTAAATCCATATAAAACAAGCCATAGTGATGCTCTGCGTCTTCCATTTTATCAAGCTGATTATGAAACGATCGTCGGTTCGGGATCTCTGCGAGCTGATCGGTGTTGGCATAGAGGTATAGCTGAGAGTTGAGCTCTTTCTGCAATGTTATATCTTGATAGGTGCCAGCAACAGCCAAAGGCTTACGAGTACTATATGCCCGCTTGATGATTCGGCCTCGGACTAAAATCCATACCCAATGACCAAGTCGATGCCTCACCCTAATCTCAGTTTGAAAGAAACTCGCCTTTCCTTCCAATTTCGCCACCATATTTTGTTGGGCAACAACCCAGTCATCCGGATGACAAATAGGTTGCAAGCTTGCTCTCTTAACTGGGAAATCCGCCCATCTTTCATATCCCACCATCGCATAAGCAAAATCATTCAGAGTTAGACGGTCGCTGCTTAAATCCCATTCCCATGTACCGATGTTGGCAGCCCAAATCACATCAGAAAGACGTTTCTTCTCATCTTCTAGCTGTGCTTTGGTATTGCGCTGGTTGATCAGTAGCCTAAATAATGCTGCCAACGCCAAAGCTAATACTATTGATAATGCTGTAAAGATTAGTAATTGACGTTGATGAGTAGCGGTTAGCTGAGATGATTGCTCTTTTACCATATCATCAAGCCGATGTTGAAAGTGCCAAAGCCCCTCTTGAGCGGCTCGGTATTCTGAAATATCTCGGATAATCGAATAGAGGACGGGTTTACTTTGATAGGTTACGGGAATTGATGAGACTTCAACGGTTTTTAAGCTTCCATCTTTAAGGCGATGCTGAAAAATGAAGTAGTTTCTTTTCTCTTTTCGAGCAAGATGCATCTCTGCGCGTGTTGCTTCAGAGCTTAGTGTATTGATCTGCTGAATTTTCATCGACTCTAGCTCGGTTTGAGAATAGCCGTAAAACTCCGCTGCCGAAGCATTCGCTTTAACAATGCTGCCCGAGTTTGGGTGGATAAGTAGCATCACCATCTTATGTTCTTCAAACGCCTTGTTTCCATCTAATGCATAAGCACTCAACGACGAAAAAAGAACAAGCAACATAATGAAAAAGCGATTTTTTACACAAAGATAAAGAGACATAAACCTAATTTCAGCGATTAACAACCATGTGGAACGAACTATTCACCGAACACATAGTAATCATTCAGCAAAATGATTTTTTTGTATTATTTAGTTCTTCTATTTATGACTGACAATGCTAGCAACCCTATACATAATAAAAATAGGTGCTCACCTTTTGCGCTGTAGGATTAGTCTTTCGTTGCGTAGGTATTGAACTACAGGGATCGAGCATTCCCTGTAATGAGAGTTAAACGATGCAAGAAAAGCGCCCTAAGGCGCTTTTATAAATCTGAAACTTTCATTTCGAAGCGAATATTATTTCTCAGAAAGAATAATACGCAGTGTACGACGTAGTGGCTCAGCTGCACCCCAAAGAAGTTGGTCACCAACTGTGAATGCATTTAGGAAATCATCACCCATCGCCATTTTACGCAGACGGCCAACAGGAATAGACATAGTGCCCGTCACTTTAGCTGGTGACAGTTCTTTAGCAGTAATGTCTCGCTCGTTTGGAATCACTTTTACCCATTCGTTGTGCGACGCGATGATTTCTTCGATCTCATCCATTGGCACACTTTGTTTTAGTTTGATCGTTAACGCTTGAGAGTGACAACGCATCGCACCAATTCGAACACACGTACCGTCAATTAACACAGGAGAGTCTTGAGTACCTAAAATCTTGTTCGCTTCTACGCCGGCTTTCCATTCTTCTTTGCTTTGACCGTTATCGCGTTTCACATCGATCCAAGGAATCAAAGAACCCGCCAGAGGAACACCGAACTGATCTGTTGGGAATGAAGATGAACGCATTGTCTCAGCTACTTTCTTGTCAATATCAAGGATAGAGCTAGAAGGATTTGCTAGCTCAGAGCTCACAGAGTCATTAATAACACCCATTTGAGAAATAAGTTCACGCATGTTTTGCGCACCAGCACCAGAAGCGGCTTGGTAAGTCATTGCGCTCGTCCATTCAACGAGGCCTTTCTCAAACAGACCACCAAGACCCATTAGCATCAAGCTTACTGTACAGTTACCACCAACAAATGTGTTAGTACCCGCGTGGATACCGTGTTGGATTTGCTTCAAGTTCACAGGGTCGAGAGTAATAATTGAATCTGCAGTCATACGTAGAGTTGAAGCCGCATCGATCCAGTAGCCCTTCCAACCAGCTTGGCGAAGTGCAGGGTATACTTTCTCAGTATAGCTACCGCCTTGACATGTAATGATCGCATCAAGTTGTTTAAGACTATCGATATCGAAAGCATCTTGCAGCATTCCTGCATCTTTACCTAAATTTGGCGCAGGAACGCCAATCTGTGAGGTACTGTAGAATACTGGCTCAATTAGATTAAAATCACCTTCTTCAACCATACGTTGCATGAGTACCGAACCAACCATGCCACGCCAACCCACTAAACCTACTCTCATCGCACTAATTCTCCGTGTGTTCTTGATAAAAACAATCCACCATCTATAAGTGGTTCAAACAAAAATCTCAAGCGTTTCTTATAAAAATGATTGTATTGTTGATTCATGAAAAGAAGCACAACCAGATCAGCCTCGTTTTCATTATTAAATCTTATAAGTAATTTAACTTAACATATATTTTTAGCTTTAAAAGGTAAATTAGTAACAAAATATTCCTTATATCTTGAGATTTCATCAATGAAACTTTGAATATGAGTAAAAACACGCCATTAAGCCATATCACTTAGCGTACAAAAAATTAAAATGGGAAAGGGAAAATATATCTTAAAAACATAAAGTTAAATATTTAAAAGCATCAACATCAGTGAAACACCCTTAGCACGGGAACACATATCGACTAAGGAACTAAAATTTTACAGACGTTGAGACAATTGCACCAACCAAAGATTCAAAAACCTAACGAAAGTTGCCAAAAATCAACAAATAACAGCCATTAATAAATTGAAATAGCGATTGTTACTAGAGAAATCTCACCATAACTGAAATTGGCCGTTAAAAAGATGTCTGCTCCAACCAAAATTGAGCACTTTTAACCGTTTGGTCTAGACACTGCCCCAAGTCTTGGATTTCAGCTTCTGTAGGTACTTCTTCTTGCTTGAGTTTTGCTTCGATATCTATGGCAATGATTCTCAACTCATTCGCACCAATCGTTCCCGCAACACCTTTTAAACTATGCGCTGTCCTCATGGCTGCTCCTAAATCAGAAGCTATTTGCCCTCTGAGTTTTTCGCAATCTTCGTAGTGGTCTTCAATAAAGACCCGAAGTAACATTTTTACCGACTCTTTATCATCGTTCAAAGAACTTAACATTTGTTGAATATCGATTTTTGATTCAACTGGAAGTTCGGCGATAGGCAAATGATCACTGCTAACGAGTACTTCACTGCTCTCTTTTTTCGGTATTGCCGCATTCTTTTGGGCAGCATTGTGCTTTTGGTCAACATTGTGGTCAGCCGACATCGTTTGTTCATATTCAAGTTGAAATGCTTCTAGCATTCGTCTGCAACGTCTACGTTCAACCAGGACAAGCACCAACAAACTGGCAAATAGTCCTGTGCCGACAATAAACATCAGCAAGTTGATAAGACCAAACATGCCATAATACTTATGCTCTAGAGTATGCAGTTCACGATAAATTTCATGCTGCAATAGTCTGTCGACCAAGTTTCCACTTTCCGCATACTGGCTTAATAATTTGGAAACTTTGGCTAGGATAAGTTGCAAATGTTGTCTGTCGTCAGAGGGCATTGACTGAGAAGCCACCAATATTTTGTCTAACGACCGATAGATTTCCGGGCTTTGCTCGCCTTCAGTAAATAAGGCTTCAAAAAGGTATGCACCTAATTCTACGTAATACCGTCTAATTTCGGGTCTATTTTCATACTCGGCCCGCAAAGACTTGAGTTGCTCGACCATAGTCAAGATATCTAAGTCTGTGTTTAAAAACAGCTGACTCTTTTCTATGAATTTATCAACCACGTAAATAAGATGAGTAACATCAGGCTGAAGCCAAGATTCTTCATAATCGGCTTCCAATTGAACTCGTAACGAATAAATCAACTGGAGATTGAGAGACATATCATTGGTATGAGTAACACGATAAGGTGACTGAAAGTGGAGTGAGTTATGAAAAGCCATGATGTTGTTCCCCAGTTCAACAACATTGCCACTCATTTTTGCCGTTGCTCTGTATTGTGAAAAAATGACCAATAGACAAAACAACCAAACAGCCCCAATGGCCGCCAAAGCTTTATAAACAAATTTACCCTGCTGATGTTCTAAAACCATTCCTTGTCCCAGCATTCAATATTCATTAAATACAATCATATACCTTACACATCTATCTTGCGTAGGTCGTATCTCAAAACCAGCATTTAAATCTGAATAAAAAAGAGAGCTCATCTGGCTCTCTTTTGAAATTTCTAACTTTTACGTGTTAACTGGTCACGTAGATTAGGCGGAGTGCCTTTAATGGTCAGAGTATCAGTTTCTGGGTCATAGAATACACGCTCGCCCATCAATAAACTGTCAAAGCTGATGTTTAATCCACCACCCGCACCAACATATTTGGTCAGTTTTCGCATTGTCGAGCGGTCGCCAGGGAAACTTTCCTCTAACTCATAACCATGCTCACGAGTAAAGTCCATAAAACTGGTTCCGTCTTGAGCCGGAGGAAGCTCACCGGACAGTTCTTTAACCTGAACTTCTTCACCCGCTTTAATTTGTTCATTGCAGTAGTCATAAACTTGCTTCTTGTAGCTAATCGCTTCACTTTTTTCTAACTTGGAATCACTACAGAAATCCTCGACAGCTTGCATCAGTACTTTGTTCTGAACTTTTGTATCCAAACCCACTTCTGCCTGAAGGAAATCTAAAAAGAAATCTGAAACTTTACGTCCAACACGACCTTTGATGTAAGACAGGTAGCGATTTGACTCTTTATCCGTTTCATAACTTGAAAGATCAATACGTGCGACAATATCCATCTTATTGATATCCAGATAATCTGTCGCACTAATATCCAACCCTTCTGTCACCTTCAGACTTTGGTTCAAAGGTAAAATCCCAACTAGCAAGAAATCGGTCGCTAAAGACTGATATTCCGCCATTACCAAGATCCCTTCATCGGCAAATGGGTACTTTGACAGTTCATCTTTGAGACGTTGCGCACTGATTTGAGAAAAATCGTAAAACGAACGCTGACTTTGACGCATTTCTTGCAACCAGCTTTGAAAATCACTGTCAGACTTGAAAGAGCCAAAACCTTTCCCGGCTTTCGCGTTAAAAACGCGATGTAATTCGGATACTAGGTTTTCTGTTGATGTATCATTATCAAGAGATTGAGCGCGGAAGTTAACCGTTAACTCGTCGTTATTGTTTTTGCTAAGTTGATGCAAAATGACATTGGAAAGGTGCAGACTCATAGTGAAATAATCATCGTTCTGGTTTCAGTTGTAAGGCATAGTAGGTTATCATAAGCCGTTTTTACTATCATCATTAGAGTATTTATGCCTATAACATCGAAATACAGCGACGAAAAAGTTGAAACTATCTTGACTGAAATCGCTGCCGTTCTTGATAAACATAATGCGTCTCCTGAACTTTCCCTTATGATCGCGGGAAATGTTGCTACAAACGTTCTAAACCAAAACGTTGCAGCATCACAACGCAAAACTATCGCGGAAAAGTTTTCTCAAGCATTGATGTCTTCATTAGCAGACTGAATTTAAATATAAAAACGGATAAATAGAAAAGTACATGGTAGATAGCGGAAACACATACGGCGAACGCGTATCACGTCTAGTAGGCTGGGGGCATTGGTTTGCCTTCTTTAATATCATCGCAGCAATGCTGATTGGTACAAGATACATCGCACAATCGCCGTGGCCAGAAACTTTCTTAGGTCAGCTCTATCTAGCGCTTTCATGGGTGGGTCATTTTGGCTTCTTAGTGTTCGCTATCTACTTATTAACACTTTTCCCGCTAACGTTCTTGATTCCATCAAGATCACTATTCCGTTTTGTGTCCGTCTGTTTTGCTACGTTCGGACTCACCGTACTTCTTATTGACACCCAAGCTTACCAAACCATCAATCTGCATCTGACGCCAGTAGTATGGGAATTGCTATTTAGCGATGAAAGCAGTGCGGTAAGAACCGATTTACAACATTTGTTTGTGGTACTTCCACTCGTATTCCTGCTGCAACTGGGTTTATCCGAGTGGGTATGGCGCAAACAGCGTAGACTTAGCCACAAACGTATTGGTCGCCCTCTCGCTGCTGTATTTTTTGTTAGCTTCATCGCTAGTCACCTAATTTATGTCTGGTCTGATGCGTATTTCTACAGCCCTGTCACTAGCCAAAAATCGAATTTCCCACTGTCATACCCTATGACGGCGAAATCGTTTATGGAAAAACACGGTCTGTTAGACAGAGATGAATATCTCAAGCGTTTGGAAGAAAAGCAAAACAGTGTAGATTTGGTGAACTACCCTATCGAAGAGATCAAGTTTGGTCGTCGAGCTAATAATCTTAATATTTTGCTGGTCAGCGTAAATAATTTACGCGCAGACGTTTTAACCGCTGAAATGATGCCAAACACTTATAAGTTTGCAGCTGAAAACCTCAACTTCACGAATCATTACAGTTCAAGTAATGACATGTTTGGTTTATTTGGTCTTTTCTATGGTCTACCAAGCAGCTATGCAAGTAGTATTGAGGCTCAAGGCACCGCGCCAATCATGTTGGACGTGCTTGAATCGCAAAAATACCAATTTGGCTTATTCAGTGGGGTGAACTTCGAAGATCCTCTCTATCAAGAGACAATTTTCCGTAAGATTCCTATGTCTAAGGCTCCGTTTGATCCGGAAACAAGTAATGACGAACAAACTATCGCGCGTTGGTCATCTTGGGTTGAGCAAAAGAAACAGCCTTGGTTTAGCTACTTAGAACTTTCAACCGTTGATAACTTCGACCAATATGATGGAGCGGCATCAAACGGTTCAACCAGTGATAGACTACGTGAAGGTTATAACCACTCTGTCGCTTTAGCAGATACCGAGCTTCACTTACTCTTTACTAAACTGAGTGAGCTAGAACTATTGGATAACACAGTCGTGATTATTACTTCTAATCATGGTACTGAGTTTAATGAGACAAAAACAAACAGTTGGGGTGCGAACAGCAACTACAGTCGTTATCAACTGCAAGTTCCTATGATCGTACATTGGCCAGGAAGAGTGGCAGGCGTATATAACCACCGCTCAAGCCATTTAGATTTGTCTGTCACTATCATGCAAGATTTGTTAGGAGTCTCTTCGAATCCAAGTGATTTTAGTAGTGGCCGTAATCTGTTTAATGAAGCTAAGAGAAAATGGATTCTAGCCGGTGATTCTCGTGAGTTGGCATTGATTACCGACGAACAGACCACGGTGATTGATAAGTTTGGCAACTTCAAACTTTATGACGACAGCTACCAAAGATTAAAAGACGAGAACCCAACTCTGCCCGTCTTAATGCAAGGATTTACTGAGTTACAGCGTTTCTACGCGAAAGATAATTAAATCAGCGACTTAAAATACTTTCGTATTGACGGCTAATTAAAAACTGATTAGATTACGCGAATCGGACTGTAGCGCAGCTTGGTAGCGCACCGTCATGGGGTGTCGGGGGTCGGAGGTTCAAATCCTCTCAGTCCGACCATACACCTAAAGCCCGTAGCTGAATAAGCTGCGGGCTTTTCCGTTTCATATGCTAAAAATGTATTGTGCAAAAAAGACACGCTTTGTTTTCTCATCCTAACTCTTCCTCCATTTCCCCAATAATTGTTCAACTTATTCATAACATTCAATCTGTTAAAAATGGGGATAAATAAAAATTATCGCAAAAACGTTCATTATTAGAGCAAACAGTTAATTAAGGGCTTTACAAGATTCCAAGAGGTCGTTAATATTCGCATCAACAACGGAGAGATGGCTGAGTGGTTTAAAGCACCGGTCTTGAAAACCGGCGATGGTTAATAGCTATCCTAGGGTTCAAATCCCTATCTCTCCGCCACATTCTAGAAAAAAGCCTCTGATTACAGAGGCTTTTTTCTTTTCTAACTCATAAGAATTTCATTTACAGAGATTCGTATCCTATAACGACCAACTAGAATTCGTTCGACTATTGATCGCTTTTTTCTGCTCATTATCAAAATAAAATAGAGCCCAAATGCTTCTCTATTTCTCAAGAACTAAAGATATGTTCTTTTTGGCGATTTCATATTGCGATAAATAACTTGAGTCTCCCAGCTCCTCTTCTGCCGATAATTTAACGATTACTTCGTGACACTCTTTTATCTTGTCGAAAATCTTATAATTCCCGTCGTACGCAAAAGGACATTGAGCTATAAATTTCACGATAGCCAAACATAGCCTTCTTGAGTTTGGTGAAAGCTCATGTAGTCGAAAATAGAGGTCAATGTATTGCGTCATAGCCTCTGAGTCACCAGACGGAATTACAGCATCAGTAACTTGCTTGCGTAGTGACTCAATTTCCTCAATCGCGCTCTGTAAGCGTGATTCAAAGCGCAGCAGCATATGTGTTTGGCTACGCAAAATGCTTGGGTGTTGGTTATTATCCATAGCCACGCGGCAATGAGGGAGTATTTGCTTTACTTCATTGAAATATGAGCACTGCTCTAGGAGATACCCTAGATGGTATATGTCATAGAAATGCATGCTTTTTATATGCTGCATCACCGGTTTGAGCTCGTTGATAGCTGACTTGAGATCACCTCGAATCAATGCAATATGAGAAATAATCAAGCGGTGGACATGTTCAAGGCTAGCTCGCTTTCTTATTTCATCAATCATCGGATTCAAAGTCTGCAATTGGCGTTCAAACAGGCTTTTATTTTTTATGCCTTCAGCTTTATACAAATAGCAACGAACCAAATTGAGCTGAGTATAAACATTCCCTCTAAAGGTGTTTCTGTTCTTCTCGTAGTAACGCGTCATATAGGTAACGGCGTCGTCATAATTCTGATTTGCTAATGATAAGTTAGCAATCACTAGCTCTCGCTCAGCGCCAGAATCTAATAACATTGCTGATTGCTTTAGGTGATTGATAGCTTGAGGCAAATCATTATTCAGCACAGCGATGCTCGACATTTCATCGTGATAATAAGGGTTTTCATCCTTGCTCTTGACGGTTTCGAGGATTTCTTTTGCTCGATTAACTTCATCGGTTTCTATAAACGTGTTTGCGAGCGCGGTTTTGATCCAATCAAAATTATCTTCACTGAGCATCTCTTCATATTCTGTTCGAGCACTGTGGTATTCCTTACAACGAACAAGAGCATTAGCCTTAAATTTTCGGATCAGTTTAAAGTATTCAGGTCGAGTCTCTATACACTCTTTACATGCTTCTATTACTCCGTAGTAATCATGCTTGATGAGCTGCTCATAAATAGGTAATAGGGCTAATTTGCGCTTCACGGCATGTGTCAAACGGTCGATAAAAAACTGCTTTTTGAAAGGCTTGAGCAAATAGTCATCTGGTTCCGCATCAATAATAGAGCGAACAACGCGCAAGTCATTTTCGCCTGTAAGAAACATAAAGACGGTATGAGCCGGAAGGAGGTTTAAGTGGTTCAGTTCTTCGAGCAGCTGAAATCCGTTTATCTGGCTTTGGAAATTGTAATCACAAATAATGAAGTCAAACTGGTTCTGCCTACATTTCGCAAGCACATCTAACGGCTTATACGCGCAATGAACTTGCTCGCAACCAAGCTGTTTCAGCAAAGCTGTAATGCTCCCCGTCACTAATCTAGAATCATCAGCGACAAGAACAGTGTAATTTTTGAAACTTAAAGACATATGAACCCCTCCGAGGCTCATAGTATCAGATGGTTTTACTACGTAAGATAAGGGCTGACAAAACAGGAAAATACTTACGCAGAATGATTTATTTCTCCACGCTGAACTTCTCAATCACTGACTAATAATCCACCAGCAACCACTTCTACTGAATAAGCTTTCCTGATGGGAAAGCGGGAGTGAACAACAGAGTTGTTCCGCTTTACCGATACTCGTATTAGCAAATGAAAAAACCGCAGCTTCTCATAGAAAAACTGCGGCTGTGATTTGCTTTAACTAATACCAGAGAAACTAGACTGATGATTCAGCGGTTGTTAGCTGCTCTTCGCCTTTCTCGGTGTAACGCTTCTTACATTGATATGCAGCTGCCATTACAACCATCCACACAGGTAAAAGATAAACAGACAAGCGCATACCCGGAGTCATAAACATCACAACTAAGATGCCACACAAGAAAACCAAACAAACCCAGTTAGTTATTGGGTAGCCCCATGATGGGAACAGCGTCTTTTGACGTTGTTTAATTTTGCTCAATTTGAACTTCATGTGAGTAATCGAAATGATTACCCAGTTTAGAACTAGCGCAGCGACAACAAGAGCCATTAGAAAACCAAAAGCTTCATGAGGCATAAAATAGTTCACGACCACTGTCATACCAGTAGAAATGGCCGAAACCGCAAGAGCGATAAATGGAACACCCCGCTTGTTCACCTTTAACAGCGCTTGTGGTGCATTTTTTTGTTTTGCAAGACCAAACAACATACGGCTGTTTGAGTAAACACAACTGTTATAGACGGATAAAGCAGCAGTCAAAATGATGATATTGAGGATATTGGCTATCCATTCACTGTTTAGTGCATGGAATATCATTACAAACGGACTTCCCCCTTCCGCCACTTTCTGCCAAGGATAAAGCGATAGCAAAACAACCAATGAACCCATATAAAAAATTAGGATTCGGTAGATAACCTGGTTTGTTGCTTTAGGGATGCTTTTCTCAGGATTCTCAGCTTCAGCGGCTGTAATACCGATAAGTTCTAATCCACCAAAAGAGAACATGATTGCTGCCATAGCCATCGTCAAACCTGAAAGACCATTTGGCATAAAGCCGCCTTGCGTCCAAAGGTTGGAAATTGAAGACTCAGGATTGCCACTATCAGTTGTAAGTAGATACACCCCGAAAGCAATCATACAAACAATGGCTGCGACTTTGATGATCGAGAACCAAAACTCAACTTCACCGAACATTTTTACGTTCGTTAGGTTAATCGCATTAATCAAAACAAAAAATACCAGTGCCGATACCCAACTCGGAATCTCCGGCCACCAGTATTGAACGTAAATACCTACAGCAGTGAGCTCAGCCATACCAACAAGTATGTAGAGAACCCAATAGTTCCAGCCAGACATAAAGCCAGCGAAATCGCCCCAGTATTGTTTCGCGAAATGGCTGAATGTACCTGCAACCGGCTCATCCACTACCATTTCTCCCAGTTGACGCATAATCAAGAAGGCAATAAACCCTGCAACTGAGTAACCCAACAGAACTGAAGGCCCAGCACTTTGAATTGTTTGAGCTATCCCTAAAAATAAACCTGTACCAATAGCACCACCGAGAGCAATCAACTGGATATGTCGGTTTTTCAAACCTCGATGCAAATTGTCAGGTTGAGAGTGTCCTTTCATAGAATTTTCCAAAAAAATAGTGATGATGATTTTGAAATCCAAAAGCCAAAGAGGTTTTGATTTCAATGCAAACCATCAGCCCTAAGGCAATTCCTATGCCAGCTAAAATTGAACTTATCAAAATGAACTATGGTGTGGCTAAAACGGAGTTGTTACACTCCCTCTCCTATTGAAAAGGAGAATCGCTTTACATGACCAATCAATTGGACGATTACGACGTAAAGATACTGCAACTGCTGCAAGACAATGGACGTCTAACAAATCAAGAGCTTAGCGAGATAATTGGGTTATCTCCATCACAATGCTCCCGCCGAAGAATTACTTTAGAAAACAACAAACTCATTTTGGGCTATCACGCTCGACTTTCGCCTAAAGCTTTACACCAAGAAGTTATCGCCATCATCGAAGTAAAATTGCTTAACCATGAGACAGCGAAGACACATAACTTTCTGACTTTTATAAATAATGAGTCCTCAATTATTGATGTATTCAAAACGACAGGCGAATCTGATTATTTAATCAAATGCCTCGTCTCCGATTTAGACATGCTAAACGACCTCATCAATCGCATATTTACCACTCAACTCATCTCTCACATTAAAACTTCTGTTGTTCTAGAAAGGGTAAAAGAACACGGTAGTCTCTTCGATCACTAAGACTATATTGCACCAAATTGGATATTTTCATTACACATTTGGTGCAACAAATTAAATAATTACGCACATAAAATTCATATTTAAGTTTTTAATTGCACATATTTTTCACTGTGATATTAATTACGCACATTTTATGCATTTGCTTAACATTTATATTTTAGGGATAGAGAGATGTCTGAGGCAGCAGTTGCAAACACAAACCACAAATGGTTTGAAGACGCGTTTGCGCTATTGATGGGAACAAGCCTAGTATCATTTGGCGTACTTTTTTTAAAACAAGTGGGAATGGTAACTGGCGGCACAGCTGGATTATCACTTTTTCTAAGTTACAACTTCCATATTGAGTTCGGAACCATTTTCTTTCTGGTCAACCTACCGTTCTACTACTTGGCCATTCGACGTATGGGTTGGCTATTTTGCCTAAAAACCTTCACGGCAGTGGGTTTAGTTTCCTTCTTTACCAACACTCAAGCACAGTTTATTCAAATCAGTAACGTCAACCCTCTGTATGCGGCTGTATTTGGTGGCTTCCTTTTCGGTACAGGCTTTATCATTCTATTTCGCCACAAAGCGAGCCTCGGCGGTTTTAATATTCTCGCCTTATATCTGCAAGACAAAATAGGTTTGCGAGCAGGCTGGTTTTTGATGGCTGTCGACGTGACAATTATGTTAGTGTCGCTATCCGTTGTTGGATACTACGAACTCGCTCTTTCCATTTTATGCGGACTAGTGCTCAACCTTATCATCGGATTAAACCATCGTTCAGATCGTTATCAAGTAACAAATTAATTAAGGAGAATTTCTGTGCTTAACCATGTAACCGCTTATGCAGGAGACCCAATTCTGTCCCTTATGGAACAGTTTATGGCGGATGACAGATCTGAAAAAGTGAACTTAAGTATTGGTCTTTACTATGATGAAAACGGCAAAATCCCGACATTAGATTCTGTCGCTCAATCTCAAGCACAGCTAGCTCAAGCTGAAAGCCAGCCTTGTATTTACCTTCCAATGGATGGTTTAGTTCAATACCGATCTGCAGTACAAGAATTAGTATTTGGTGAAAAACACCCTGCCCTTGAAGAAAAACGAGTAGCAACTATTCAATCTTTGGGTGGCTCAGGCGCATTAATGATTGGCGCGGATTTCCTTCATCACTATTTTCCAAAATCAAAAGTTTGGGTAAGCAACCCAACGTGGGAAAACCACAATGCCATTTTTTCCGGTGCAGGTTTCGAAGTAAATACTTACCCTTACTTCAACCCAGAAACAAAAATGCTTGATTTTGATGGCATGCTATCCACCATTGGTTCGTTGCCAGAACAGAGTATTGTACTGCTTCACCCATGTTGTCATAACCCTACCGGTGTGGACTTAACCAACGCACAGTGGGATCAAGTGATTAACGTGCTTAAGAATAACAAACTGATTCCTTTCTTCGATATGGCTTATCAGGGATATGGCGAAGGTATTGGGGAAGATGCGTACGTCATTCGTAAAATTGCATTAGAAAAAGATGTAGTCAGCTTTGTAAGCAACTCATTCTCAAAAACATTCTCTCTTTACGGTGAGCGTGTTGGCGGCCTTTCAGTGGTTTGTGGCAATGACGAGGAAGCCTCTCGCGTTTTAGGTCAGCTGAAAGCGACAGTGCGTCGCAACTACTCTAGCCCAGCTAAGCATGGTGCTGTAGTGGTATCGAATGTATTGAATACCGAATCACTTAAAAACATGTGGTTTGGTGAAGTGGAAGGTATGCGCACTCGTATTGAAACAATGCGTAAAACGCTACACGACAAGCTAACAGTGCTACGTCCTGAATCAGACTTCAGCTTCCTGATTAAACAGAAAGGCATGTTCAGCTACACTGGTTTTAGCCAACAGCAGGTAGAAACACTACGCAACGAACACGCGATTTACCTTATCAACAGCGGTCGTATGTGCCTTGCAGGTCTCAACGAGCAAAACGTTGAACGCGTTGCCAAAGCGTTTGCCACATTGTAAAAAGCAATTTATTTGATGAATGATAAAAAGCCACTGTTTAAAGTGGCTTTTTTGTTTCTGCTACAGTGTTGTACTTAACGCTGCTTCAAATAATTGCATGTGGATAGGCACTAGCGTTTGATGATCGCTTCGGTAGCCACCACCGACCACACAAGCGATAGGTATCGCTTTGCTCTGCGTAAGTTGCATCATGAAACAATCCCGCTGGTAAATCGCATCTGTTGAAACGTTAAAATACCCAAGTTCATCATCACAATGGATGTCGATACCCGCATCATAAATGACAAGGTCTGGTTGGTAGAGGTTAACCGCCATTTCCACCACCGATTTGAAATGACTGAGAAATTCCTCGTCACCTGTTTCTCTGGGAAGCGCAACATCTAGATTCGATTCTGGCTTGCGAGCGGGAAAGTTCTTCTCACAATGAAATGAAAGCGTAATGATGTCATCACGTTCTGAACAAAGCGTTGCCGTACCATCGCCATGATGCACGTCGCTATCAATGATCAACACTTTATCAATATCAAAGCGCTCTAAAGCATACTGAGCCGCCAACACCAAATCATTGAACAGACAAAAACCACTGCCGAAGTCTTTATGAGCATGGTGATAACCACCACTCAAGTGCAATGCTTTACCATGCTTTAAAGCCAGCTCAGCCGTTAGGCATGTGCCCCCAGCAGACGTCAAGGTTCGTTCTATTAGTGCTTCGCTCCAAGGAAATCCGATGCGTCGCATCTTGGCAGCGGGAAGTGTTCCTGATGTCAGTTCATCAACATAATCCGCTTGGTGAGTCTGTTTCACCTCAGCCAAAGTCAAAGGACTCGGTTCAAAGAACTGGAATGCTGCCTTCCAATCAGGGCTGGCTGTTTGCTTCTCCACAATAGCTTCAAATAACAGCCGATACTTGTTAATTGGATATCGATGACCATCAGGTAATGGCAACTGAGAATAGATTGAGTGATAGACCAAAGGAATCATGATGGGCACTAATTAATTCGGCAGATAGATTCTAGATATAGAGTTTGATAGTTGCGTAAAGTATTCATTAAGATGCCCCATTTGCTCTAGGTTTACCTTTGGTATAACTGCGCTTTTTCCGCTTAAAAGCTGGGCGTTCTACCGCTGGTAGTGATCGCAATGACTCAGGTACTGGACCCGTTTTTACTTGAAACATGAGTTGATCAATACGTTCTTGAAGCGCATGCATAAAAGGCTGATAAGCTTGGCCTCTTTCAGCCATCGCTTGCAGTTGGTGTTCCCAATGCGCTGTCATATCCGGATAAGTAGAGTCACTCGGTAGAGCATGAATTAACCCCCGACCCGCAGGCGTACTTCGAATAATTTTACCGTCGCGTTTTAATAACTGGCGCTTAAACAAAGTATCCAAAATTCCCGCGCGAGTTGCCTCTGTTCCTAATCCATCAGTTTCTCTTAATATTTTTTTTAGCTCTTTGTCTTCGACAAAACGAGCTATACCTGTCATCGCTTGTAATAGCGTAGCTTCAGTAAAGTGCTTGGGCGGCTCTGTTTTTCTATCCTTAATTTCACCTTCTCGGCAGGTGAGTTCGGCACCAACAGGCAACGGTGGCACGGTATCGACACTTTCATCTTGTTCTTCTGATTTACCCGTTAGGGTTTTCCAACCAGCAGAGACTAGCTGACGGCCAGAGGCAACAAAAACACCACCAGCAATATCGAAAACTAGCTTAGCTTCGGCATAGATTGCAGGCGGGTAGAATTGCATCAGATATTGACGCGCAATCAGCTGATATACGTTCATCTCGTAGCTTGAAAGTGCATTCACAGAAGCCTTTTTAGGTGTAGGGATGATCGCATGGTGAGCATCGACCTTCGAATCATTCCAAGCTTTAGATTTCAAAGACAAATTTGCGCCAGAGACTGCTGAAACAAGATCTTTCGCATTATTAGCAATTGTGTCGACGACCGAGCTAGCCTGGGCTAAATGCTCTTTCGGTAAGTAACGGCAATCGGAACGAGGATAGGTAATCAGCTTATGTTTTTCATATAGGCTCTGACAAGTATCAAGTACCTGCTGCGCACTCATGTTATAGCGTTTGGCAGCATCAATCTGTAATGCTGAAAGCGAATACGGCAATGGCGCTGATTGCTTGGTTTGAGTCTGCTCAGACTCAACAACTTTTGCAGGTTGCCCTGCAATACGCTGGGCGACATTTTCAACCAGCTTACGATTGAGAACTCTTCCCTCTTCATCTTGCCAAGGCTTGCAAGCTTCACTCGGTTTCCAGCGAGCGCGAATATCAAAAGCGCCGTTACTGTCTTGATAAGGAATAAGCGCATGCAAGGTGAAATAGTCACGGGGAATGAAGTTTTCAATTTCTTCGTCACGACGAACGACTAACCCAAGAATCGGTGTTTGTACTCTTCCCACCGACAACACGCCCTGATAACCAGCTTTTTGCCCAAGTAAAGTGTAAGCACGTGACATGTTCATACCATACAGCCAATCAGCGCGAGAGCGTGCTAAAGCGGAAACAGAAAGTGGGATGAATTCTCGGTTGCTACGCATGCTTGAAAGAGCGCGCTTTACCGCCGGCAAATTGAGATCACTAATTAGAAGGCGTTGAATAGACGCTTTTTTATTACTCGCGACTTTGCAGTATTCAATTACTTCGTCCACCAGCAGTTGCCCTTCTCTATCAGGGTCACCAGCGTGAATGATTTCACTGTGCTCTTTAATCAGTTTTTTGACAACGCTAAGTTGCTTACTGGCGGTTTTACGAGGTCTTAATTGCCACTGCTGCGGCACTATAGGTAAATCGGCCAAATTCCATTTTTTATAGCGTTCGTCGTAAACATCCGGTTCGACTTGCTCAAGTAAATGTCCGATACACCAAGTCACCACATCGCCGTTTGCGCATTGAATAAAACCCTGATCTTTTTTATGTGGCTTTGGCAATGCATCTGCGATTGCCCGACCTAGGCTCGGCTTCTCAGCGATGAATAATCGGCTCATAGTATCGTTACAAGTGACGGAAAAAATTAAGGCCACATTATCGAATGTGGCCTTAGTAAATCAAGAAAAACTGTAAATTTAAACAGTATTATTCTTCGTTACTTGCAGAACGAGCTGCCGCTTCTTTGATTAAAGGTTGAAGTTCACCTTTTTGGAACATTTCCAAAATGATGTCACAACCGCCAATCAACTCACCTTCAACCCAAAGTTGTGGGAAAGTTGGCCATTGAGCATAAACAGGTAATTCAGCACGAATGTCTGGGTTTTGTAGAATGTCTACATACGCAAATTTTTCACCACAAGCCATTAGAGCTTGTGCTGCTTGAGAAGAGAAACCACAGCTTGGTAGCTTAGGTGAGCCTTTCATGTAAAGAAGGATCGCGTTTTCTTCAATTTGCTGTTTGATCTTATCGATGGTTTCCATTGCTTCCTCTTAATGGGGTTCGTACTTGATGCCCCATATTCTAAATCATTAAATGAGAATAAAAAGCACATTATCAGTATGGACTTTAAAGTTCTTCATCACCATATCATTCGAAATTATTAAAACCTTAGCCTACTATTTTTGTGGGCTATCAGGCCATTGACCTATGGCAGATATAGGATTTGTGTTTATACCGCCTTAGTACATCTTGTTCTGATATAAAACACTTTTATTATGAATTGGGGTTTTAATAAAGTAAAAAGTTGCTAAAATAGCAAACAGTCAGTCGTACCGACGAAAACAAAAACGACATTGGAAGCAATCGAGAGAGTTCTCTCTCTTCACCTATATGGAGAATCGAGCAATGGCATTTGAACTACCAGCTCTTCCTTACGCAAAAGACGCACTAGAACCACATATCTCTGCAGAAACTCTTGAGTACCACTACGGTAAGCACCACAACACTTACGTGGTTAAGCTAAACGGCCTAGTACCAGGAACTGAATTCGAAGGCAAAACTCTAGAAGAGATCATCAAAACTTCTACTGGCGGTGTTTTCAACAACGCAGCTCAAGTTTGGAACCACACTTTCTACTGGCACTGTCTAGCGCCAAACGCAGGTGGCGAACCAACAGGCGCAGTTGCTGAAGCAATTAATGCAGCATTCGGTTCTTTCGCAGATTTCAAAGCAAAATTCACTGACTCAGCAATCAACAACTTCGGTTCTTCTTGGACTTGGTTAGTGAAGAAAGCTGACGGTTCTCTAGCTATCGTTAACACTTCTAACGCAGCAACTCCAATCACAGAAGAAGGTGTAACTCCACTTCTAACTGTTGACCTATGGGAACACGCGTACTACATCGACTACCGTAACCTACGTCCAGACTACATGAACGGTTTCTGGGCTTTAGTTAACTGGGAATTCGTAGCTGCTAACCTAGCTAAGTAATGGTTAATTGCCCTAGCGGTGATTACAAAATAAACAATCCTAAGCCTGCAGATTTGCAGGCTTTTTTTGTTTTTTAGTTGAGGTAATAACTAAAGATTTTGCGTCCGTTGCCGTTATAAGTGCATCAAGCGGAGAGCAAAATGCAAGTACATACTTTAGATAAGGCAGGAATCATCAATGAACTGAACATAGGTTCAGGGATTTGTCATGCCGTCCATCAGGGACGACGTGCCGATTTTTCTTTGCTTGTCGCTCTCTTCTCAAACGATGTCAGGGATAACACGCCCGTTGAGCTTATTGAGCAACCTCAAACGACCGATGAACTTCTTAGGGAGCGTTTTGAACTTGCTGCGCCACAATCTCTGCGCAATGACCAAAGCTCTTATGCGGTATCCGCTCGGCAAGCTGAGCTCTTTCATCATGGTGGGCTTGCAAGTGCTAAACTCTGTCACTACCTGACTCCTGAAGTGCTAACCTACTTACCAGAAGATACTCAAGATCTGCCAGAAGATGTTTATCTAAACTTATCTGGGCATGAGCGACGGCATCTGGCGGTTAAGTCACCGCCTAAGACACTGCCTTATGATCTCTACAATAAGCTCACTACTGCTTATCGTCACGATCAGCTACGTGCACAAACTTAGCTCTGAACTCAAATTTAGTGCGACGATTCTCATTGGATTACCACATTGTGTGAAACACAGCCCAAATTGGTAACGCGCAATCAAATCTAGACCTTTTATTTGAGTTCTTTCACACAAAGTGTCACATGCTTCGCCCATTCTTACAGTTCGAAAGTTAAGCAGAATAACTAAAGACACAGCAGAAGGTGCGCATTATGGAAATTAAAAGCGCCATTGTTTTAATTACATCAGCAAGCTCACAGTTGGGACGTACGCTAGCGACACATTTCACCTGCCTTGGCGCAACTGTGATTTTGTGTGATAGCGATAAACAAGGTTTGTTTGAAACATTTAGCCACTGCAAAGAGCTGTCAAATCACGTTGACTGCTATCACCTTCGCGATTATTCACCAGAGAGCTTGAGTACCATGCTCGACAACATTGAGTCGAGTTATCACACAGTGCCAGATGTTCTTATTAATAACTGGCCTTCATCCCCTATGCCTTCCCTAATTGATGAAAAACCGACGGAATTATTTATTCAAAGTCTCGCGTTAATGGCTTCTTCGCTATTTTCATTTGGACAAGTGTGTACTGAACGAATGCGTCAACACCAGATCAAAGGCGTGATTGTGAATGTAATTTCACTCAATGAAAGCCAAGACTTTTCTGGTATTGAGAATGCAACGTGTATGGTGTCTGGATTTACTCAAAGCTGGGCAAAGGAACTCGTTCCTTTCAATATTCGAGTGGGTGGTGTTGTACCTATGATTTCATCAAGCAAGCAAAAAAATCATTGGGCAGAAGTCCAGGACGATCTCATTCGCAACACGGAATACATTGTTGCGAATGAGTATTTCAGCGGACGCGTAATGTCAGCGTAACTACTGCGGTGAGCTTTGTTTAGAAACCTTCTTCAATATAGGAATCAAGGTAGTCTTCCTCTTTGTTATCCACTTCTGTCGTGGTTTCCACCTCTGCAGTAAAATCTCTGCGTTGCAAATACGCAGCGCGGGTAAACAAGTAAGAATCTGGCGAGTTCTCTAATAACGCTTCTTGGTTTACCAATGCAGCGCGAGTTTCCATACCTTCCAACGCCCATTTGCCGAGTGAAGCCCAGATGTTTAAATACGAGAGTGGCGCATATAGTCCATCAACAACATCTCCAGCTTCCCGAACCACTACAGGGCCATAGCCCGGAATCATCACATAAGGGCCTTTACCGACACCATGATGCCCGATAGCATCACTAAAAGCTTTTTCACCATGTTTGGTAATTCCTGCTTCAGAGGCAATATCTATCAACCCTAGCAAACCAAAGGTTGAGTTAATCCAGAAGCGGTTGAAGTGATCAAGAGCTTTGCTGCCATTGCCCATCAACAGGTTGTTGATCATACTCGATGGTTCATCAAGGTTAGAAAGGAAGTTGGCGATACCATGGCGCACAGGATCTGGCGTGTATTCTACATATGCAAGAGAAACAGGACGTACAAAATAAGGGTCTAAATAATCATAGTTAAATGACCACATAGCACGGTTAAACCCTTCGAGAGGATCATTGACTTGAGAATCTGACGCACTTTGATCATCAGGAACAGAGCTACACCCCGTGATGACAACCATTAAGCTTAGTAAGACAATCCTTGTTAATCGGCTGATCATTATTATTATTTCCTTAACCAATCGACATAAGGCCAATGTAAACATTGGCCTTTGTTGTTTTTATTAAGTTACAGTATTAAAACTGCTTATTGATTTCAACCTTTACCGAACTTCCTAATTCAACGACTTGGCTTTCTCCAAACCAATCGCCATCTCTGGTTGCAACGTTACCGTCAGAGTCCACACGCACACGTACAATCAGCGACTGTAGATCAGACAACTTACGCCCCTGCATCATGCTGTTTGAATCATCCAAAATAACCGTAAATGGGAAACTGCCTAATGGGTATCTTGCGGCTGCAATTGGCATTGGAGCACCATCAGCAGAATGCACTGAAACAATCACTACACCCTGCTGAGGAAGTACTACCTCATTACCTAGCGAAATGGTGACTGAAACAGCATGGTCATCCAGCGTTGCAGGTTCCATCTTAGCTTTCGCACTGGCAATACTACGTGACAACATTTCATAGCGAGCATCATTAGGCCCGATCATCTCTTGCATTGATTGCCAATGGGCAATTGCCGTCGGGAAATCTTGACGTTCAAATGCGTCAAATGCGAGTAGAGAGTAGACACGTAAATCAACATAGTCCGCTTTCAACATTTTATTCAACAAAGTACGCGCGCTTTGTTGATCCATCTCGTCATTGGAAAGCATTAAAGCCTGTGCGTAACCGAGTTTAATATCCCCGTCTTGTGGTTCAAGCGCATAGGCTTTTTTCATCGCTCCAATGGCCGTTTCCATATCACGATTCGCCAAACCTATACGGCCTAACAGTAACCATCCTGTTGAATCTTCAGGTTCGTAATGTAAACGTGTTCTTAAGGCTAACGTTAAATCTTCCATTTCTTTGTCTGTAAGCTCAACCCCTTGCGGATTCATCAGCTTCTTAGAAAGTTCAGGAAGATTCTGGCTAATGTCTTGCCAGTGTTTCACTTTCTGGTAGTTACCGAAGGTTGCATACAAGGCATAACTCAGTGCCACCACAAGAATCAACGAAGGGACAAGAACCATCATCGTCGACAATGAGCGTTCTTCTGCTTTGTTGGATTCGTTAGGAATATCGTCGAGCAGAGATTGCTTAAGATCAGCGACTAACTCTTGTTGATCATCCACTAAACCTTCATCAGCCTCTACAGCTAGCTCAGCAAGGCGATCTTTATAGAAAGCTTTGTTGAGTTCATCACGCAGCGCTGCATCATTATTAGCTTTTGGTTTTAACAAAGGAATTGCGACAAAAACACACGCAATAGCGACAAGGATTAGCGTTAATACCCAAAATAAAGTCATTACTGCTTATCTCCGTCTTTATCTTCTTCTAATAAGGCTTTTAAGCGTTGTTCTTTGCTCTCGTCCCATTCACCCGTTTCAACACTGACTTTGCGACGTTTGGTTCGAACAACTATCACAATAAACCCGACCACCAATACAGACAGAGGCGCTAGCCATAAAATGGCTGTTGAAGCTGTTAATGGGGGATTGTAGGTAACAAAGTTACCGTAGCGGGCAATCATGTAATCGACGATTTCGTCTTTTGATTTTCCTTGCTTAGTCATCTCGTAGACTTTCTGACGCAAATCTTGCGCCAGTGCCGCATTAGAATCAGCAATGGAATTATTCTGACACTTAGGACAACGTAGCGTATTACTTAATTCGTGAAATTGAGCCTCCTGATCAGGCGTCTCAAAATCATAAACATCAATCGCGGCAACAACTGAAAAAGACAGCACTACGGAAGCAACTAAAGCAAATAGCTTAGCTCTCATTTCTTCGCCTCCTGCAATAGCTGCTCATAAATAGGTGCGAGAGTCTGTTTCCAGTTTGTTGGGTTTACATCACCGACATGGCGATAACGGATCACTCCATTAGCATCAATAAGAAACGTTTCAGGTGCCCCATAAACCCCCAGATCCAAGCCCAGCATACCGTTACCATCAAACAGACTGATTAGATATGGATTGCCTAACTCGTTTAACCATTGGACAGCTTTATCACGCTGGTCTTTATAGTTTAAACCGATGATTTTCACATCTTGGCCTGCAAGCTGATTCAGATATTGGTGCTCGGCATAACACGTTGGACACCATGTTGCCCACACATTGAGCAACAGTGGTTCACCACGAAAGATAGCCTGATCGTAAAGCTTGCCCGGTTCGGCAAGATCTTCTAAACGAAACTCTGGCACTTCTTTGCCAACTAACACAGATTCCAGTTTTGTTGGATCATCACCACCGGCATTTCTAACTAACTGTGTAGTGAAAATTGCCACTAAACCAAGAAAAACAACCAGAGGAATAAATAATATTTTTTTGTTCATTTAAGCCTCCTTCACTGCTGCTTTTCTAAAGCGATAACGCTTATCGCTGATTGCGAGAATGCCACCAATCACCATCAATAGACCACCAGCCCAAATCCAGCGTACAAATGGTTTGTAGTACAAACGCACCGCCCACGCGTTGCTGCCTTCTAAACGTTCGCCCATTGCGATATAGAGATCTCGCGTTAAACCACGATCAATTGCAGCTTCAGTCATCATTGATTTAGCCGTATTGTAGAAACGTTTTTCTGCATTCAATGTGTTGATGTACTTGCCGCTCTTTGTCACTTCAAACTGAGCAACATAACCGTCGTAGTTTGGACCATCACGGTCAAGCAAACCTTTGAAATAGAAATCGTAATCGTTGAGTTGGAAATGTTCACCCGGCGCTAAACGTACGTCACGTTCAATGCTGTAGTTCTGCACCATCGCGATACCAATGATACTTACAGCCAAACCGATGTGACCCAATACCATTGACCAATGGCTACGATGAACTTGCTTCACACCAACCATAAAGCTGTGACGGTGAGTAGCACGTTGGTAAATTTCATAACCGTGTAGCAGAATAATCCACCAAGCCATTACCCAGCCCATGAATGCCAGACCAGTAAAATGCTCAGCCGTTACGAAAACAAGAGCTGCCGCCAAAACTAAAGAGGTAATCGCGCAGATGATTAAAGGTTTGATTACGCCAGCTAGATTATCGCGCTTCCAACGCACCAAAGGACCAATACCCAGTAACAAGGCAAATGGGATCATCAACCAGCTAAATAAGCTATTGAAGAATGGCGCACCAATTGATACAGAGCCCAGACCTAACTGTTTGTGAACCAATGGCAACAAGGTACCAATAAGAACCACAACCAGTGCAGTGATAAGTAATACGTTGTTTGCTAGCAGAGCGTTTTCACGTGATACCAGCTCATAGTTACCGCGCGCTCTTACTGACGCTCCTTTTACGGCAAACAGCAGTAAAGACCCACCAATCACAAAGACAAGGAAGCCTAAAATGAACATACCGCGTGCAGGATCTGAAGCAAATGCGTGCACGGAAACTAAAATGCCTGAACGTACTAAGAATGTACCAAGCAGACTTAACGAGAATGCAGAGATAGCAAGTAGCACAGTCCACGCTTTGAACGTGCCGCGTTTCTCCGTCACAGCTAGAGAGTGAATGAGTGCTGTACCCGCAAGCCAAGGCATGAAAGAGGCGTTTTCAACCGGATCCCAGAACCACCAGCCACCCCAGCCTAGTTCGTAATACGCCCACCAAGAACCAAGTACGATACCTAAGGTCAAAAATAGCCATGCCGCTGTTGTCCATGGACGAGACCAGCGAGCCCAAGCAGTATCAAGACGACCAGTCATCAGTGACGCAATCGCAAAAGAGAACGCTACTGAGAAGCCAACATACCCCATGTATAGCATCGGTGGATGGATGATTAAGCCTGGGTCTTGTAGCAATGGGTTCAAATCACGACCATCAATAGGGAAATATGGCAGCGTGCGTAGGAATGGGTTTGAGGTGACGATGATAAACAGCAGGAATCCCACTGAAATCATACCCATCACTGCTAACACGCGTGCAACAGACTCTTGTGGCATACCGCGACTAAAGCTCGCCACAGCCACTGTCCATGCAGCCTGAATCAATACCCAAAGTAGCAGAGAACCCTCATGAGCTCCCCAAACCGCAGTTAAACGATAATACCAAGGCAGAAGGCTATTCGAGTTACTTGCTACGTATTTAACCGTGAAGTCATTGGTATAGAAAGCCCAAAGCAAAATACCAAATGACAATAGCAGAAACGAGAACATACCCCACGCTAATGGGCGAGCTGAGTTCATCAGCAAGGTGTTGTTGCGCGACGCCCCAACCAGAGGTAAAAGGCTTAGCAGTACCGCCAAACCTAAAGAAATGATAAGTGCGAAGTGACCAATTTCTGCAATCATTGACCACTTCCTTCTTTTTGTTCTGACGTGTAAGTCAGAGGTGCATGGTTCTTCTCCATCGCATCTGCAATTTCTGGCGGCATATACTCTTCGTCATGCTTCGCTAATACTTCGAAAGCTTCTACCGTCGTTGCATCAACCAAAACACCTTGCGCGACAATACCTTGCCCTTCGCGGAATAAATCTGGAAGGATACCTTCATACACCACAGTTACCGATGGGCCGACATCATGCAGTAAAAAGCTGACTTTTAGAGAATTAGGATCGCGTTTAACAGAGCCTACAGTTACCATACCGCCAATACGTAAGCGCTGACCAACCTCTGGCTTCTTACCGTCCTTGCCATGAACTAATTCAGTCGGCGTATAGAACAAGTCCATGTTTTGACTTAGGGCATAAAGAATCAAACCTGTCGTGGTACCTAAACCAATAAGAATAGCGAGGACGATACTGAGCCTCTTTTTACGTCTTGGGTTCACAGTGTGTTCTCCATATGTTTAGCCGCTTCGATACGCTCTTGACGTTTGATTTTATTTCTTACTTCTTTCATTAGCGCTTTACTGCGATTGATGCTCATAAACCATAAAATGGCCATCGATAAATAGGTAATACCAAAACCGCCCCACACATAACTGGCGTAGCCACCCATTGCAAAAAAGTCAGACCAAGTTTCAAAATGCATGGTTAATCCCCTTTCTCAGATTGGGCAAGTTCGATCACCCAAGGACGGTGGCTCTCTTTGCTGATAATTTCGTTTCTCAAACGAGCAACGGTCAAAGCGCCAAAGAAGAAGGCAAAGCCGAATATATTTAGAAGCAACGGCCATAACATACTTGAAGAGATAGAAGGCTTCTCAAATTTGGTAATCGTCGCGCCCTGATGAAGCGTGTTCCACCATTCCACAGAGAAATGGATAATTGGCAGGTTAATCACTCCCACAATCGCAAGAATACCAGCCGCTTTCGCAGCGGTTTTCTGGTCGTCAAATGCGTGATAAAGAGCAATAACACCTAAGTAGAGGAAAAGAAGAATCAATTCTGATGTTAAGCGAGCATCCCAAACCCACCAAGCCCCCCACATAGGTTTGCCCCATACAGCCCCTGTAATGAGAGCGATAAATGTGTATACCGCGCCAATCGGTGCCATGGCTAGAGCCGCCATATTAGATAAGCGAACCTGCCAGACAATCCCTATAAACGCAGCGATCGCCATAGACATATACGCACCCATCGACCAAATCGCCGATGGCACATGGATATAGATAAGTCTAAAGCTATCACCTTGCTGGTAATCGGATGGAGCGAATGCAAGCCCCCAAACAGTACCAACTGTCAAACAGGCGAAAGCTAACACAGTGAACCACGGAAAGAACTTTCCGCATAATTGATACGCAGATTCTGGCTTAGCGTAGGGATGGAGCCATTTCCACATTGTTTATCCTCACTTTGCTTCTAGTACTTAACTTATTGCTGTTAAGTTTTTTATGTACATTTAGGCTAAAAATACAAATCTAATAATAAAAGTTAGTTAACACTTACTCGTAATGCTGCACTAATGGCAAAAGGTGTTAACGTCATAGCTCCAACCAGCATGGCAGCTAATATGGCAAGTTGACCGTTATAGGCCATTCCCAAAGAAGCAGCATCAATCGCTGAAGTAGCAAAAATCAAAATCGGTATATACAAAGGCAGAACTACAAGGCTAAGCAGCACACCACCTTTTTGCAGGCCTACGGTTAATGCCACGCCTATTGCACCAATAAAACTGAGTGTTGGTGTTCCCAACAGCAAGGTCCCAACGACCCCTAGCCAAGTGTCAAAATTCAGTGACAACAAGATAGCCAGAAGCGGACTAATCAGTATTAGAGGTACACCCGTCAGTAACCAGTGCGCAATCACTTTAGACAACGCAACTACAGATAAAGGCACAGGCATGATCATCATTTGTTCAAGAGCGCCATCTTGAAAATCATCACGAAACAGACGTTCTAATGAGAGTAATGCAGAAAGCAAAGCTGCTACCCAAACAATTCCCGGTGCAATACGTGTTAGAAGACCCGGCGCTGGACCGATGCTGAGAGGGAAAAGCGTAATAACAATAATGAAAAACCACAGTGGGTTAAAAATGTCTGCCTGACGTCGGAATGCGATTAGGAGTTCACGCTTAATGATCATCGCCATGGTGGAAAACATTAGGCGTCTCCTAGCTTAATTTTGCGTAACTTGTCGTGGTCAGCAAACATATCTTGGTGAGTGGTTAAAATAACAATACCGCCGTTTTCAGCATGCTTTAGAAACAGCGCTTCCAGTACTTTCACACCTTGTTTATCAATGGCTGTTAAAGGTTCATCCAGAATCCATAACTTCTGATCACTTAACCATAATCTTGCTAGCGCCACGCGGCGTTGTTGCCCTGCTGACAACTTTGATACTGGAACATCTTCGCGACCGACTAATCCAACCTGCACTAATGCTTGGTAGATATCATCTTTGCTGTTTTTCGATGAGTGAACAGATTGGTAAAAATGAAGGTTCTCAAATGCAGTAAGCTCACGTTTGATACCGGTCTGATGCCCCAAAAACAGCAAATCGGAATGGTAGCTGTCTCTGTCTTCTTCGATATTCACGTTATTCCAGTAAATCTCACCTTCATCGCGATCAGCAAGTCCAGTAATGATTCGGAGTAACGTAGTTTTACCCGTACCATTACGACCTTCAATCTGAACGAGTTCGCCCGCGTCGATATTGAATGATAGTTGCTCGAACAGCACCTTTTCATCGCGGATTGCAGTGAGATTGTTAACTTCCAGCATGAGCTTCTATATAACAAATTAGGGGCTGCTATATTAACACACCACCGTTTAGACAAAATAGAAGAAGGGTATTACGAATCACGAAACTAAGTAAGAAACTGTTAATTTTTAGCGATTTGTTTTTTCTTTTACCACTTTGTAGTTACAAATTGGTATTTGGGAAAACGAAAAAAGGAAGCTATTTGCTTCCTTTTATGTATGCGGTCTCACTTAACGGGACTGTTTTCTCACTGGCGGTCGATTGGGCACAACACGCGTTTTCCCCTCAGGATGGCTGGATAGTGGCGGAATCGCCTCTTTTCCTTGCAACTTTTTCTGCAAGGACATCATCAGTTCTGCTTCAGCTTTTGGTAACTCACATTCTTCAATGAGTTCATCAAGATCAGCGCCAAGTTTCACCATTTTGCTCGCTCTACTGTATAGACGAGCATCGGTGTCTGCATTCTCAAGCTCTTTCAATCTGTCATTCAAGTGCTTGATAATGTCTTGTTGATCGTTGACTGTTTTCCCCAAACCAACAACAACAGAGCGAACTTCAAGCATTTGCTTGCTCACTTTCTGCTGCTCTTTATCAGCATGTCGAAGTTGTTGTCTGAAATAATCCGCTTGACGAATCATGGCTCGGCGCAGGCAAACCCACACCAAACCAATCAGCATTACTACCAGTGCAACACCACCCGCTAATATGGGAGATGCATAGGACATCAACTCATTCATTATAGATGAGCCATTTCATCCCATTCTTCATCAGAAAGCAGTTTGTTTAGATCAACCAAGATCAGCAACTTACCGTCACGGTTACTTACACCTTGGATGAACTTAGAGCTTTCATCAGTACCAACACTTGGAGTGGTATCGATTTCAGAAGAACGTAGGTATACAACCTCAGCAACGCTATCCACTAGGATACCAATTACTTGACGCTCAGATTCGATCACGATGATACGCGTGTTATCACTAGTTTCGCCTGGCATTAAACCAAAACGAGCACGAGTGTCGATAACAGTCACAACGTTACCACGCAGGTTAATAATGCCAAGAACATAGTCTGGCGCACCTGGTACTGGAGCGATTTCAGTGTAACGAAGTACCTCACGTACTTGCATTACGTTGATGCCATAAGTTTCTTCTTCTAGTTGGAACGTCACCCACTGAAGTACTTCGTCCTTCGAGTGTTCTTTTCTAACTTCAACTCCGTTAGCTTGAGACATACCTTTTCCTCTCTAAGTCGTTACCGACAAAAATATTATTTTATCCAGAGCTATTTATCTAATGCTTTTACATCAAGCCCTGCATTAAGCATAGCTATCAATGCTTCAACATGGATCAAAGCACACATCTTTTCTTTAACCATACCAGCGAGCCAAGGACGTTTGCCTACTTGTTCTCGCCAGCGAATTTTTTCAGTGCTCAGCGTTTCTGTCCCCAACAGTTGAGAACATGCTAGACCCCACATGCTCTCACCCAACATAACAATATATTGGTACGCTTCTTTATAGCTGTCATCACGCAGTTTTTCAGCCATAACCCACTTTGCAGTATCTACAACATCCAGTTGAGAGTCACGGTTTGTTTGTAAACCTAAGTACCAAGCAGGGCGACCAATCAAATGGTTTAGTTCGGCCTTGCGGTGGATGCCACCTAGTTCGTCGAGTGGAACAGCAAAAGTTACACCATTTACATCGAAGTATAGAACTTGGAAATTCTGCTCTCTGACAGGCGTTTCCCATGTACCAAGCGCCGCAGCACCGGATTGAGTTTGAGGTTCAACAGCAACTTGTTCTTCAACCACAATCTCTGGTTCAATTTCTATCGTTACTTCTGGTACTTCGACCTCAGTTACTTCAACTTTAGCTTCAGTTTCAACTTCTGTGATGTCAGTTGCTACATCCCATTCCTGAATTTCTTCAACAATCGGTTGAGTCGCAACCTGTATATCAATAGTGTTTTGTTCTAATACCTGCTCAAGTTCGAGTTCTGCGACTGGGTTACTAGCTTCCATCTGACTTAACAGACGTTGTACATCCTCCAGATTCGGCATCTCTAGTTCTTGTAAACCATCTAGAGGATCATCCAAATAACTCTTTTCTGGAACAGATTGAACCATAGGAACCAGTTCCGGTTCCTTTTCTACAGGCTGCTCTATCAGCTCTTCTTCAAGAAGGGCTGTAAAATAATCATCTAATGCTTGTTCACTTGATAGTGAATGGCTACTACTCATTAATAGCAAGCCTCTCCAAATACAATAGCAACTGTTTATAAGCAAATACGCCGCGACTACCGTCGGCGAAATGGGATGCGGGTAAGCGCTTCAGACTCGCATCTCTAAATTTTGTATCAATTGGAACTGCTGAAGACCAAACTTGATCTGGATAATCTTTCTTAAGTTGAGTCAATGTTTGCAAAGACGCTCGAGTACGCTTGTCGTACATCGTCGGTACGATGGTGACTTTGAACTCGCGACTGCGTGATTTTTGCATAATCGCCAAAGTACGCACCATGCGTTCTAAGCCTTTCATTGCAAGAAACTCTGTCTGTACCGGGATAAGAATACGGTCACTCGCAGCCAGTGCATTCACCATCATTACACCTAAAATCGGTGGGCAATCGATGAGTACATAGTCATAACGCTGACGCAAAGTCATTAGTGCACGCTTAAGAATCAAGCCCATACCGCTGCGGTTACCCATCACACGGTCTAATGTCGCCAGTGACATGTGTGCAGGAATGAGATCAATACCTTCAACATCGGTCTTCAATATCAGTGGTTTAACGCTCTGCTCGTTAAACTCTTTTAATTGAAACATATCGAATAAGCTGGTTGGAACGCTATCTGAGTCATAACCCAGATAGGTCGTTAACGATGCGTGTGGGTCAGTATCCACCAGCAATACGCGCTTTCCTTGTTTACTTAACAAACCGGCTAACGTAATCGTTGTTGTGGTTTTACCTACGCCACCCTTCTGGTTTGCAACGCTCCAAACAATCATTAAATATCCTTATGCAAGACCTACTTCAACCAGCATTCTTTCTGCGATGCGGTCTAGTGGTAGATCTTCAGATGAAATACCCGATTTCGCGACAGCTTGCGGCATACCGTAAACCACACAGCTAGCTTCATCTTGTGCCCAAATGGTCGAACCTGCGGACTTCAGCATGCGAGAACCTTCACGACCATCCGCTCCCATACCTGTCAAAATCATCGACAATACTTTGTCGTTATAGACTTTTGCCGCCGAGCCAAAGGTCACATCCACACATGGCTTGTAGTTCATGCGCTCGCCACCATCAAGAATACGTAGTTTTGCTGCACCTGGGCGACCTTCAAGCATCATTTGTTTGCCGCCAGGCGCTAAATAAGCAACGCCCGGACGCAGTACATCGCCATCTTCCGCTTCTTTCACTTCGATTTTACACAGTGTATTCAATCGACTTGCGAAGGCAGCCGTAAACGTCGCAGGCATATGCTGAACCAAGACGATCGGATGAGGATAATTCGCAGGCAACTTAGTTAGAATTTTTTGTAATGCAACTGGCCCACCAGTCGAAGTACCAATAGCCGTCAACTGATAGCTCTTACCCGACGATTTAAAGCGTGCAGGAGCAGATGCAGGTCTAGCAGAGGGAGCTGCTGGAGCTGAAGTTGTTGTTCGACCTAATGTACGAGCAAATGGGCTGGTAGTCGTTGACTCTGATGACGGTGTAGCTGGACGAGAAGAAGCCAGTGGACGACGCATAAAGCTCTTTTTCGCTGCGATTTGAATAACACGCTGCTGCAATAAACTTACTGCTTCATCACGATTTCTAGCAATGTCTTCAAACTTCTTCGGCAAGAAATCTAAAGCACCCGCGTCTAACGCATCGAGAGTAGCTTTCGCTCCTTCTTGCGTTAACGAAGAGAACATCAAAATCGGTGTTGGATTGGATGCCATAATTTGACGAACGGCCGTAATACCGTCCATCACTGGCATCTCGATATCCATAGTAATCACATCTGGCTTTAGACGTTCGGCTTTTTCTACCGCCTCTTTACCGTTAGTTGCTACATCGATGACTTCAAGGCGCGATTCAGCGTTAATGATTTCGCTTACTCGGCGTCGGAAAAAACTTGAGTCATCTACAACTAATACTTTAATCGCCATAGTTTTCCTTAAAATTTATACTCTTACTTAGACTCTTGAAGCCGCTGCGTAACGTTTTAGTAGATCTGGAACATCAAGAATCAAAGCAATATGGCCGTCACTGGTAATTGTTGCACCAGCCATACCTGGAGTACCTTGTAGTAACTTATCCAATGGCTTGATAACCACTTCTTCTTGGCCAATAAGAGTATCAACTACAAAACCAACACGTTGACTACCAAGCTGAACAATCACCACATGTCCGTGACCTTTACGAGCTTCTACTCGACCTGCTTGTGGTGCTAACCAGTTTTGCAGATAGAAAAGCGGGATCGATTTTTCGCGAACAATGATGGTCAACTGGCCATCAACAACGTTAGTTCTGCTCAAGTCTAAGTGGAAGATCTCGTTTACGCTTGCCAAAGGAAGTGCGAATGGATGCCCCGCAACACCAACCATAAGAGTTGGCAAAATTGCTAGGGTCAGCGGTACTTTAATCGTGATCTTAGTACCTTTACCCAATTCTGAATCGATGTCGATTGAGCCATTGAGTGTGTTAATTGCAGTCTTAACTACATCCATACCTACGCCTCGACCAGAGATGTCGGAGATTTTCTCTTTACTAGAGAAACCAGGCATAAAGATTAAGTTAAAACACTCTTTGTCTGTTAGACGAGAAGCGGCATCTTCATCCATCATTCCACGCTTAACAGCGATAGAGCGAAGTTTATGAGGATCCATACCAGCGCCATCATCAACGATAGCCAGTTCGATATGGTCACCTTCTTGTGAAGCAGAAAGAATCACTTTACCCGTAGGAGATTTACCGGACTTAGCACGCTCGTCTGGCATTTCAATACCGTGGTCAACAGAGTTACGCACCAAGTGAATCAAAGGATCCGCTAGTGCTTCAACCAAGTTTTTGTCTAGGTCTGTCTCTTCACCGCGCATTTCAAGAACGATGTCTTTGTCTAAGCTACGCGCTAAGTCACGAACTACGCGAGGGAAACGACCAAACACTTTCTTGATTGGCTGCATGCGCGTTTTCATTACTGCGCCTTGCAGATCGGCAGTGACAACATCGAGGTTCGCGACTGCTTTAGACATTTCTTCGTCGTTGCTATTTAAACCTAGACTGAGTAAGCGGTTACGAACTAATACTAGCTCGCCGACCATGTTCATAATGATATCTAGAGTTGAAGTATCAACACGTACGGTTGCTTCAGCTTGTGCCTGAGGCTTCTTAGCTGCTGCTACTTCGCGTTTTTCTTCCACTGGCTTAACTGCAGGAGCCGCAGGCTTTTCTGCTGCTGCCACTTTAGGTGCTGCTGCTTTTGGAGCTGCGACAGGTGCTGCTGGCTGTGGCTTAGCAACCGCTGGACGAGTTGCCATCTCTAATTCTTCAACAGATGGACCTTTTCCTGCACCGTGTAGTTCATCCAATAACTTTTCAAACTCTTCGTCAGTCATCAGATCGCCGTTTGCGCCAACCGCACTTGGTGCAGCTGGTTGAGCTGGTTTACTTGGTTCAACAGGTTTCGCTGGTGCTTGAGGAGCACTGCTATTGGTTGGACTCTTACCCTTACCATGAAGTTCATCAAGCAGCTTTTCGAACTCGTCGTCCGTAATATCGCCACTCAGTTCAGAACTTGCAGCGACGCTAGGTTGTGCAGGCTCAACTGCAGCTTCTGTCTTCGCTGTTGGACTATTGCCTTTGCCATGCAATTCATCCAACAGTTTTTCAAATTCGTCTTGGGTAATTTCGTCTATAGAGTCAGCTGATAGCTTACTTTCTTCAGGTTGAGATTGAACAGGAGCTTGAATCACTGGCTCTTCAATCACCACTTCTTCAACGATAGGTTCTTCTACGACAGCCGCAGGAGCATCTTCAGACTCTGGTTTACACAGATCATGTAGCTCATCAAGGAGTGCCGGATCAGCAGGAGTCAGTGGTTCACCATCTTGAACTGCACGGAACTGCTCATTCACCGTATCAAGTGAACGGAGCATAGTATCCATAAGACTTGGAGTAACACTGCGCTGACCGTTACGCAGAATATCGAACACGTTTTCTGCACCGTGACAGGTTTCAACCAGTTCAGTGAGCGACAGGAAGCCAGCACCACCTTTTACTGTGTGGAAGCCGCGGAAAATTGCGTTTAGCAGGTCTTTGTTTTCAGGGTCATTTTCTAACTCTACTAATTGCTCAGAAAGCAATTCGAGGATTTCACCTGCTTCAACCAAAAAGTCTTGAAGAATGTCTTCGTCTAAATCGTAGCTCATACGTTACCCCTAAAAACCAAGACTCGATAATAAATCGTCTACTTCGTCTTGAGATGCGACTGCGTCTACTCGTTCATGAGGATTCAGAATTGGTCCTTCCGCTTGAGTAGAAGCTTTTTTCTCGCTAACTATTTGTTGTTTCTGTTGTTCTGATTGTTCTTTACCAAACGCCGTCAAAATGTCGACTAAACGTTGTTCTACTTCGTTAACCAAAGTAATCACGCGGCGAATGATTTGACCGGTCAAATCTTGGAAGTCTTGCGCCATCAGTATTTCGGTAAGTTGACCACGCAACTCGCTACTGTCACCTTCAACTTGAGACAACAGATCGTCTACACGATGACACAACGCTTTGAATTCGTTGAATTCAATTTGACCACGCATGAGTTCGTTCCACTGAGGGCGAACAAGCAGTAATGTTTCATGTAAGCTGTCAGCAATAGGCATACAACGGTCAACGGCATCCATGGTTTTGTTTGCTGCAACTTCCGTTTTTTCTATTACGTAATTCAACCGAGTTCTTGCATCAGGAATTTCATCCTTTGCAATTTCTGTAATCCGATCGTCAATTTGGAACTGCTTCAGTGAATCATGCAGATCTCGGGTCAGTTCCCCGATCTCTTTAAACATCGGGTTACGTTCAGACTCAAAGATTCGCTTTAGAAGTAGATTCGCTTCGTCTTGCAATCCATTCTCTAGCAATTCAACGAGTTCTTTGGCTTTTTCTAATGAAATCATTCTGATATAGCCTTACACGCGTAATGAATAGAGCACCTTCGTCCTAGCAAAAGTGTTTATAGACGTTCGAATATTTTTTCTAATTTTTCTTTAAGAGTTGCAGCAGTAAATGGCTTAACAATGTAACCATTAACGCCAGCTTGAGCGGCTTCGATGATCTGTTCGCGTTTCGCTTCTGCAGTGATCATCAAAACAGGAAGATGCTTCAATTCAGCGTCTGAGCGAATATGTTTCAACAGATCGATACCCTGCATACCAGGCATGTTCCAGTCTGTTACAACAAAGTCAAACTCACCCTTTTTGAGCATTGGCAATGCCGTCAAACCATCGTCTGCTTCTTGTGTATTATTGAAGCCCAAATCACGAAGTAGATTCTTTACGATACGGCGCATTGTTGAAAAGTCATCAACAATAAGGATCTTCATGTTTTTATTCAAAATTGCCTCCACTGAGTTCGAAATCAGTGATATTTAGTCATTTTGTGTCCAAGAACTTAACTTTGTTCTTAGACGTTGCATAGATTGGCTTAGTATTTGGCTGACTCGAGACTCACTCACACCAATGACTTCACCAATTTCTTTCAAGTTTAACTCTTCATCATAATAGAGCGAAAGTACTAAGGCTTCACGCTCCGGAAGTGATTTTATTGACTCAACTAATGCTTTACGGAACGATTCATCAGCAACACCTTGGAATGGTGAGTTGTTCTCGTCATCATCCAGTGGGGAAATAGCGTCGTCCGAAACACCTAAGTCATCAATGCCAACAATTCGAGAGCAGTTAATATCACTTAACACCGTATGATACTGGTCAAGTGGCATGTTTAAATGCTTCGCGACTTCGGCATCGGTTGGATCTCGATTTAGTATTCCTTCTAATTCAGAGATCGCCTGGCTAATTTCTCGGTTGTGTCTATGAACCGAGCGCGGAACCCAGTCACCGCGTCGAATATCGTCGAGCATAGCTCCACGGATTCGAATTCCTGCATAAGTTTCAAAGCTGGCGCCTTTACTCCCATCGTAATTCTTTTGAGCTTCAAGTAGACCAATCATCCCGGCTTGGATTAAGTCGTCAATCAAAACGTTGGGCGGCAGGCGTCCAATCAAGTGATGTGCAATACGCTTAACCAATACAGAATATTGCTCAAGAAACAGCTGTTGGCTGTTCAAAGCTCCATATTGATTGTAAGTAAGCGCTTTATTCACCAAATGGTTCCTCTACTGTTTCTGATCGATTAAGTAGCCGCTCAACAAAAAATTCTAAATGACCACTCGGCGTTTTCGGTATCGGCCAGGTCGTTGCTTTGTTTGCCAGTGAGCTAATAGCCAAAGAAGCCGGTGAGCGTGGGAATGCATCCACCACGTTACGCTGTCTCTTCACTGCCTGACGAACATTATCGTCCAGAGGTATACATGCTACGAGTTCGAGACTCACATTCAAGAACCGTTCTGTGACTAATGTCAATTTAGCAAATAATTCTCGACCTTCACGATAACTTCTCACCATGTTTGCAACAATCTTAAATCGTCTAACTTGGTGTTCTCTGCTTAAAAGTTTGATCAACGCATATGCATCTGTGATTGAGGTTGGTTCATCACACACCACAACCACAACATCTTGAGCTGCGCGAGCAAAGCTGACAACCATATCAGAAATACCGGCCGCTGTATCGACTAAAAGCACGTCCATCTCTTCTTCCAGCGTACCAAACGCTCGAATTAAGCCCACATGTTGCGCATGTGATAGCTCTGTCATCGACTGAGTACCTGAAGTTGCCGGAATAATTTGAATTCCATATGGTCCTTCAGTTATAGCATCTTTAAGCTCACATTCACCAGCTAGCACGTGACCAAGGTTACGCTTAGGTCGAATGCCGAGCATTACGTCGATATTGGCAAGGCCTAGGTCCGCATCCAGAACCATGACTTTTTTACCTTCGCGAGCCATACAGATAGCCATGCCTAAGGTCACGTTTGATTTGCCCACACCACCTTTACCACCAGTCACGGTAATGACTTTAGTTAGTGATGGCTGAGATAAGCGACGTAAGCCGCTTGCTTGGTCATATATCATTTTATTCGTCATATCTGTACGCCGCCTAGAATCTCTCTGAATCACTATTCCAATAGTGAGGTTCATTTTCTGTCGACTTCTCTAGTAATTCGTTTGCCTTCGCCACCATATATTTAGGCTGAGCAAGCACAATATCTTCTGGAACACGCTGTCCATTTGCGATGTAAGCAACAGGTAATGAGTTTTGCACTACTACACTGACAAACTCACCTAAGCTCAAACATTCGTCGAGCTTAGTCATGATGCATCCAGAAAGAGGAATTCTTCTGAAGTGTTCGATGGTTTCCTGTAATACCTTTCTCTGCGCTGTCGCAGGTAGAACAAGGTAGCTATGAATCACTTCTCCACTCTCTTGCATCAAGGTATCTAGCTGTTCGGATAAACGAACATCACGTTGCCCCATACCAGCGGTATCGACCAAAACGAGTCGGCGATTTCTCAACTGATATATTACTTCGGCTAACTCTTTGGAATCTTTAGCGACTCTTACAGGACAACCCATAATTCTTCCGTAAATCGACAACTGTTCATGTGCGCCGATTCGGTAGGTATCTGTCGTAACAAGGGCTACGTTGTCTGAGCCAAACTCCATTGCAGCGCGTGCAGCGAGCTTAGCGACAGTCGTCGTTTTGCCTACACCAGTAGGGCCAAGCAGTGCAACAACACCACCACGTTTTAATATGTCCTGTTTCACCACTGGAATTTGGTCTGAAACCAAGCCTAACAAGGCTTTCCAAGCTTTAGGTGGTGGGGTATCTTCAGGAATATAACAAGCAAGTTGGTCAGCTAAATCGAGTGATACGCCCATACGTTCTAAGCGCTTAATCAGCATTGCTCGCAGTGGTTCACGACGTTCAACTTCTTGCCACATGAGTCCTGAAACTTGATGTTCTAAAAGACGACGGATTGAGGTCATCTCTTCGCGCATATTTTCTAAATCCTGCGCAGAAACTTTTGGCTCGTCAGGTTGATGGCGTTCAAAACGCGACGGATCTAAACGTGGTTTACGTTGTTCACGTTTCGCTTCTTCTTCCTCAGCCCAACGGCTCAGCTTAGATTGTTGCGAACTGGTATTTTCACGCTGACGTTGCAATAACGCAGATAAAGAATCTTCGTTTTCTGCTCGGGGATCGTCTTGCTCAGGCATAGTTCCATTACTGTATTGCTTGAGCATATTTGCAAAGCGTTGCGTCATAGAACGACCTTCCGCTGCACTCGCCTGTAAGCTGACACGATCTTCTTCCAGTTCACGACGAGCTGGCTGCCTTGTCAAAGACTGAGAAACCTGAGTGTTACTGAATCTTGGTTGGGAGCTGTAAGGTTGTTGAGTTCTCTGCTGTGATACAGCTGGAGCTGCGGATGGTTCGCCATCCACTGCCGCCACGATTTCGACACCACCAGCGACTTTTTTATTCGACATGATCACCGCATCCGCACCCAACTCTTCTTTCACTTGGAGCAGCGCTGTTTTCATGTCTTTGGCAAAAAATCGTTTTATTTTCAAAGCTGATATCCGTCTTTAACGTGAGGCGAACTAATTATCTACAACAGTTAATTACCCACCGCCTGCACAATTCGAATTTGTTTCTCGTCAGGTATCTCTTGGTACGAGAGGACACGCAAGTTAGGAATGGTATTCTTCACAAACTTAGCCAGTGTCGAGCGGAGAACACCTGAAGTGAGCAATACTGCTGGCTCACCTTTCAATTCTTGTTCTTGTGTTGCGTGGCTTAATGCCATCTGCAACCTTTCTGCAAGTCCCGGTTCAATACCCGCAGACTCGCCACCTGAAGCTTGCATGGTTTGATGCAATAATTGTTCCAATTCAGGTATCAATGTAATAACGGGTAGTTCAGGCTCTATACCATTGATTTCCTGAACGATTAGACGTTTCAACGATATGCGCACCGCGGCTGTAAGGATGTCAGGTTCTTGACTCTTACTTGCGTATTCAGAAAGCGTTTGAACGATAGTTCGAATGTCTCGAATTGGAATGGCTTCATTCAACAGGTTCTGTAGAACTTTAACCACCACACCAAGTGAAAGCTGGTCAGGTACAAATCCTTCCACCAATTTCGGCGTAGAACGTCCCAACATTTCAAGTAGGTTTTGAACTTCTTCGTGTCCAAGAAGCTGGGAAGCATTATTTGTTAACAGCTGACTGAGGTGTGTTGCCAGAACTGTCGATGAGTCAACTACGGTATAGCCCAGAGCCTGAGCATGTTCACGTTGATCCTCACGAATCCAAACAGCTTCTAGACCAAACGCAGGGTCAAACGTGCGCTCACCATCAATCATCCCATAAACCTGCCCTGGGTTTATGGCGAGTTCTTGATCTGGACGAATTTCGGCTTCACCAGCTGCAACACCCATCAGTGTTATACGGTAGCTATTTGGCGTCAGTTCTAGGTTGTCACGAATATGAACGGCTGGGATAAGGAATCCAAAGTCTTGCGACAGTTTCTTACGCACCCCTTTGACTCGCTCAAGCAGCTCGCCACCTTGGTCTCTATCAACCAGTGGAATCAGGCGATAGCCAACTTCTAAACCGATAATGTCGACAGGTTGTACATCATCCCACGAGAGCTCTTTCTGTGAAGGAGTATCACCATCCAATGTCGCTGGAAGATTGGTTTTTTCTTCTTTTGCCACTTTCTGCTTACGCTGAATCCAATACGCAGCGCCACCAGCAATACACGCCAACAGCAAGAACGAAAAATGTGGCATGCCCGGCACGATACCCATAACACCGAGTATCGCAGCAGTAATCATGAGTGCTTTCGGATTATCAAACAGTTGGAAGATAACCTGTTCACCCATATCTTCATCGGTATTTTGACGCGTTACCATAATCGCTGCGCCAATCGATAGTAAGAGCGATGGGATCTGAGCAACCAAGCCGTCACCGATAGTTAATAGGGTATAAATCTCAATGGCATCCCCGAAACTCAAACCATATTGAGCCATACCGATAGATAAACCACCGATGATGTTGATAAATAGGATAAGGATACCAGCGATGGCATCCCCTTTTACGAATTTAGAAGCACCGTCCATAGAACCGTAGAAATCCGCTTCTTTGGTCACTTCAAAACGACGAGTACGAGCTTGTTCTTGGTCGATTAGACCTGCGTTCAAGTCAGCATCAATCGCCATTTGTTTACCCGGCAAAGCATCCAAGGTAAAACGAGCGCTAACTTCTGAAATACGACCCGCACCTTTGGTAACAACCATAAAGTTGATGATCATCAGGATAAGGAACACCACCAAACCGACGGCATAGTTACCACCTATCACAACGCTACCGAAAGCTTCAATCACGTTACCAGCGGCATTTCCACCTTCATGGCCTTTCAGCAAAACCACACGTGTTGAAGCTACGTTCAACGCCAAGCGAAGCAAGGTTGCGATAAGAAGAACCGTTGGAAAAGCTGCGAAATCAAGTGGTCTACGGGTATAGACTGTAACCAATAACACTACCATTGCCAAAGCGATGTTGAAGGTAAAGAACAAGTCCAACAAAAACGCAGGAATGGGTAATACCACCATGCCCAATGTCGCAAGCACCATAATCGGCGCGCCAATCGCTGGCATGCTGCGTTGAGGGATGGAAGGTAATTTATCCGCAAATGGCAGAGTAAACTTCATAGGCCTATAAACTATTCGCTAATACTAAAATTCAGAATTCGGTTTGCAGCATTCAGTGTCTGTTTTACATATTACAAAGCGCTCGTAAAAATCACTAAATGACAATATTTTAGCCTGAGGATGCAATTTTTAGTCCATGCTGATGCGCCAATTTTATGGCTGCACTAACGACTTAAAATGCTAACGCACTGTTTGCACAAAAGAGAAAGAAAATATAGACGGGCGAATACAAAAAAGGCCACCTTGCGGCAGCCTTACAATGTTTCATTTTGTTATGGATGAATATTCCAAACAACTTCACCTTTTCGAGTTGCTGCATCATATTCAATGCAAACCAATCCCGACGTCGGAAACATGGGTGCAACCATGCCCGGAACAAATTCTGACACCAAATATCCCACCAGCGGCAGGTGAGATACTAGCAACACAGATTGCAGATTCTCCGACTCCACACAAGCCGACACGTATTCGAACACTTCTTCTGATTGGCCATAAGGCGTGATGTCCTCACACACTTCAACCATGTCTGCAGAAAAATGGCGAGAAATCTCTTGCCAAGTTTGTTGAGCACGCAAGTACGGGCTGACAAATACTTTGTCTATATGAGAGATATTTTTTTGAGTCACACCGGCTCTTGCAACAGCGACAGACTCATTCCGACCTCTATCCGTCAAGGCTCTCTCTGCATCACTTGCAGCATAATGCTGGGCTTCTCCGTGACGCATAATAAAAATTTTCATCTTTTTTACCTTAGTTTTAAATGCAGTCTGTTGCTGCTTGGCGGCGATTATAATCGTGTTTCACCCAACTTCGCGACCACTTTTGCAGCAATTTGTGAATCCCTTATATAAGGCAACTCTCATGCCACCTATCGGCTCTATATTGCTTTTCTAGCCTTGAGTTTGTTTTTCAAAGTCCGAAAATTAGCGTTAATTTCAAAACTATCAGTCTGTTAAAAAGCTGGTGAAAAGACTAAACTAACGGTGAGTCACAAAATGCTCCTTTTCTAAAAGCTCTCGTTTAAAAATATCTAGTTCATAAAAACCCGATCTCGTATTTGCGGTAAGTAGTATCAGCGCCATACTTAAGATCCCGTGCTACTTCGGAGATTCTCTGTGCACATAAGTCCTAATGATTCAAACCGCTATCGACACTTTACTCTGCCAAATGCGCTGAGAGTTTTGTTGATCCAAGATGAAAGTGCGCAAAAGTCTGCAGCGGCACTGGCGGTCAACGTAGGGCATTTTGACGATCCTATGGATAGGCAAGGTATGGCTCATTATCTTGAGCACATGTTGTTTCTGGGTACAAAGGCTTATCCGAAAGTTGGAGAATTTCAAAGTTTTATTAGCCAACATGGGGGCAGCAATAACGCTTGGACAGGGACAGAGCATACTTGCTATTTCTTCGACGTCACCACCAACGCGTTTGAAAAAGCACTCGACCGATTTAGTCAATTTTTTGCCGCGCCGCTATTTAATGAAGAGGCTTTGGATAAAGAGCGCCAAGCGGTCGATTCTGAATACAAGTTAAAACTGAACGACGACTCCCGCCGTCTCTATCAAGTTCAAAAAGAAACCATCAATCCGAATCATCCGTTTGCGAAGTTTTCCGTTGGCAACATGGACACTCTGGGCGATCGTGGCGGCAAATCAATACGCGATGAAATTATCGCTTTTCACTCCGAGCAATATTCATCTGACATCATGACTCTGACGCTAATGGGGCCGCAAAGTCTGGATGAGATGCAGCAATGGGTTAACGAAAAGTTTTCCAGTATTGAAAACAAGCACAGAAGAGGAAAAACAATTGCTCAGCCTTTTGTTACTCCAGAGCAAACGGGGATAACCATTCGTGTCGAGCCATTAAAAGAAATTCGTAAGCTTGTGATGAACTTTCCAATGCCTAATGTGGATGCTCATTACCCTTACAAACCATTGTCTTATTTCGCGCATTTAATCGGTTATGAAGGCGAAGGTAGCCTGTTACTTGCATTGAAAGACAAGGGATGGATCACTTCTTTATCTGCAGGTGGTGGTGCAAGTGGCAGCAACTATCGTGAGTTTTCCATCAGTTGTGCTCTGACTGCTAAAGGCCTGAAGAAGACCGACGAAATCATTCAGTCGCTATTCCAATATATCCGACTTATTGAAGAGCAAGGGTTGGATGAGTGGCGTTACCTCGAAAAACGAGCAGTTTTGGAATCGGCTTTTCGCTTTCAAGAGACCAATCGCCCAATGGATATTGTGAGCCATTTAGTCGTTAACATGCAGCATTACGCTGCGGAAGATACGATTTATGGTGATTACCTAATGAGAGGTTACGATGAGAGCTTATTAAGAAGTTTTCTCCCTTACCTTTCTCCCGATAATCTTCGAGTCACACTGATTGCTCAAGGGCAAAACTACGACCAAGAAGCTAACTGGTATTTTACGCCTTACTCGGTTGAAAAATTTACGGATGTCCAAGCCAGTATATACCGCGCAAATGATAAAACGTGGCCATTGACACTGCCGCCTAAAAACCCGTTCATTTGCTACGATCTCGACCCAAAACCTGTCGTAGATGCGCAGCCCAAGCCGCAAATTCTTCAAGATTTGCCCGGCTTCCGTTTATGGCATATGCAAGATGCAGAGTTCCGTGTACCAAAAGGGGTTATTTACATAGCTATCGATAGCCCTCATTCCGTAGCGAACGTACAAAACATTGTGAAAACACGCCTCTGTGTTGAAATGTTTTTGGATTCTCTAGCAAAAGAAACCTATCAAGCTGAAATCGCGGGCATGGGTTATAACATGTATGCCCATCAAGGTGGCGTAACCCTTTCCATCTCTGGATTTAGCCAAAAGCAGCCTCAATTAATGGAAATGATTTTGTGCAAATTTGCCGAGCGCAGTTTTAGCCCAAAACGTTTTGAGACCATCAAACAACAATTGTTACGTAATTGGCGTAATGCCGCTCACGATAAACCGATTTCACAATTGTTTAGCAACATGACGGGGTTACTGCAGCCAAATAACCCACCTTATCCGGCTTTGCTTGAAGCCTTAGAAACCATAGAAGTTGATGACTTAGCTGAATTTGTCGATTTAATTCTCGCCAATTTGCATGTCGAAATGTTTGTTTATGGTGACTGGCAAGAACAAGATGCTCATAACATGGCGGAAATGCTCAAAGATGCATTGAGAGTAAAAAACCAGACTTATGAAGAGTCACTAAGACCACTTGTCATGCTCGGTAACAGCGGCACTTTTCAACGCGAACTCAATTGTGACCAAGACGATTCTGCCGTAGTGGTGTATTACCAAAGTGAAGATACTGAGCCTCGCAATATCGCTCTTTTTTCACTGGCGAACCACTTAATGTCAGCGACCTTCTTCCATGAAATCCGTACCAAACAGCAATTGGGTTACATGGTAGGCACGGGCAATATGCCAATGAACCGTCATCCAGGGCTAGTGCTTTATGTACAGTCGCCAAACGCTGCACCAACGGATTTGGTTTACTCTATTGATGAGTTTCTAAATGCTTTCTACATGGTGCTTCTGGAACTTAATGAGTATGAGTGGCACAGCAGTAAAAGAGGTTTGTGGAATCAAATTGCAACGCCCGATCCGACACTCCGAACCAGAGCACAACGCTTATGGGTTGCTATAGGCAACAAAGACTGGAACTTCAATCAGCGAGAAATCGTACTGGACGAACTCAAACAGCTGAGCAGAACAGATATGATTCGTTTTGTAGTTAACACTCTTAAACCAAGAACAGCAAACCGATTGATCATGCATACATTGGGTAATGCTCATCAGGATTGCGAACCGTTGCACTTAGGTCTGGAAATTGGCTCAACCGAAGAATTTCAACTCAGACCAAAAGCGTATGACATCGGTTAATATCAGTAAAAATTAGACAGGAGTTGCTATTCGAATACAGAGTAACAAACTCCTGTCTGTATCTTTATCGGAAATACTGCCGACTAGAACTCTGATTCAATGATCGTTTTCAACGAGTGTGGATGGACTTTAATACACACGCCTTGCCACTTGAACGCTACCGTTGGGTTATTCAAACGTTCACCCTCGCCTTTAGGGCTTGATAGCTTCACTTTTATTCCTTTGTCAGCAAGATCTCCCCAGCTAGATGCTAGGGTTGGGAACAACTGTTTCAAGTACTCTAAATACTCATCCGCAGTTTGTGCTTCAGAAGGAATCACAAACTCAACATGTTCCCAACTTTGCTCAGGATAAATTTTACCTTCTGCAGGATAAGGCAGTTCCAAACACTCAATTTGCCAAGCGTTCGCAACCAAAGGCTCGTTAAACGCGATAACAATAATCGGACGACCGTTAATCTGTGTTTGCGAAATCACTTCACCTTCTTGAGCCCAAGCTTGATGCACCAATTTTGCCAACCCCAACTCGTTAATCCGCATGGCAATATGATCAAGTTGATAGACCGATAAATCTATCTGCAATACAGCCGTTAGTTGCTGTATTTTTTCGATAAAATTTTCTAAGTTTTGTTTCATCTGGTTAGGATGAAGACCTGCATCTAGCAATGGCTGAAGCATTTTACGCGTCCAAAATAATGATTTTTCACCGATACTATCAAAAGCGCGCGGAAAAGTAGTAAATTTCCCAATTTCTTCCCTATAAGCGCGCTAATAAAATTGCTATTATGTGCGCCAATTTATGAACTAGATCAAGATATGCATTCACTACTGTTTGGTATTTGTTAACCTTTTAGTGATTTTTATGCATACGCAACCAATTCCCAGAATTGAAGGACACCCGAGTGAATATTCAAGCACTGATTAATGACAAAGTATCTCAGGCTCTTGAAGCCGCTGGCGCACCAGCAGGAAGCCCTGCTGCCGTTCGCCAATCTGCAAAGGCACAGTTTGGCGATTACCAAGCCAACGGAGTAATGGGCGTTGCTAAACAGTTAGGTACAAATCCGCGAGAATTCGCACAAAAAGTCTTGGATGTTCTCGATCTCGACGGTATCGCAAGCAAAACCGAAATTGCTGGCCCTGGTTTCATCAACATTTTCCTAAGCGAAGAGTTCCTAGCAGCACAAGCTGAAGCGGCACTCGCTGATGAGCGTCTAGGTGTGGCTGTTGAAGCACAACAAACTATCGTTGCAGACTACTCAGCGCCAAACGTTGCAAAAGAAATGCACGTAGGTCACCTACGTTCAACCATCATTGGTGATGCTGTCGTTCGTACTCTTGAATTCTTAGGCCATAAAGTTATCCGTGCTAACCACATCGGTGACTGGGGTACTCAGTTCGGTATGCTTATCGCAAACCTTGAGCGTATCCAACAGGAATCGGGTGAAGTATCAATGGAGCTTTCTGACCTAGAAGGTTTCTACCGTGAATCGAAAAAGCTTTACGACGAAGACGAAGAGTTCGCTGTAAAAGCTCGTGGCTACGTGGTGAAACTTCAAGGTGGCGACCAGTTCTGTCTAGATATGTGGAAGAAACTGGTTGACGTAACTATGGTTCAAAACCAGCGTAACTACGATCGTCTAAACGTCTCTCTTACTCGTAACGATGTAATGGGCGAAAGCATGTACAACGACATGCTGCCAACTATCGTTGCTGACCTGAAAGAAAAAGGTTTGGCACAAGAAGACGACGGCGCTCAAGTTGTGTTCCTAGACGAATACAAAAACAAAGATGGTGAGCCAATGGGCGTTATCATCCAAAAGCGTGACGGCGGTTTCCTTTACACCACAACAGATATCGCATGTGCTAAATACCGTTACGAAACTCTAGGTGCTGACCGTGTGCTGTACTTCATCGATTCACGTCAACATCAACACTTGATGCAAGCTTGGACGATTGTTCGCAAAGCCGGTTACATCCCTGAAGAAGTTTCTTTAGAGCACCACGCATTCGGTATGATGTTAGGTAAAGATGGTCGTCCGTTTAAAACTCGTGCTGGTGGTACAGTGCGTCTTGCTGATCTGCTTGATGAAGCTGAAGAACGTGCAGCAACGTTGATTGATTCTAAGAACCCTGAGCTATCAAGCGAAGAGAAAGCAGAGATCGCGACTACAGTTGCAATGGCAGCGGTTAAATACGCAGACCTATCTAAACACCGTACTACTGACTACGTGTTTGACTGGGACAACATGCTAGCTTTCGAAGGCAACACTGCACCATACATGCAATATGCTTACACTCGTGTTGCTTCTATCTTCGCCAAAGCAGGCTTGTCGATGGATGAACTGAGTGGCGATATCAAAGTTACTGACGAAAAAGAAAAAGCACTGATCGCTAAACTACTTCAATTCGAAGAAGCAGTACAAGCGGTAGCTCGTGAAGGTCAACCACACATCATGTGTAGCTACCTATTCGAGCTTGCAGGTCAGTTCTCTAGTTTCTATGAAGCATGCCCAATCCTAGTGGCTGAAGATGAGCAAGTGAAACAAAGCCGTTTGAAACTGGCTGCACTTACAGCGAAAACCATCAAACAAGGTTTGTCACTGCTAGGTATCAATACTCTAGAGCGCATGTAATACAGCAAGTTAATACAAGCAAATTGAAAAAAGGTTGGCGAGATGCCAACCTTTTTTGTTTTGCTTACCGTATAATCATTTTCAGTTTCTATCATGGATGTTCTATATGAGTTTTCACCTTCACCCACAACTTGCCAAAGATACCGATGTGATTGGCCATTTCCCACTTTGTGTTGCTCTACTCCATAAAGACAATGCTGTCCCATGGGTTATCTTAGTTCCGAAGAAAGCCAATTTAAAAGAACTGCACCACTTACCAATGAAAGAGCAGCAACAGTTTCTTGTTGAATCTCAAGCAGTAAACCAAGCGTTAGAAGCACTGTTTCAACCAACAAAATTGAATCTCGGCGCATTAGGTAATATGGTTCCCCAACTGCATATCCATCATATTGCTCGCTTTGAAGATGACGTAGCTTGGCCAGGGCCAATCTGGGGAAATACCAAAGGCATTTTTCGAGATGAAGAACTGCAAGAAGAGATGTTAGTGAAACTACGTAGCTTACTGTCGATGAGCAAAATTTTTGTCACCGCTTAATACTGTCTAGCTCTACGTTTAGAATCCGTTAATACTCAAAATAAAGCCGCGTAATTACGCGGCTTTATTCTTATTTCGAAGATTACATGGTCACGGTAACTGAAAGGCTATCGGCTCGGTTCATTACATAACGTACTCTTGTTACGTATTGAGCGACATTGGTATCGATTAGACGAGAAATAACTCCCTTCTTAATCCATATTCCAAGCATCGCATCAACCCCATCTTCACTCATCGAAAAACGTTTCGCGAGATCCTTTCGAGTGATGCTACCTTGCTCTTCAATAGCCTGTTTCAGTTCCGTTAAAATCATGCCACTTGAACCTCTAGAATCTGTTGTTTACGCCCTGCTTTCTTAAGCATTTGGAATACAGCGTAGTAGACAGCAATGATAACGACAATCCAACTGATACTTGATACAGGGTGACTTGTAAAGTTCGCAGCTTGATAGAAAATTGCCGAACATCCGTAAGCTAATCCCATTGTCCAAGCAGCAATAAAGTACGAATACTTTTTACCAAATTCGCGAACATATGCACCCATCGCTGCCACACACGGAGTGTACAGAAGGATCATAATCAGGTAAGCAAACGCTGCACTGCCACTTTCAAAGTGTGAGTTTAAGTTACCAAAGATTGAAGAATCTACTTCTTGTTCTTCCGCTACAGCTTCGTTATCAGACAGGTCACCAATTTCAATGCCTAATGGGTCAGAGAAGCTTAATCCCATCAAGTTTTCAGGAATTGACATCACCGCTTCTTCCAAACTTGCCATCAAATCAAATTCAGCTTCTTCCTCATCACCTACAGAGGTGTAAAGGTTGTTCAACGTGCCTACAACAGCCTCTTTGGCGAAGATACCAGTGATGATACCCACCGTCGCAGGCCAGTTATCTTGATTTACACCAATAGGTGCGAATATTGGTGTCACAACTTGCGCTGCTTTCGATAACACCGATGCTTCACTATCTTCATTACCAAATGAACCGTCTGTACCCACAGAGTTCAAGAAGCTCAGAATAGCAACCACCAAAACAATGGTTTTGCCTGCACCAAGAACGAAACGGTTTAGCTTTTGCCAAGTTTTGATCAATACGTTTTGCAACGTTGGTAGCTCGTAGTCTGGCATTTCCATCACTAAACTGTCGCTTGAACCTGGATACAGTGTCTTCTTCAAAACCCAACCAGTGAATACGGCAGCAACGATACCTAGAATATAAAGAGCAAACACGATGTTTTGACCACTTTGCGGGAAGAAGGCCGCCGCAAACAATGCATAAACAGGTAAACGTGCACCGCAAGACATGAACGGAGCCATAGACGCAGCAAGCTTACGTTCGCGCTCTTGGTCTAAGGTACGAGTTGCCATGATAGAAGGTACGTTACAGCCAAAACCAAGCACCAAAGGCACAAATGCTTTACCCGGAAGACCGATTTTTTGCATCACTTTATCAAGCACAAATGCGGCACGGGACATGTAACCAGAGCTTTCCAAGACAGCTAAGAACAAGTACAAACAAGCAATAACAGGAATAAAGGTCGCTACGGTTTGGATACCGCCGCCAATACCATCCACCAGCACTGTCACAAGCCAAACTGGTAGATGATCATCCAGCAAATAGTGTCCACCATCAACCAGAAGAGCTCCAACCCCGATATCAAAGAAATCGATAAATGCGCTACCAATGTTGATGGAGAACATGAACATCAAATACATGACCACAAAGAAGAAGGGCACACCAACCCATTTATTTAAGATGATTTGATCCGCTTTCTCCGTAAAACTATGGCTTAGCTTGCCTTCGCTACAACGAATTTGTTTACATTGCTCATGCAAGAATGTGTATTTGATATCAGCGACATGCAGGTCAATATCCAGACCACACTCATGTTGCTGCTTATGAACCTCAGCACGATCAGCTTCTGACAACCCATTAATCACCATCAAATCGTTTTCAAGCGAACGAATCGCTAATGCGCGAGCCGAAACATCTTGTTCTTTAAACAAAGGCATTAAGTTTTGAATGCAAGCTTCAAAGCTTTCTCCGTAATTCAATTCAATCTCTTTCAGAGCAATGCCCTGAATAAGCTGCTTATGCAGTTTTTCTTTGAAGCGGCGAACTTGATCTCGGTTATTGGCGGAAAGCGTAAATACAGGGCACCCCAACATTTGCGCTAACAGTTTTGTATCGATACGTTGGCGCTCGCGTTTCAAAGCATCCATTTTATTCAGCACAACCACCATCGGACGGCCTAACTCACGCAGTTGTAATGTCATATATAAGCTGCGTTCGAGACTGGTGACATCAACAACGTTAATAATCAGATCTGCCGGATGTGTTAACACCGCTCTAGATGCAATCGATTCATCAATACTGTTACTGTCATTGCCGCTATCTAAAGCGTAAATCCCAGGTAAATCCGTCAGTCTAAAATCATCACCTGAATGCGAATAACGTCCGGTCTTCTTTTCGACAGTAACGCCAGCCCAGTTACCGACTTGTTGTTTTGCACCTGTAAGACCATTAAACAGGGTTGTTTTACCGCTGTTTGGGTTACCAACTGTAAGCACTTGATATTGCATTATGCTCTCTCCACTTCTATGGCCGAAGCAATGCTCTCGCGCACTGCCAAAGATATCCCTCTCACTTCAACCTGAAGCGGATCACCCATAGGTGCTCTACGAATTAGCTTCACTTCTGTATTTGGCAATAACCCCATCACCATAAGCTTCTTCCTAACCTCATTAGACAAACCGTTCATAGTCAGAACAGTGCCTCGGTCGCCATCATTTAAGTCAGATAGTTTCATGATTAATTTCGCCAATCGTAGTGTTAATGAGAAACATTTTTATTTGATGTATTGAATAATACGCCCCAATAACCCAACAAATATTGCGTGAAATCAAACATTGCTAAAATGATAACTCCGTCCAATGGTTCCCCTTTCTCGTTAAAAACGTCAATTTCAGAAATAACACTTTGATTTACATGTCTTAACAGCTTTATTTAAAACAAACAAAATTTCATTTAATTTTTTAAAAATCATAAGTTTAATTAAGTATTTTTTGTTTGTCGGTTTTCTTATGCAAAATTGTCGTTAATTTTATAAGGGTATAAGTACGGTTTGATTATAGTCAGCCCGTCTTCACACATTCTCGAAGACATTTATTCCAGAAGTGATGCTATGTCACTCCGGCAGCAAGCGAAGGTGTCTTTGGCACCCGTGGTATAGTCCCCCGGCTATACCACGGTTTTTTTTATCTGCTAGATTTTCGACTAAAAAACCACCCCACATCTAGAATCTTTTCCCTTAACTACGCATCAGTTAAATAAAGTAAACGTTACGCTCAGTTCTCGCTTTCTATAAACCTATTGAGAAGAATGAGTATGAAATGGCGTGCAGCAAAAAAGCCACTCCGAAATATCATTCAGAATGGCTTAGAAAGTGCGAATTCTTTAGATGACAATCACCATCAACTAATCTTGGTGTTCATCAATGAACTGTGTAGGTGATAAGCCAAAATGATGTTTAAAACGTTGACTGAAGTATGAAGGGTCATTGAAACCACATTCGAAGGCAACTTGGGATACTTTTTCACCACTTAGCAAGCGTTGGCAGGCTTTCTCCAATCGAACTTCGTTTAGATACTCTTTAAAAGTTTTGCCTGTCGCGGTTTTAAATCGTCTCTGGAAACTTCGTTCAGACATGTACAGCACTTTAATAACATTCGCGGTACTAAACTCAGCGTCAGAGAAATTATCCGTAACAAGTTGTTCGACTTTGTTAAGCCAAATAACCTCAGAATCATCCAGAACATTTCCGTTAAACTCTTTAGTAAAAGTGCTTATATCACTATCTAAAGATTCTATTTCTGCCTTTGGCCAAGACATCTGTACTACGTTTTGCTCTTTAGATACATAAACATGTATTTCTCCACCAGCCTGTTCTACAAGATCGCTAAGCTGGTTTAATGCAAATCCCGATGTTGTCGTCATCGTCTGCATTATATTCTTCGCACTGACACCTTGATCAGTCATGGTAACCAAAACACGGTCATTAGCTTCATAGCAGCGCACAAAAAATGTCTGGTTTTTATAAAGTCGCTTAATGGCTTCGGCCAACAGAGCATTGAAAATGACATCGAGGTTAAACTGCTGCAGCTTTACATAGTATCTTCTGCTTTCAATCTGCGAATCCAGATTCATTCCCGCAATTGAAAACTCGTCTTGCCAGCTGGTGACGACAGATTCCAGAACCAAAGATAGATTATGAATGAGTAAAGTCGAGTCGCTATCTGAGCGTACGTTTTTAACTTGTTCGAGTTCGATTCGTGCTTCTTCAGCCAATATTTCCAACTCGGACTGTTCAGCTTGGCGAGCACCAAGCTTTAGCTTTTCTAATCTAGGTTCAATAGTTGACAGTATGTTCTCCAACAGAGCATGGCGAACTTGAATCTGCTTTCTCAATTGCAGGTTGTTGCTAAGCACAATCTTACTCTGGTGTCTAAGTTGGCTGGTTTTTAAGTCAACTTGCTCTTTAAGTAGACGGTTAGCTTTCGTCATCATTCTAGAACGCCACCAGACAATCAATATCAGTAGAGATATCAAACTGCATACGTAGGCAACAAAGGCTGCGATCGTTAAATACCAAGGCTCTATAATGTGAAATACTAAATGACTTTCCAGTTTATTACGCTGCTCTGCTGTCGAACTCCGTAAATGTAGTAAATAGTTACCAGGACGTAACCCTTCAAGTGTAAGTTGAGAACCATCTATCGGCAGCCAAGGACTACTTTCAGACAGCTTATACTCTAAGTTCAAATTTACCGTTTGAGGTAAAGCGCCAAACGTTAAGCTAAGTGATCGCCCATATTCAATACTAAACATTGAAGGACTACCCACGGACAGTAATTTATCATCAACTTTCACTTGGCTGATAATGACCGGAGAGTGAGGCAAATTAGATACTGATAGCTCTTCGGATGATACCTTAACCAAACCAAGGGACGAACCAATGGCTAGCTGCGGATACGGAGAGCTTCGGCTAGACGAACAAATACCGGGTAGAAATTCGTTATTGATCAATCCGTAAGGTTCACCAAAATGCTTCTTTACATCCCCAATGAGGCTGTAAAGTGTTAATCCTCTTGAAGAGGATAACCATATTCCTTCCGATGTTTCCATCAAACATTTAGGGCTGATACTGTCTTCAGCCAACGCTATTGGTTGAAGTTCATTTCTTCCAACTGACTGCTTGTAGACACCATAATCACTAGCGAACCAAACATTACCATCACTGTCTTCTATAACCGAATGGGTTTGCCCATACTCATTACTGGAAATATTAAAGGTAATCCTCTGATCTTTGATTGAATACGTACCATGTTCTGTACCGATAATAATGCCGTTATACCTTGTCGCCTTTAAAAGTGTCACGTTAGCAGGCAAGTAAGCATCAACAATCCAGTCATCACCATATTCAACAAATGCATGACTATTGGGATTATAAGACCACAACTTATTACCAGAAACGCCCCAAAGTTCGCCATTACTATCAATGTCTATTCTATCTACTTTGGCGTGACTTAATAAAAGTGGCAGAGAGACATTTAATATTTTTCGCTTAGCGACGTCAAAACTCACTAAACCTTCATCAGTAGCAAGCCATAAATGATGACCTTGTAAGATGGAATCATTAACCTGACCTTCAAAAATGAGTGTCTGCAGTTTCTGATAACTATTATTAAACTTCGCCACACCGGTATCAGTTGTCAGCAAAAACTCATCACTGTCAGAGAGATAGGCTAGATTTTGAATATCTGAACTCAAAGCATCCTTGTTGAGTTGTTTAGTCAACACGCGGCTAAACTTTTGACCAAACATTGAGTAGTAAAAAACGCCTTTCTCTGAAGCAATCCATATTCCACCTTGCGAGTCGTTCACAAGAGAGAAAATCTTATGACCTTTTAGCGAGTAATTACTATGAACGTTGCTTTTTAACTTGGTCGTACTTTGATTCAACAGTGAATGCACGAACAACCCGTTTTCAGTGCCTATCCAGTATTCATTTTCTGTTTCAGCAATAGACAATACGTGAGACTTAGCTATTTTTTGTGGATCTTTCGTCTTGTTATTCAGGTCAATAAGTAAGACGCCATCTAACTTCCCTACAAGCATCTCCCTGCGTTTTTCAGAAAAAAACAAAGTTTCAACGTAGTCATCCCCCGAGCGAGGAACATGGTTGAAGCTATGATTTTCAGATAAGAAAACACCAGAATTGGTTGCCAATACCCATTTTGAAATACCGAAAGTTGCATCGTTAACAACTACCCTCTTTGATTTATCAAAGTGAGTGAGCATTTTGAGGGAGTAAGATTCAAGCAACTGTGTTTGCGTATTATAGGTATAAAAGTAATCTTGGCTGACTAGCCAAACTGAATTCCCCGAAATACCAATTTTGTCTACCACAGTCCCTGCAGCTAGAGAAATGACAGCATTTTTCTCATCGTTCGTTGATATCTTAGTAAGGCTGCCGTCAATAACCGTCCAGAAAGCGTTATTTAAATAGACCAGTTGTTGGTAATCATTTGATAAGAGTGAACCCTGCCTTGGCAGTACCGCTTTTCCGTCGAAGAAACGTACTTTTCCATGCACATCATGCAGCCATATTCCACCTGCATCTCCAACAAACAGACTTTTCGCTGCATACACCTTACCTTGAGTTTGTGTTGGGAGCGGATAAAAGACAGAGGGGGATTTTTCAATGGCATTTGCTGAAAAAGAGCCAAAATAAACAACAGCGAAGATAATAGACAGTAAGCGATACAAAATAAGCCCTTTCTACGACCGAAGAGGTTTTCGCAAGTTAATTCGCGATGTAAAAGAACGGGTATTGTATAGAAAAAAGACAATAGTTGTAGAAGGAATTGAAATTAAATTTGCTTTCGCAGTCTGTATCACACATGAAAGGCTGCATATCTACGCCTTTCATGGTGTAACGCTCTTTAAACGCCATTCCTAGCAGTCAGGCTTTATAACACTACTTCGATAAACAATTGTAAAAGCTGTCGCTCATGGAATTTAGAAACGCAAAGTAACTGCCTTGCTTAACAGGAATATCCATCCCTAGAGGATCTAACACTCCCGTTTTAGCATCACTGCCTCTAACTACACTTTCAATCACCGCTGGCTGAAATTGTGGTTCAGAGAAAACGCATTTTGCTTCATTGGCAGCTAAAGCTTTACGTATGCCAATAAGGGTTTTCGCACCTGGTTTTCTATCTGGGCTAACTGTAAAGTGACCGATATTATTTAGCCCATAATGGTGCTCAAAGTAATCATACGCGTCATGGAAAACGTAGTATGGCTGTTGTTTTACACTTTCTAATTTCGCTGCGATTTTTTCATCTGTCATATGCAATGAAGCAACGAATTCATTCAAATTCTTGGCATAAATGTCTTTATGCTCTGAATCCATATCAATCAGTTTTTGTACAATCGCGTTTGCTACTTGCTCAACTTGCTCGACACCTAACCAAAAGTGGGGATCATGCGTTCCATGGTCGTGACCATCATCATGGTGATGATCCTCTTCACCATAGGCGCGTAGTTTTAAATTAGGTATCTGGCTCAAGGTCAAAACATGATCTTGCTGGCTTAGTACTTTATCTAGGAATGGTTCAAGATCTTTACCGAACCAAATAACCAAATTGCTGCTTCGAATTGTCTTCACATCTGAAGGTCGAAGAGCATAATCGTGGGGTGAAGCATTTTCTGACAGCAATACCTGTGGCTCAGTGACTCCCAGTGTCAGTTCATGTGTAATCATCTGGATAGGTTTAATACTGGTCAGAATGGTATTTGCCCAACCAGAAATAGGTAAGGCAGCAAGACTCAGTAATAGAAAGATTCTAGAAAACATGGGATGTGGTATATCCTGTAGCGTTAAATTTGGATAAATGTTACATTATAACACCTATCAATTGCAAATGAGTTCCATTAATGTCAGCGCTTATTGAGTTGCAAGATATCTGTGTAGATTTCAACCAACTCCGAGTATTAGATCGCGTCAATCTTGTTCTCTCTAAAGGAAAGATTACGACCCTTATAGGTCCAAACGGAGCTGGGAAATCCACTTTAGTAAAGGTGTTATTAGGCCTTCATGCTCCAAATTCAGGCAAGGTCCTGAAATCCAAAAATATTAAGATTGGCTACGTCCCACAGAAACTCAAACTAAATGATACATTACCGCTGACTGTTGAACGTTTTCTTAAACTTGCAGGCAAATATAGCCGCCAAGAACTGGCTGAAGCGTTGAGATTGGTTGGTGCAGAACATTTGGCAAAAAATGATATGCACAAACTCTCGGGTGGTGAAAACCAGCGTGTGTTACTTGCACGGGCACTGCTACAAAGACCTGACATCCTTGTATTAGACGAACCAGCTCAAGGCGTTGATGTCCAAGGCCAAATTGACCTTTATGACCTTATCAATACCATTCGTCAGCGTTTTGGTTGTGCTGTGTTTATGGTTTCCCATGACCTTCATCTGGTGATGGCAAAAACCGATGAAGTGATCTGTTTGCATCACCATGTATGTTGTTCTGGTACACCAGAGCACATTACTAAACATCCAAGTTATATTGCATTATTTGGTGACCGTAGCCGCGAAACATTGGCGTTTTATCACCATAACCATGAACACCATCATCATGATCTTTCTGGTCAGCCAGTTAAAGGCGATGCTGGTACATGTTCACATCATTCCCATGGTCATCATCAACATGATTGAATTTCTACTTCCATCGATTCTTGCTGGTATTGGTATCGCCATTATTGCAGGACCATTAGGCTCTTTTGTCGTTTGGCGTAAAATGGCCTATTTTGGCGACACTTTGGCCCATGCTTCACTAATGGGGCTAACGCTAGGTTTCTTACTTGATATCAATTTGTATTTTGCTCTTCTTATCTGTTGTCTTGGATTGGCATTTGTTTTGGTTACCCTACAAAAGCAACAACTCGTAGCTACAGACACTCTATTAGGTATTTTGGCCCACAGCTCTTTGTCTCTAGGCTTAATTGCAGTTAGCTTTCTAGACAACGTGCGAATTGACTTAATGAGCTACCTATTCGGTGATTTACTTGCTGTGAACCCTGCAGATTTAGTCTTTATATGGAGTGGTGTTGTAGTTGTAGGTGCAATTCTTTACCTATTTTGGCGACCATTACTTTCAAGTAGCGTCAACGAAGAGCTTGCGTCTGTAGAAGGTATCAATATCGATTTAATGCGTTTGGTTTTGATGTTGCTAGTGGGCTTAGTAATTGCCGTCGGTATGAAATTTGTGGGTGCATTAATCATGACTTCACTGTTGATCATTCCTGCAGCGACTGCTCGTCGACTTTCTAAAACACCAGAACAAATGGCGCTGTTTGCATCGCTTATTGGCATTATCAGTGTACTGTGTGGTTTAACCTTATCATGGCATTTTGATACGCCAGCTGGCCCATCTGTTGTAATTAGTGCAAGCAGTATGTTTATGCTCAGCCATATTGCTAAAAGAAGCTGATACCATCTTTATCTAAAAAATAAAAAACCCAAGCCTAAGCTTGGGTTTTCTTTAACCACAGGTAATGATATTACCAACCTGTTACTTCACGTAGAGCTTTACCGATGTCAGCTAGGCTCTTCACGGTTTTCACGCCTGCTGATTCTAAAGCAGCGAACTTCTCTTCGGCTGTACCTTTACCACCAGAAATGATTGCGCCAGCGTGGCCCATACGTTTACCTGGAGGAGCTGTAACACCAGCAATGTAAGAAACAACCGGTTTAGTTACGTTTGCTTTGATGAATGCTGCAGCTTCTTCTTCAGCTGTACCACCGATTTCACCAATCATTACGATTGCTTCAGTCGCTGGGTCTTCTTGGAACAGTTTAAGAATATCGATGAAGTTTGAACCAGGGATTGGGTCACCACCGATACCAACACACGTAGACTGACCAAAGCCTTCGTCTGTAGTTTGTTTAACTGCTTCATAAGTTAGAGTACCAGAGCGAGATACGATACCTACTTTACCTTTCTTATGAATGTGTCCTGGCATGATACCGATTTTACATTCATCTGGAGTAATAACACCCGGACAGTTCGGACCAATCATACGTACGCCAGTTTCTTCTAGCTTCACTTTCACATCGATCATATCGATGGTTGGAATGCCTTCAGTAATTGTTACGATTAGCTGAATGCCTGCGTCGATAGCTTCTAGAATTGCATCTTTACAGAAAGGTGCTGGAACGTAGATAACTGTTGCTGTAGCGCCAGTTGCTTCTACTGCTTCACGAACAGTGTTGAATACAGGCAGACCTAGGTGAGTTTGACCACCTTTACCTGGAGAAACACCACCTACCATTTGCGTGCCGTAAGCGATCGCTTGCTCAGAGTGGAAAGTACCTTGACCGCCAGTAAAACCTTGGCAGATCACTTTAGTATCTTTGTTAATAAGTACAGACATTATTTGCCCTCCGCAGCAGCAACAACTTTTTGAGCAGCGTCAGTTAGCGACTCAGCTGCAATAATATCAAGACCAGAACTTGCAAGAACTTCACGACCTAGCTCCGCGTTCGTACCTTCTAGACGAACAACAACTGGAACATTTACGCCAACTTCTTTCACTGCTCCGATAATACCTTCTGCGATCATGTCGCAGCGTACGATACCACCAAAGATGTTTACTAGAACGGCTTTCACATTGTCATCAGATAGGATGATCTTAAATGCTTCAGCAACACGTTCTTTCGTAGCGCCGCCACCTACATCTAGGAAGTTAGCAGGCTTGCCACCGTGTAGGTTAACAATATCCATTGTACCCATTGCTAGACCCGCACCGTTAACCATACAGCCAACGTTGCCATCTAGAGCTACGTAGTTTAGTTCCCATTGTGCTGCATGTGCTTCACGCTCGTCTTCTTGAGACGGATCGTGCATTTCACGCAGTTTTGGTTGACGGTACATAGCGTTTGAATCGATGTTAATTTTACCGTCTAGGCACAGTAGGTTGCCTTCGCCGGTAATAACAAGCGGGTTGATCTCAAGTAGAGCTAAGTCGTACTGTGCGAACATTTGGCCAAGACCCATGAAGATCTTAACGAATTGTTTGATTTGGTCACCTTCAAGACCAAGTTTGAACGCAAGTTCACGACCTTGGTAAGCTTGTGGACCGACTAGCGGATCAATCGCAGCTTTGTGAATTAACTCTGGAGTTTCTTCAGCAACTTTTTCAATCTCTACACCGCCTTCTGTTGAAGCCATGAAAACAACTTTACGTGTAGCACGGTCAACAACTGCACCTAAGTACAGTTCATTTGCGATGTTTGATGCTTCTTCAACCAGAATCTTAGCAACTGGCTGACCATTTGCGTCTGTTTGGTATGTAACTAGGTTTTTACCTAGCCATTTTTGAGCGAACTCTTTTACACCTTCTTTAGTATCATGAAGTTCTACACCGCCCGCTTTACCGCGACCACCAGCGTGAACCTGACATTTAACTACTTTTTTCGCTGTGCTAATACGGCCAGCAGCTTCGAAAGCTTCTTGTGGCGTATCACATGCATAACCTTCTGGTACAGGCAAACCGAATTCTGCAAACAGCTGTTTGGCTTGGTATTCATGCAAATTCATTGTGTTATTCCGTTTGTTTATTTTTATCCTATAGAGCTCTTTGTAGCGTCTTGAGGCTGAGCTTTACGTACGTAGGGTCACTCTTGAGCGAGCGGCCAATTGGCCAAAAAGCCAGGCTAGATGTTGAGCGTATCTAGCCCTGTTGCGAAAAGGCTTAGAAAACTAAGCCTTTTACACATTACACGTCTAGCAGTAGACGTGCTGGATCTTCTAGTAGTTCCTTAACGGTTACTAGGAAACCTACTGACTCACGACCATCGATTAAACGGTGATCGTAAGATAGAGCTAGGTACATCATTGGCAGAATTTCAATCTTACCGTCCACTACCATCGCGCGATCTTGAATTTTGTGCATACCCAAAATTGCTGCTTGTGGTGGGTTAATGATTGGCGTAGACATCAGAGAACCAAATACACCACCGTTAGTGATAGTGAAGTTGCCACCCACTAATTCGTCTACTGTCAACTTACCGTCACGACCTTTAAGTGCAAGTTCCTTGATACCTTTTTCTACTTGAGCAAAGCCAAGCGTATCAGCATCTTTAAGAACTGGAGTCACTAAACCACGTGGCGTTGATACAGCGATGCTGATATCAAAGAAGTTGTGGTAAACAATGTCGTCGCCGTCAAGAGAAGCATTCACTTCTGGATAACGTTTTAGAGCTTCTGTCACTGCTTTAACGTAGAAAGACATAAAGCCTAGACGAATACCGTGACGCTTCTCGAACTGGTCTTGATACTGTGCACGAAGATCCATAATTGGCTTCATGTTCACTTCGTTGAACGTTGTCAACATAGCTGTGCTGTTCTTTGCTTCCAACAGACGCTCTGCGATACGCTTACGAAGGCGAGTCATTGGTACACGTTTTTCGCTACGTGCTGCAACCGGAGCAGGTGCTGCTGCTTCAGCAGGTGCTGCTGGTTTAGCCTTGTTCTTAGCTAGATGCGCATCGATATCTTCACGAGTAATACGGCCACCTACACCAGAACCTTTCACATCGCTAGCTTCTAGGTTGTGCTCTGCAAGTAGACGACGAACAGCTGGGCTAAGTGCATCGTTAGTTTCTTCAGTCAACGTCGCTTTGTGGCGTTTATCTGGAGACGCTTCACTTGAATCGGCAGTATCTTTCGTTGGCTCACCAGCTACAACCCCAGGAGTTAGGCGCGCAAGTAATTGCTTAGATAGAACGGTCGCACCTTCTTCTTCTAGAATCGCTTCTAGAACACCTTCTTCTGGTGCTGGTACTTCCAAAACAACTTTATCCGTTTCAATTTCAACAATCACTTCATCACGAGCAACCATGTCACCCGGTTTTTTGTGCCAAGTCGCAACAGTTGCGTCTGCTACTGATTCAGGTAAGTCTGGAACCAGAATTTCAATTGTCATATCTGTGTCTTCCTTTTACTTCTAGTTCTTAAGCTATGTTCAGAGCGTCATCGACCAACGCTTTCTGTTGCTTCAAGTGTACCGACATGTAGCCTACTGCAGGAGATGCAGAAGCAGGACGGCCCGCATATTTCAAATCGGCACCCGCTGGGATTGCCGCACGGAAATTGTGTTGACTACAGTACCAAGCACCTTGGTTTTGTGGCTCTTCTTGACACCAAACGTAATCAACTGCATTTGTGTACTGTTCGATAGCTGCTTGTACTTCATCGATAGGGAATGGGTACAACTGTTCAATACGAACGATAGCAACATCATCTTGTTCGTTACTACGACGTTGCTCTAGCAAGTCGTAGTAAACCTTACCTGAACAGAACACAACGCGTTTAACATTCGCTGGATTCAAGTCGTCAATTTCACCGATAGCTGGCAAGAATGTACCTTGCGCAAGCTCTTCCATGCTTGAAACACACAGTGGGTGACGAAGCAATGATTTAGGTGACATAACAACAAGAGGACGACGCATCTTACGTACGACCTGACGACGCAGCATGTGGTAAACCTGTGCTGGTGTAGACGGTACGATAACTTGCATGTTTTGTTCTGCACATAGCTGCAAGTAACGCTCTAGACGTGCAGAGGAGTGCTCTGGGCCTTGACCTTCATAACCGTGAGGTAACAGCATAGTCAAACCACATAAACGAGCCCATTTCTGTTCACCAGAAGAGATGAACTGGTCAATTACAACCTGTGCACCGTTTGCGAAGTCACCAAACTGAGCTTCCCAAATGGTTAAACCACCTGGTTCGGCCGTTGCGTAACCGTATTCAAACGCCAGTACCGCTTCTTCAGACAGCACTGAGTCCAGAACTTCAAAAGGACCTTGGTTATCATGAATGTTCGCTAGCGGAATATAAGTGCTTGCATCTGTTTGGTTGTGTAGAACCGAATGACGGTGGAAGAAAGTACCACGGCCTGAGTCCTGACCAGAGATACGAATACGCTTACCGTTATCAACCAATGTTGCGTAAGCCAACGTTTCTGCCATACCCCAGTCAAGCATCTTCTCGCCAGTGATCATAGACTTACGGTCGTTGTAGATTTTCTCTACACGGCTTTGAAGTTTATGACTTTCTGGGTGTGCGCACGTACGGTTTGCAAGCTCTTTTAGGCGGTCAAGGTCAATTTGGCTGTCCCAATCTATGTTCCAGTCGTGACCTAGGTAAGGCGACCAGTCAACAGAGTGCATTGCCATAGGGCGCCACTCTTTAACAACCACTTCACCACGATCTAGAGCATCACGATATTCATTTACCAACTGAGTGGCTGTTTCAATATCGCTCTCTTTACGATCGATCAGAACGTCTGCGTAAAGCTTACGAGGCGTTGGGTGTTTTTTGATTTTTTGGTACATCAAAGGCTGAGTTGCATTTGGCTCATCTGCCTCGTTGTGACCATGGCGACGGTAACACACTAGGTCAATCACGACGTCACGTTTGAACTCGTTACGGTAATCCAAAGCAATACGTGTCACGAATGCAACAGCCTCTGGATCGTCAGAGTTTACGTGGAAGATTGGTGCCTGAACCATCTTAGCGATGTCAGTACAGTACATGGTAGAACGTGTATCGCGTGGGTTTGAAGTAGTGAAACCAACTTGGTTGTTCACTACAATACGAACCGTACCACCTACACAGTAACCACGAGCCTGAGACATGTTGAATGTTTCAGCAACAACACCTTGACCAGCAACCGCTGAGTCACCGTGAATAGTGATAGGAAGTACTTTGCTACCATCTTCATCGCCTAGGCGATCTTGACGAGCACGCACTGAACCCATAACTACTGGGTTTACGATCTCGAGGTGAGAAGGGTTAAATGCTAGTGCTAAGTGAACATCGCCACCTGGAGTTGCAAAGTCCGCTGAGAAACCTTGGTGATATTTAACGTCACCCGTACCCCATGTTTCATCGTGTTTGCCCGCAAACTCATCAAACAAGTCTTGAGGCTTTTTACCCAACACGTTGACAAGCATGTTCAAACGACCACGGTGCGCCATTCCAATAACCACTTCACGCATACCGTTTTTACCAGCATGACGGATCAGTTCTTTTGTCATTGGGATTAATGCGTCACCACCTTCCAGTGAGAATCGTTTCGCGCCTGGGAATTTTGCGCCTAAATAGCGCTCAAGGCCTTCCGCTGCGGTTAATTCATCAAGGAAAGTACTCTTCTCTTCAAGAGTAAAAGATGGCTGACCGACAACAGACTCTAGACGTTGTTGGATCCAACGCTTTTGCTCTGTGTCTGTCATGTGCATGTATTCTGCACCGATAGAACCACAATAAGTCTGTTCTAGAGATTTGTAGATATCCTTTAACTTCATTGTTTCTGCGCCTACGGCAAAAGAACCAACGTTAAAGGTTTCTTCCATATCGTCTTCAGTAAGATTGTGGAATGCAGGTTCCAATTCCGCCACTGGTGGGCGTTTCCACAAATTTAGAGGGTCTAGTTTTGCAGCTTCATGTCCGCGGAAACGGTAAGCATTGATAAGCTGTAATACTTTTACTTGTTTTGCATCGACTTCGGGGTCACTAACTTGGACATTGTAATGCTTTGTCTCTTGAGCGAGTCGTCGGAAGTAATCACGGACACGTGAATGCGGCTGTTCAACCACATTTTCAGGTTGAGCAGGCAACCCATCAAAAACACGTTTCCACTCCTCACTTACCAGATCGGGATCACTTAGATACAGTTCGTAGATATCTTCTACGTAAGTTGCATTGGCGCCAGCCAAGTGTGAAGACTCGAGCCATGCCTTCATCACGCCGTTGTGCATTATATTCCCTTAACCAGTAGTTTCACGTTTGCTGCGGTCTACGCCGAGCTACAAAGGCAGGCCCTAAGGCCTGCAATCTTGTGACTATTTTAAACAGAACGATTAATCAGCATAGATTTAATATGGCCGATTGCTTTCGTCGGATTTAACCCTTTAGGACAAACACTTACACAGTTCATGATGCCATGGCAACGAAAAACGCTAAATGCATCATCAAGATTAGATAAGCGTTCATCTGTAGCTGTATCACGGCTATCAATTAACCAGCGGTAAGCGGCTAAAAGACCTGCAGGACCAATAAACTTATCAGGGTTCCACCAGAACGAAGGACATGAGGTTGTACAACATGCACACATGATACATTCGTACAGACCATCTAAATGAGCACGCTCTTCAGGAGACTGTAAGTTTTCACGTGAAGGTGGCAATTCACCTTCAGAGATCAGGAACGGTTTTACTTTTGCGTAGTTGTCGTAGAACTGGGTCATATCAACGATCAAGTCACGAACAACTGGCAAACCAGGCAGTGGACGAATCACAATTTTGCTGCCTTTAAGAGCAGACAATGGAGTGATACAAGCCAGACCATTTTTACCATTCATGTTTAAACCATCGGAACCACAAACACCTTCACGACATGAGCGGCGGAAAGCGATTGTAGGATCTTGTTCTTTCAGCAAAATAAGTGCATCGAGAACCATCATATCCGAGCCATCTTCGACTTCAAGCACATAGTCTTTCATATACGGCTTGTTGTCTACATCTGGATTGTAACGATACAAAGAGAAGTTCAATTTCATTGGTTAATCCTCCCTTAGTACGTACGGATTTTTGGAGGGAACGCTTCGCGATGTACAGGCGTCATGTTTACATCACGCTTGCTCATCTGTTCCGTCTCTGGGTTGTAGATAGAGTGGCATAGCCAGTTAGCATCATCACGATCTGGGAAGTCAAAACGAGCATGTGCGCCACGGCTTTCTGTACGGTAGTTCGCTGCAACTGCTGTAGAGAATGCTGTTTCCATCAAGTTATCTAGCTCTAAACACTCGATACGTTGGGTGTTGAACTCAGAAGACTTATCCGATAGATGTGCATCTTTCAGACGTTCACGAATCACTTTCAGCTCTTCTAGGCCTTGTGCCATTGCATCGCCTTCACGGAATACCGAGAAGCTGTTTTGCATGCAACGTTGTAAATCTTTACGGATTTGGAATGGGTCTTCGCCACCTTTGCTGTTTTCCCAACGCATAGTACGAGCGAGAGATGCTTCGATATCCGATTGCGTTGCTGGACGAGCTTCAGTTTGAGCTGCAAGCGTTTCACCTAAGTGAAGACCTGTTGCGCGACCGAATACCACTAAGTCAAGCAGTGAGTTACCACCTAGACGGTTTGCACCGTGAACGGATACAGACGCAATCTCACCACAAGCAAACAGACCTTGAACTTCCATATCTCGACCAGAAGCATCTTGTTTGATCGCTTGGCCAGAAACTTGAGTTGGTACACCACCCATCATGTAGTGACAAGTTGGGATTACTGGAATTGGCTCTTTCACTGGGTCAACGTGAGCGAAGGTACGAGACAGCTCACAGATACCTGGTAGACGAGACTCAAGCACGTCTTTACCTAGGTGATCCAGTTTCAGTTTAATGTGCGGACCCCATGGACCATCACAGCCACGGCCTTCACGAATTTCAATCATCATTGAACGTGCAACAACGTCACGACCTGCAAGGTCTTTTGCGTTTGGAGCATAACGTTCCATGAAACGTTCGCCGTCTTTGTTTAGAAGGTAACCACCTTCACCACGACAACCTTCAGTAACTAATACCCCTGCACCAGCAATACCGGTTGGATGGAACTGCCACATCTCCATGTCTTGCATAGGAACACCAGCACGTAGTGCCATACCTACGCCATCGCCCGTGTTGATGTGAGCGTTAGTAGTAGAAGCATAAATACGGCCTGCACCACCGGTCGCAAGGATCGTTGCTTTAGATTTGAAGTAACAAATCTCTCCGGTTTCCATGCAAAGAGCAGTACAACCTAAGATAGCGCCATCTTGGTTCTTCACGAGATCCAGTGCGTACCACTCAGAGAAAATCGTAGTCTTGTGCTTAATGTTTTGTTGGTAAAGAGTATGCAAAAGTGCGTGACCAGTACGGTCAGCTGCAGCGGCAGTACGAGCAGCCTGCTCACCGCCAAACTCTTTTGATTGACCACCAAACGGACGTTGGTAGATTGAGCCATTGTCGAAACGAGAGAATGGTAAGCCCATACGCTCTAGTTCAATCACTGACTCAGGACCATTTTTACACATGTACTCGATAGCATTTTGGTCACCGATGTAATCAGAACCTTTAACGGTATCGTACATGTGCCACTGCCAGTCATCTTTGTGTGAGTTACCTAACGCTACGGTAATACCACCTTGCGCAGACACAGTGTGTGAACGAGTTGGGAATACTTTAGACAGCAAAGCACACGATAGGCCTTGCTCTGAAATTTGCAGTGCTGCGCGCATGCCAGCACCACCAGCGCCGATTACTACGGCATCAAACTCACGAACAGGAATAGTCACTTACGCACCCCACAAAACAAACAGGCCAGAGAAGAAGTATCCAAATAGAATTGCAATGACGACTAATTGAAGTCCGCCACGAAGCTTTGAACACTTCACGTAGTCAGTCAGTACTTGCCATAAACCAATCCAGCCATGAATAAGTACAGAAACTAACGCCAACATTGTGAAGACTTTTGTAAACGTACCCCCAAAGAATGCTGTCCATGAGGTGTACGAGATATCAGTGAACGCACAGAAGCTCACTAAATAGATCGTATAAAGAGTCATGATGATCGCGGTAGCGCGAATAAGTAAGAAATCATGAACTCCATTGCGACCGAATGAAGAAACGTTTTTTACCATACCAAAATCCCCGCCAATACAGATAGAACGGCCGTTGCACCAAAGGCAACTTTCGCACTCATTGCCCCAGACTCAAGTTCCTCGAAATGACCTAGATCCATCAATAGATGACGAATACCACCAGCAATGTGGTAGGCCAAAGCGGTTAAAATGCCCCAAAGAATAAACTTGGCAAAGAAACCACCAACAAGATGACTCGCGTCCATGAAGCCTTGTGGCGAAGATAATGATAAGGATAATAACCAAAGCAGGATGCCGACTGCTACAAACGTAATAACCCCAGACACACGGTGAAGGATTGATGCGATTGCGCTAATCGGAAAGCTAATGGTCTGTAAATCTAAATTAACAGGTCTTGACTTTCTTTCTTTCACGGGCTTGCTCACTCAGCTCCATTGAGCATTTATAGTTATGAATGTTTTTTGGTTGCAAAAGCTACAAAACTTAACATTTACTTAACAAATTACCGCTATATTCGACGCTTAAATTGTAAAAAAAATGTTAACACCAAGATTAAAAACGTCTCGTTCTATTTGTTTCTAGCCTTGAATTTATAAGGTTTCCACCAAAAATAACTGCGCCAATATACGGCTGGCAACATTCTAATACAATTGATGTAACAATTTTTGCTACATAGAACAGATTTTTAACTTTATATGTATAAAAAATCAAAGAAAGTGCACACATCAGATGAAGAAAATTGACTTTGATGTGGATCAGACGTAAAAAAAGGCACACAAAACATCCTGGACGGATTAAATAATAAACAAAGGAGATTGTTATGGCAGATAAGAAAGCGACCCTTCATATTGAAGGCAAAGCGCCAATTGAACTGCCGATTATGGACGGGAGTATCGGCCCACAAGTAATCGACGTTCGCAAACTTGGAGCAAATGGTTACTTCACATTTGACCCGGGTTTTCTTGCCACTGCATCCTGTGAATCTCAAATCACTTACATCGACGGCGACAAAGGTGTTCTTCTACACCGCGGTTACCCAATCGATCAATTAGCCAATAACGCCGACTATTTAGAAGTGTGTTACATCCTTCTTTACGGTGAAGCCCCTACTCGTGAAAAATATGAAGAGTTCAAGCAAATCGTAACTCGTCACACTATGGTTCATGAGCAAATTGCGAGCTTCTTCCACGGCTTCCGTCGTGATGCTCACCCGATGGCAGTTATGTGTGGCGTAGTTGGTGCTCTTGCAGCCTTCTACCATGATTCTTTAGACATCAATAATGACCAACACCGTGAAATCGCGGCATACCGTCTACTGTCTAAAATGCCAACCTTGGCAGCAATGTGTTACAAGTACTCTGTAGGTCAACCATTCATTTACCCACGTAATGATCTTGGCTATGCAGAAAACTTCCTACACATGATGTTTGCAACACCATGTGAAGAATATGACGTTAACCCTGTGGTTGCTCGCGCGATGGATAAAATCTTTACCCTTCACGCTGACCACGAGCAAAACGCATCAACTTCAACAGTGCGTCTGGCCGGCTCTTCTGGTGCTAACCCGTTCGCATGTATTGCTGCTGGTATCGCATCTCTATGGGGTCCAGCTCACGGCGGTGCAAACGAAGCATGTTTACGCATGCTTGAAGAAATTGGTTCTGTAGACAAGATTCCTGAGTATGTTGAACGTGCTAAGGATAAGGATGACCCGTTCCGTCTAATGGGCTTCGGTCACCGTGTTTACAAAAACTACGACCCTCGTGCAACTGTTATGCGCGAAGCATGTCACGATGTGCTTAAAGAGCTAAACATCAAAGATCCACTATTGGATGTTGCGATGGAGCTTGAGCGTATCGCGCTGTCTGATGAATACTTCATCGAGAAGAAACTTTACCCTAACGTAGACTTCTACTCAGGTATCATTCTGAAAGCTATCGGCATTCCAGTATCTATGTTCACTGTAATCTTTGCGATGTCTCGTACTATCGGTTGGATTGCACACTGGAACGAAATGCACAGCGACCCACAAAACCGTATCGGCCGACCACGTCAGCTATATACTGGTCTTAAAATGCGTGATTTCGAGCCTCTACACGAGCGCGAGTAACTCCGTATTAATACGTAATAAGAAAAGAGCGAGAATTTATCTCGCTCTTTTCATTTCATCTAAATAGGTTCGTGATCTGTTAGACCGGATTATCAATATCGATAAAAGTCACATCAAATCCGTGTTGTCTTGCTAGCCATTCACCAAGCGCTTTAATGCCATAGCGTTCAGTTGCATGATGACCTGCAGCAAAATAGTGAATGTTAAGCTCTCTTGCTGAATAAGTTGTTCTTTCGGAAATCTCACCAGAAATAAAAGCATCCATTCCTTGCGATGCAGCCAGTTCAATAAAATCTTGACCACCACCAGTGCACCAGCCGACTTGCTTGATTGTTTTATCCGCCAATTCTGGAGAAATATGCATTGGTTCGCGATTAAGTACAGTTGCAATACGCTGCGCGAGTTCAGTACCTGTCATTTCGTTCTTCAACGAACCATACATCGCAACAGATTGCGGATGCCCTTCTAAACCACCTAGAACTTCGATATCTAACAGCTGTGCCAGTTGTGCGTTATTGCCTAACTCAGGGTGAATATCGAGCGGTAAGTGATAGGCAAATAAGTTGATATCTTTTTTTATTAACGAACGAATGCGTTCACCTTTCATGCCTCGAATCGCTTCACTTTCACCTTTCCAGAAATAGCCGTGATGAACCAAAATAGCATCCGCATTAAGCTTTATCGCCTCATCAATTAGCGCTTTCGATGCTGTCACGCCCGTGACTATTTTTTTGATTTCTTTTCGACCTTCCACTTGAAGACCATTAGGACAATAATCTTTAATTAATTGCGGAGAGAGAGTCGCGTTCAATAACGCTTCAAACTGTAAATTATTCATCTCAAATTCCATTGCTTAATGGGTATGACGAGGTTATAACAATTTCAGAATAAATTGTCGAAATATGTGCGGGTAACTATATGGATATAACACCATGGATATAAAACCGTTAATTGATTGGGTAACGACAACTCCGTCAATATTTAAGGCTTCACCACCGATAGCTAGCAAAGTGCCGTTTTCTAAACCGACACAAACAAAATGGTCAGCATATCAAGGCAATCAAAGACTCGGATTTATATACCAACATCTGTGTTCAGAGCTTTTCAAATCAACACCAACTTACAGTGCGATTGCGGAAGAAATACAGCTTGTTCACGAAGGCAAAACTTTAGGCTCTGTTGATTTCATTCTCAAAAACCGCAAAACAGAACAATTTGAACACTGGGAAGTGGCAGTAAAATTTTATTTGCTCCACCAAGGACTTTGGTTCGGTCCGAATGCTGAAGATAGACTGGACTTAAAACTGTCCCATATGCTTAACCATCAGTTGCCGCTATCAAGCACAGAGCAGTTCTCACAGATTCACCCACTGTGGTCGAATGCCTCTCAACATCTGCTTATGCAAGGGCGCTTATATATCAATCCATTTACGCCAGAATCGATACCAAATGAATGCTTAGGATTTACTATCAATCCTGACCAGATTCAAGGTCGTTGGTGTTATCAATCACAAGCTCACTTGATTGAAGAGCCACTTTATTTACTCGATAAAGCTCAGTGGTTAACGGGCAGAAATGAAACCTCAAAACCTTATTCTGATATGCAAGATGGATTCGTACATTGCCAATCAGAGTCCGGAGTATTTTGGTTTATTTTGCCAGAGACTTGGCCAAAACAAGACCAACCCAATTAACGTTCCATTTCTAAATGTAAAAAAGAGAGGCGCACTAGTCGCCTCTCTTTTTTAATCACTATAGAAAAATCACAAACCTGCGGCTTTAAACACCTGATTCACAATTTCTTGTGCTTCTTTTTCAATCTGAGCTAAGTGTTCAGTTCCTTTAAAGCTCTCACAGTAAATCTTATAGATATCTTCTGTACCTGACGGACGAGCCGCGAACCAGCCAAAATCAGTTGTTACTTTCAAACCACCGATTGCCGCACCATTGCCAGGAGCATGAGTAAGACGCGCGGTAATTGGATCGCCAGCCAGTGTTTGCGCAGCAACCATTTCTGCCGACAACTTACTTAATACATCTTTCTGCGGGCCGTTTGCTACGGCCTGAATACGGTTGTAGCTAGATTCACCGTGTTTAGACGCTAACTCATCGTAGTACTGTTGAGGATTCTTACCGGTTACCGCAGTAATTTCAGCAGCTAACAGACACAAGATGATGCCGTCTTTATCTGTTGACCAAGGTGTACCATCTTTACGTAAGAATGAAGCTCCAGCACTTTCTTCGCCACCAAAGCCAAATTTGCCGCTGTATAAGCCATCAACAAACCATTTGAAGCCAACCGGTACTTCACACAGTTCACGACCAAGATCCGCCACCACTTTATCGATAATGGCACTTGATACTAAAGTCTTACCTACCGCAACGTCTTTACCCCAGCCTTCACGGTGACGGTATAGGTAATCAATACATACTGCCAAAAAGTGGTTTGGATTCATTAAACCTTTTGGCGTCACAATACCGTGGCGGTCGTAGTCTGGATCATTACCAAATGCCAGATCATATTCATCTTTAAGTGCAAGCAGACCTGCCATCGCATAAGGAGATGAACAGTCCATACGAACAACGCCGTCTTTATCTAAAGACATAAACTGGAATGTTGGGTCAATCGCTTCACTAACCAGCGTTAGATCTAGATTGTAGGCTTTGCCAATTTGACGCCAGTAATCAATGCCGCTTCCGCCTAATGGATCAACACCTATTTTTAGATTCGCTTTTTGAATCGCTTCCATATCGATAACATTTACAAGGTCATCAATATAAGGTTTAACCAAATCCACTTGCTTAAATAGCGGTGATTGTTTCGCTTCGCTAATTGCTACACGCTTAACGTCAGCCATGCCAGCAGCGATGATTGCGTTTGCGCGATCTTCAATCGCTTTTGTTAACTGACCTTCCGCAGGGCCACCGTGCGTAGGGTTATATTTGATACCGCCATCTTGCGGTGGATTGTGAGAAGGAGTGATCACAATACCGTCTGCTTTCGCATCATGCTTCAAGTTGTAAGTCAGGATTGCGTGGGAAACACCTGGCGTCGGAGTATAACCATTGTTCTCTTGAACAATCACTTCAATGCCATTGGCAATCAAGACTTCAAGCACAGAGCTGAACGCAGGCTCAGAAAGAGCGTGTGTGTCTTTACCAACAAATAATGGACCCGTTGTTCCTTGAGCAGCACGCACTTCAACTACGGCCTGTGCAATCGCTAAAATATGATTTTCATTGAAGGTTGATTTATCCGCCGTACCGCGGTGACCTGATGTACCAAACTCGACCTTGTGGGCAGGATTGCTTGGATCCGGTTGAAGTAGGAAGTAATTTGCGACTAGCGCCGGAATGTTATGTAAATCTTGCTGTTGCGCTTTCTGTCCTGCACGAGGGTGCATAGCCATTGTGACATCCTTTCTAAAATTCAGACAAAATAAAACCTCATAATACGAACTTTGGATTGTGCATTATGAGGTTTAAATCAGACTTTTTTGTTTTTCAAGTTCGAGAAATCGATCGCGCTTTTCTCGTTAAGCAACAACTCGTCTTAAATAGAGTTAGTCACTTTCTCGATAATGTCTGCAGGGAAATTCATCAGCGTCATCACTTGCTCAACCATTTGCTGCTTGCGGCTAGTGTTGTTGTTAGTGATAACCCAGAATGGTGTGTTTGGAATCGCTTTTGGCTTAGTCGTTTGACCATTCGCCAGCAAAGTCTGTTCGTTATCTGCAAAATAAACACGTTTGCGACCTTTCACCGACATCGCATCCGAGAAGCTTGCTGAGTCAATACGGTAAAGTGTAGACAGCACCAACATAAAGCGATCTACCGCTTTCTTCAATTCTGCAAACTCGTCAGAAATAAGTAGAGTGCGCATCTCTTTTACGCTATCCACTTTGGTTTCTTGCACTGCATCTTTACTTACAATTGTACCTTGTTGAACAGGGATACCTTGTTGAGCTGGGATACCTTTCGGTTCAGCAGCCATAACAGGAGCTTCTGGCTTTGCAGAAGATGTACTCTTGCTATTTACATCCAACAGACGGCGCAAAATATCAGACGCGCTCTCACCGATATGAAGGGTTTGACCCGCGATGTAGCGGTATAGATCCTCATCAACCTCTATTGTTTTCATTCGCTTTTCACAATCTCAATGTTTAAACTCTGGGGGATTATAGCGAGATCTTCGCCGAGACTCTACGTTAAACCAATCACTAATAAGATAAAATGTCAGCACTTCTAAATTATAAACTCGAAGGTGAGGGTCACACCGTTGTTTTGATCCACGGCTTGTTCGGTAACTTAGACAACTTGGGGCTACTCGCGCGTGATCTGAAAATCGATCACCAAGTGTTGAGTATTGACTTGAGAAACCATGGACAATCTTTCCATAGTGACGAGCATGACTACTCATTGATGGCTGCCGATGTAAAACAGCTTCTAGAATCACTTAACATCGACAAATCGATTGTCATTGGTCATTCTATGGGTGGCAAAGTGGCTATGAAACTCGCGGATATCTCCCCCGAAAAAGTGGAAAAGCTCATTGTGCTGGATATGTCGCCAGTTAAATATACTAAGCGTAAACATGATGCCGTCATTGCAGGTTTAGATTCCGTTCTTGAGAGCAAACCAACATCTCGCAGTGAAGTGATGGACCTGTTAGCTCAGCACATAGAAGAAGATGGCGTACGTCAGTTTTTGGGTAAGTCTCTCACCAAAAAAGATGATCATATGACTTGGCGGTTCAACGTACCGAGCATCAAGCAAAATTACTGGAATATTATTGGTTGGGAGCCAATTGAACCTTCTGATGTTCCAACACTCTTTATTAAAGGTGGAAATTCGGATTATTTGACGTCCGAGCATCAACCGCAAATTCAAGCGCAATTTAAACAGGCGAAAGCACATGTTATTGCTAACACAGGTCACTGGCTACACGCTGAAAAGCCGGCTGAAGTGCTACGAGCAATTCGTAAGTTTATTGACTAAAGAGCAATTAATAACCAATAAGCAAGGTAAGTGTGAATTCGGTAATGTTGCATCCATTAACTTTGCTTAATAACAGTGGTATAGTGCGCGCAAGCAAATTGGCATAAAGGATACCCATGCTGTACGACTACATGAATGTGCTCGAATCAATCGGGCTCGACTTGCTTTTTGCATCTATATTTTTCTTAATCGGGATGGCGATTAAAGATGTTTTAAAACAAGGCAACGTTCCCGTTTTTGGCCGTCGTATTGTTTGGTTAGTTCTATTTTTAGGTTGTGCCGGATTTATCGCGAAAGGTCTTATCCAACTCAGTTGGGAAGGCACAGGTCTGGGTTAATTCATCCCAGCTTTTCGATTTCCCCGCAACCCATAACAATTTAAAGGTAAAGGCTCTATGGCAAGTGTAGGTATCTTCTTTGGTAGCGATACAGGTAACACCGAAGCGATTGCAAAGATGATTCAAAAACAACTCGGTAAAAATCTGGTTCATGTTCAAGATATTGCTAAAAGCAGCAAAGAGGACATCGATAACTTCGATCTTTTACTTCTAGGTATCCCTACTTGGTACTACGGTGAAGCTCAGTGTGACTGGGATGACTTTTTCCCAGAACTAGAAGCCATTGACTTCTCAACTAAGCTGGTGGCAATTTTTGGCTGTGGTGACCAAGAAGATTACGCAGAATACTTCTGTGATGCGATGGGTACAGTACGTGACATCATTGAAGCTAAAGGTGCAACTATCGTAGGTAACTGGTCTACAGCAGGCTATGAGTTTGAAGCATCAAAAGCACTTGTTGATGAAAACCACTTCGTTGGTTTATGTATCGATGAAGACCGCCAACCTGAATTAACAGAAGAGCGCGTAACCAAGTGGGTACAACAAATTTACGAAGAGATGTGTCTTGCTGAACTTGAAGACTAAGTATTTCGCTTAATGCTTAATGCTTAATATGAAGCCCCTGCATATGCGGGGGCTTTTTATTTTTCCTTTTTAAAACAGTTTTCCGTCAACTACCAAAGCAACTGCCCTATAAAAGGTGCTAGCAATACTGTCACCATTCCAGCAATCATCATCGCAACACTAGAGACAACGCCTTCAGACGATCCCATTTGATACGCTTTCGCAGTTCCGGCACCATGCGCAGAAGCACCTAAACTCGCCCCCTTTCCCATCCGAGTACGAATCGCACATACAGTTAATATCAATTCGCCCATCGCCATGCCGATCAAGCCTGTGATCACCACAAATAATGCCGTTAGATCACTTTGACCACCAATCGACTTTGATGCTTCCACAGCAAAAGGCGTAGTCACAGAGCGCATTGCTAGGCTTCTTTGTAGCAACTCAGAAAGATTAAGCCAGCGAGCCAATAACACGGTTGAACTTACGGCCACAAAAACTGAGACCAAAACACCGACGGATAAAGACAGCCAATGACGCTGAATCAAATATCGGTTGTCATAAATGGGGACAGCGAAGGCAACAGTTGCAGGTCCAAGCATCCACAATAGCCAGTGAGAATCCGTCATGTAATCTTGGTAAGGAATATGGAAACCAATGACGACAGCAACTAACAATAACGGAGCCAGCAAAAGGGGCATCAACAAAATGGTGCGCTTTCGCTTATAGAGCAGCTTACTGGCGTAATAGAAAACAACCGTTAACATCAAGCATAGAACGCCCAATAACGAACTATTCATGAGCATTTACCACGGTGTTAAGGTTGCTTTTTTGACGAGCTCTTTTCAGTTCAAAACGATATAGCTTTTCTACTACCCACGCCGTTGAAGCAATCACTAATACTGTACTGACAACCAGCACAGCCATAATTCTCACCCCTTCTTGCTTTAGCAAATCCTGATAATTGACCACTGCCACGACCGCCGGTACGAAAAACAACAGCATTTCCGCCAACAGCCAAGTTGCACCTTTTCTTAACCATTCAACATTGACGACTTTGCTAAAAATCAAACCAAGCAGTAAAACCAACCCGGTTAAATTAGCTGGTATAGGAAAATGAAACGCTTTCACTAGATAGTCAGAGACTAACCAAACCAAAGCTAATGCAAAGATTTGAAGTAAAGTGAGCAATAAATCGCTTAACTTTTTCATCCGACATTCCTCTACCCTAAAATAACTGTTCTCAGTATATGAAGAGGCAAAACCTTCATAAAATGACTTTTTATTATTAAATTTATGCCATTATGGAATAGTAAAAATCATCGGATAGATATCATGGACATAAAAGCACTGAGATACTTTGTAGAGCTCGTAAATGAAAAAAGCTTTACTCGGGCGTCGGAGAAACTCTTTGTCACTCAACCGACCATCAGCAAAATGATTCGAAGTTTAGAAGAAGAGGTAGATCAACCTCTGCTTCACAGACAGGGAAGGCTCTTCTCTCTTACTGATGCAGGCGAAATTGTTTATCAGCGGGCTCAAGAAGTTCTGGCTCAAATGTCTCAGCTAGACGCGGAGTTGGTCGATCTTAATCAACTAAAACGAGGGCATCTTAAACTCGGCATTCCTCCTATGGTAGGCCATGTCTACGCAGGTTTAATTCGCCAATACCGCCAGCGCTATCCAGAAGTAGAAATGACCATAGTGGAATACGGCGGTAGAAAAATAGAACAAGCTGTCATAAGCGGCGAGCTAGATGTGGCAGTTACTATGCTTTCACTCAATCCAGCTGTAGAGCTCAATGCACTACCACTCGATACCTATCCTATCTGTGCAATATTGCCAGACAGCAAACCTTGGCGCGAATTATCCAGTGTTCACTGGCAGCAAATAAAAAATGAACCCTTTTATCTCTATACCGAAGACTTCACATTAAGCGACTACATAGATCAGATATGCAAAAGTGAAAATATCGTTCCACATATTGCAGCCCGTAGCAGCCAGTGGGACTTTCTTGTAGCGCTTGTTAAGAGTGGTGTTGGCGTTGCCTTCTTACCTGAGCCTTTATGTCATCGCATTCAAGGTGAAGGCATCATAGTTAAAAATATGACGCCGAGTATCGACTGGAAATTAGGTGCTATTTGGCATTCAGAGAGATATGTGTCGCGAACAGCAGAAGCATGGTTGGATCTATGTAGGGAATATTTAACTAAAGTCGGCTCTAATTAGCCGACTCAGTACACGCCTCTTCATCTTCTTCGGAGCGATACTTTGGTTTTTTACGAACATAGAGTTTTCGGTGAACTTCTGACACCACTTCACCTCGAGCGTTCTTCACATGAATGATGAACTCAGGAAAGCATTTATCACCGGTCGCTGTCATTTTAAGAATGGAGTTTAACTGTTCATCGGTAATCATAAATTCCGCAAATAGATCGGAGTGACCCGGTTTTATGAAGTTAATGCTTGCCTCTTTGTCCCACACATAATATTGCTCGCCAAGAATACCCATTAACATCAAAGAATAAACAGGGTCGGTAAGAGAAAAGATACTCCCGCCATACTGGCTACGGTTGGCATTTTTATTCCACCAGCGCAATTTCAAACGCATTTTCGCTTCGCGAAAATCTGCACTGATAGACTCAATTTTTATACCAGCGCCCCAGAAAGGAGGCCAACTATTCAATGCATACTTCACAATATTAGGTTTATATAGCTTCGAGAGTATTTTATTCATGCTATCCGTGCCTTAGACTCTAGATTGCTTTGCGCCTGCGCCCGCAAAAGGAATCGCATACGGCGTCAATAAAAAACAGAATTAATGTTAAATAATTGTAACTGGTCTAATCACTTTTATCAGTGACATAGCACGACTTTAAGAGAAAACACTAGTAACCCTCTGAACTTCGTGGTTTATTGTTCAGTGCGAGTAACCTATAATGTTGAGCAACATTGAATTCTGTTATTTACTGCAGATCATCAACGGGAAGATATATGTCAGACAATAACCAAGCGCTAAAAGATGCTGGTCTTAAAGTAACCCTACCACGGCTAAAAATTTTAGAAGTTTTGCAACAGCCTGAGTGCCAACATATTAGTGCTGAAGAGCTCTACAAAAAGCTGATTGATCTTGGCGAAGAGATCGGTCTTGCAACGGTTTATCGAGTTCTAAACCAATTTGATGATGCAGGTATAGTAACTCGCCATCATTTCGAAGGCGGCAAATCAGTATTTGAATTATCAACTCAACACCATCACGACCATCTTGTATGTCTAGATTGTGGTGAAGTGATTGAATTTTCTGATGAAGTTATTGAACAGCGTCAAAAAGAGATTGCACAGCAATACAACGTTCAATTGACTAACCACAGTTTGTACTTGTACGGAAAATGCGGTGATGGAACTTGTAAAGAGAATCCAGACGCACACAAACTGAAAAAATAATTCCGTTTGTCAGTACAGAAACCTAAACGAGAAAGCCGAGTGAACCAATCACTCGGCTTTTTTATTTCATATTAGATAAAAAATCGCAGATCACTATTAACTTGCAATTCATTTCAGCGACATCATTTCAACTTTGACTTAACTCACATGCCTAATTTGGCAGCATTTTTATGCTGCTCGCTTTAAGTGTGATCCCGTAATTATTTCTCCCAACAATTGATGGTCATTTTGTGATCTCTTGTCGTTTTCAAAACACTAATAATTATTAACTAATAATATTAGCTATATTATTAATCAGAACAAAAATACAACACCCTATAAGAATGAATTCAAAGGACGAACCCATGGCAGCATCGATTGAGATTAAAAATCTAACCAAAGCATATGATGGTTCAATGGTTTTAAATGACATTAGTTTTCACATTAAAGAACGCGAATTTATTGTATTTCTTGGTCCATCAGGCTGTGGTAAATCGACCCTTTTACGAATGATTGCGGGACTAGAAAGCCTTAGTGAAGGCGAAATCTGGATGGATGGAAAACGTCTGGATACCCTTGCTCCAGGTCATCGTAATATCTCTATGGTTTTCCAAAACTACGCGCTTTACCCACACATGAGCGTAGAAGAAAACATGACTTTCGGTTTGAAGAATATCGGCACTGAAAAATCAGTGATCGAACAGCGTCTATCTGAAGCTGCAAGAATTTTAGAAATTGAACACCTTCTCAACCGCAAGCCTGCAGAGCTTTCGGGTGGTCAACGTCAACGCGTAGCAATCGGCCGCGCTATCGTTCGTGAACCAAGCGCATTCTTGTTTGATGAACCGCTATCTAACCTTGATGCTGCGCTTCGCAGCCGCACTCGAATTGAACTTGCCCAGCTGCATCAGCGCGTAAATACCACCATGATTTACGTTACTCACGACCAAGTTGAAGCGATGACCCTTGCTGACCGTATCGTCATTCTCAATAACAAAGGTATTGAGCAGATTGGTACACCTATCGAAATTTACCAGCGCCCAGCGAGCAAGTTTGTTGCAGGCTTTGTTGGCTCTCCAGCTATGAATTTCTTTGATGTCGATAAAGTTGAAGAGACCAATGGGAAAGCGGTTATCTACATTGATAAGTTCGCACCGATTCACTCAACCATTAACACTCAAAGCTTACCTCTGACTCAAAGATTCGAGATGGGCGTAAGAGCGGAAGATATAGTCATTACCGAAGGTGATGAAGCCGCTCACGTAACAGGTAAAGTGACCTTTATCGAACGTTTAGGCGACCGTACTTTAGTTTACGTTTCATTAGAAAACGGCAAGATGTTGATCGCAGAAGCAAGTAGTAAACGTTACTTAAAGACAAATCAACAAGTGGGTTTAAACATCGGCTTCGATTCTGTTCATCTATTTGATGAGAGCGAAAAAGCCTACCACGGGGGTGAGCTATGAGTTTAATGAGCCCCGCAACGAAAGACCGTTGGGGAAACTTCCTCTTCATCACCCCCTACTTGCTAGTGTTCATCTTTATGATCGCACTGCCATTGTTTTGGGGAATTTACTTAAGTTTTCAGAAAGTTGACCTATTTGGTCCAGGAAAATTTGTCGGGTGGAATAACTACATCCGCCTTTTCGACAACAAGATATTCATCCAAACCGTTTGGAACACTTGTTACTTCGTTTTACTTACCGTACCAGCCCTCGTTGTCATTGGGTTAGGTTTGGCAATGGCGCTGAACCAACAAACCAGAACCGCGAATATTCTGCGTGGGGTATTTTTTGCGTCGACTATTCTATCCGTGACAGTGGTAACACTGATCTGGCGCATTATTTTTATTCCGAATGATGGCTTTATGGCCATGGTATTCAAGTGGTTCAATTTAGAAGCGATTCCGTTCTTATCAAGCCCTGATTGGGCATTAAAATCTATCGCTATCGCGACTATCTGGTGGTGCTTGGGTTTACCAATGATTCTGTTCACCGCTGCGCTACAGCAAATCCCAAAAGATTTGTACGAAGCGGCACAGCTGGATAACGCGAGCAAGTGGACAACATTTCGCAAAATTACCCTGCCTTCAATCACGCGCACCATCATTTTGGTCACCATTATCGAAATCGTTATGCAGTTCCAATTATTTGGCCAAGCACTGTTAATGACCAACGGCGGCCCAAATAACACATCACGCTCCATTGTTATGTTTATTTATGATGCTGGATTCCGTCGCTGGGATATAGGTATGGCTGCTGCAGCCTCGCAAATCCTATTCCTGATCATACTAGTGGCCGCTGTCGCGCAATTTATGATTAGCCGTAAGAAAGGATAACTTTGATGAGTGCAACGAAAATGAACCTATCTTCAGAGATTGCCGACTCATCTTCGGCGAAAAAACAGATGACTTATCAACCAAACTCTCAGAAGACTAACCGAGCGATTCTGTGGCTCACATTAGTACTGTCATTAATCATGGTCGCACCATTTTTATGGATGGTTGGTCTGAGTTTAAAGGACAACCAAGAGTTGATGCTGGGTACAGATGCGGTGTTCCGCTTCCCTTATACCGTGCAAAACTACCTCGACATTTTCCGTAACTCGTCGGTTTTCCACTGGCTAATGAACAGCTTGATCGTATCAGGATGCATGACTTTAGGTGTATTGACGCTTTCTTCTCTTGCTGGGTATGCCTTCGCACGCTTGGAGTTCCCGATGAAGAAAACACTGTTTGTCATAGTACTTATGGGATTAGCCGTGCCAGAGCAGGCAGTCATTATTGCTCGACATCAGTTATTTAGTGAGTTCCATCTTCACAATACTTACTTAGGTTTGATCCTTCCTGGCTTATCGGCGCCATTTGGCGTGTTTTTGATGACCCAGTTTTTCAAAGCCATCCCTAAAGAAATTGATGAAGCAGCAATGATGGATAACGCCTCAAAATTCAAGATCTTTTGGAAAGTGTTGCTACCACTCACCATCCCAGCGCAAGCAACCTTGGCGATTCTGACGTTCTTAACCTCGTGGAATGATTACTTCTGGCCGTTGATTTCGGCGACAGACAAGTCGATGTACACCATCACCATTGGTATCGCATCGTCACAAACCAACTTCGCACAAAGTGAAGGTCTAGGCTTCTTGAGTTCGCAAGCCATATTCTCGGCGATACCCATCATCCTAGTTTACATTTTCTTCCAAAAACACATCGTTACCGCTGTAGCTGGTGGTGCGGTTAAGCAGTAATTCCCTGTCTGAAAGAAGAAGATAGAAAAGGTCAAAAAAGAGAAATAAAAGATTCGAATAAGCTTTACCGTTACATAAACCGCCTACTCAATTGAGCCGTATGAATGGGCAAACATTAAACAATAAAATAATAAGGCTTTTAGATATGAAACCCTACATCTCTACATTGTCATTAGCGATCGGCTGCCTTTTGTCTGCCGGCAGTGCTATCGCGAAAACAGAGTTGAACGTTCAACGCTTTTTCGGTGCTTGTGAAGCAGAATACGCAAAATCTGTGGATGTCAGCGCTGCAAATGGCGAATGTGGAATTATGACCACTCTGCTCAACAAATTCGATGCAGAAAACCCAGACATTGATGTACGAGTCACTACCGTTGAATGGCCGGGATATGACCAGCTAACAGCGCAAATGGCTTCTCGCACTCCACCAGATGTTGTGACTATGCATAACTCTGTGATTTCCGACTATCAGTCGCGTAACTTGATCGTTCCTATTGACGACTTCTTGAAAATGGAGAACATCGACAAGTCTAAATTTACGCCAACTGCGGCTGATGGTGTAACACGTGAAGGCGAGTTTTACGGTCTACCAATCGACACATGGACCATGCTCTATCACGTAAACATGAAGCTAATGAAAGAAGCAAAACTGGTAGATGCTGACGGAAAACCTATCATTCCAAACTCTCCAGAAGAACTATTAGCTCAAGCAAGACAATTTAAACAAGCAACAGGTAAACCTTATTTCATTCAGATCCTATCGAATGAAACTGCCGCTTATACGCGCCTTTTCTATACCTACCTGTTCCAACAAAACAGTGACTTCTTTGCTAATCCAGAGAAAGTATCACTGCAAACACCTGAAGCAAAAAACATCGTCAATCTATTTAAAACGATTTACGAAGAAGACTTAACAACCAAAAACATGGACTACCCTGCGACAGTGTCTGCATTTAGCAACGGTCAAGGCGGTATCTTGCTAAACGGTAACTGGTTATTAAGTTCTTATGACGAACAGGCGGCACAAGCGGATAGCCCATTGTACAAGGCTTATGAAGCCGTACCTTACCCATTCCTATACAAGGGTGCGAAAGCTCACTATGTTGATGGACACTCATGGGTAGTGCCAAACAAACGTCGTGATGACGAGAAAGATGCTGCAATCGCAAAACTGTTTAAATTCTTCGCGGAAAATGATGGTCAATGGGCTCGTACCGGCCATCTACCAAGCGTTGCGAGCGTGCTAAAAGATGAGAAATTCTTATCTCTACCACATCGCTCAAACATTTTGTCAGTGACTCAAACGGGGCGCGGCCTTCCAGCTGGCGTTCAGCGTCAATGGGCACTGCAAGACATCATAGGTGAAGAGTTAGCGGCAGCTATCATGGGTTCAAAAGGCGTAGATGAAGCACTCGCTGATGCAGAAGGTCGCATCAATGACGTATTGAGTAATCTATAACGTCTTACCCGTGAACCTTTGGAGTTGAGTTCTTTAACCGAACTCAGCTCCAGAGAACAGTTCAGTAAAGACTCGTTAAAAAACGATAAATGCTCCAATGAACTAAAAATGACTAAAAAGAAGTAGAGCTATGCGAAAGAAGAAAAAAGTCACCATGTTAGATATCGCGACCGCTGTTGGCGTGTCACAACCGACTGTGTCTGTGATTCTTAACGGTTCAGACAACGTGAAAGTATCTGACGAGACCAGAGAAAAAGTGCTTAGTAAGGCGAGAGAGTTGAACTATAAGTTCAAATCCAACGTGTTACACACTCAATCTCATCGTCGCATAGCACTACTGACGAACAGTATGAACATGCATGATCCGTTTATCAACGCGATCACTGCTGCCAAGGTTAGAGCCTGGGAACTCGATGCCATTCTTACGGTGTTCGACTATGAAGATAACGACGAGCTTAAAAACAGTATGCTGACTGTTATCGACAATAGCGGATATGACGCTTTGATTGTTGCTTCTAACACGCCAGCTCAGATTGAAGGCACGATCAACTCTCAGTTACCAATGCTGTTCTTGAACTGTACTAACCCTCTTTACCTTCAAGATGTACCCAGTGTTTTAACCTCAGATTTTTTAGGCGGTTATCGCGCTGCCGAGTATCTCATCAACAAAGGATACAGAGATATCGCCATGATTACGGGTGAAAGCTGGTCTGATTCATCAATCCAGCGCTTGCGAGGTTTTCGTCAAGCACTCACCAATGCGGATATCTTAGTTAATGAAGACTGGATTAAAGCGGGCAACTGGTCTGTAAAACAGAGTTACCGCGAAACTGAACAACTGCTTTCTCAAACTAGCCGTCCTCGCGCTATTTTTTGCGCCAGTGACTTGATGGCGATTGGTGTCTATCAGGCACTTGCTCATCATAATCTCAGCATTCCAGAGGATGTCGCGGTTGTCGGATACGATAACCAGCTCTTGGCTAGTGAACTGACTCCTTCGCTCACATCTGTCGATTTACCTTACGATGAAATGGGGCGAGTTGCGGTGGAAACTCTGCTTTCATCAACCCCTCCAGAGGTTTCGATGATGAAAATAGAGGGCGATTTAATTCCACGAGAGTCGGCATAACCGCTATCCGTTTAACAGCTATCCGTTTAATCGATATCGGTATAACCATCTATTTCGTATAAGCATTCATAAGATTCTAAATTTGTATCGCCATGAGATTCATGGCTAGGAGCCACGATGATTATTAAAAACCCACTGGTTGAGCAAAGAGCCGATCCGTTCGTCTATCTACATACCGACGGCTATTATTACTTTACTGCGTCAGTGCCTGAATATAACCGCCTAGAACTGCGTAGAGCCGAACATATCCATCAATTGGCAACAACGTCTGAAATCGTTGATGTGTGGCATAAACCAGATACTGGCGCTTACTCCGATCTGATATGGGCTCCTGAAATTCACTACATTGATGGCACATGGGCAATATATTTTGCAGCCGCGCCAAACCGTGAAATCGTTAATAATGCGTTTCAGCATCGTATGTATGCCATCACGACTCAGAGTGAGAACCCTTTGACAGGCGAATGGAGCGAACCAACTCAAGTAGATAGCGGTCTTTCAACTTTCTGTCTGGATGCAACCTGCTACAAACACAATGGCCAGTGGTACTACATTTGGGCTCAGAAAGATGCTGTTATTCCTGGCAACTCTTGTCTTTATATCGCGACAATGGATTCACCGACCACCCTTTCAAGCAAGCCAGTTCTTCTGACTAAACCGGAATTTGATTGGGAAGTGCGTGGTTTCTTAGTCAACGAAGGTCCAGCAATTTTGCATCGCCATGGCAAAATCCATCTGACTTATTCTGCCAGTGCGACCGACGAGCGTTACTGCATGGGTGTACTTTCTATTGATGAAAATGCGGATTTGATGGATGCATCGAACTGGGCTAAATCGCCAACACCTATCTTTGAAACGGTAGAAGAAAAAGAAATCTTCGGGCCTGGTCATAACAGCTTTACCACCAGTAAAGACGGCAGCAAAGATTACATGATTTACCATGCTCGTAACTACAAAGGTATTGAAGGCGACCCGCTGTGGGATCCAAACCGCCACGCATGCGTGCAGCCAATTGAGTGGTCTGAAGATGGTTTGCCTATTTGGGGCACACCACAAAAAGAAGTGGAATGGACTGATTAATTACAAATCGAAAACGAAAAGGGAGTGTTTAAACACTCCCTTTACTATTTTCAGAGCTAACAACGCTTAGAAATAATCGCGAATCAATACTTCTGCAATTTGTACTGCGTTAGTTGCTGCGCCTTTACGTACGTTATCAGCAACTACCCATAGGTTGATACCGCTATGGTGGCTAATGTCGTTACGGATACGACCAACCAACACCTCATCAATACCGCCAGCATCACGTACTTGAGTAGGGAAATCATTGCCTTCAAATACACGAACACCTTCGGTTTGTTTCAGCAGTTCAATAACTTGGCTTGCGTCAATCGGTGAACTGGTTTCAATGTGAACCGCTTCGGCATGACCGTAGAATACAGGTACACGAACACATGTCGGGTTAACCATGATAGAAGGGTCGTTGAAGATTTTTTGTGTTTCCCACACCATCTTCATCTCTTCTTTGGTGTAACCGTTATCCATAAATACGTCGATTTGAGGAATACAGTTAAACGCGATTTGCTGACTAAAAGTATCGTTTTCAGCGGGTATACCATTCAACAATTTCGCTGTTTGACCAGCAAGCTCGTCAATACCAGACTTACCCGCACCTGAAACAGACTGATAAGTCGATACGTTGATACGTTCAATACCTACCGCATCGTAAATCGGCTTTAACGCCACCAGCATTTGAATGGTTGAACAGTTCGGGTTCGCAATGATATTGCGGTTACGGAACTCAGCAATGGCTTCTGGGTTCACTTCAGGAACAACCAGCGGTACATCGTAGTCGTAACGGAACTGTGATGTGTTATCGATAACCACAACACCCGCTTCAGCCGCGATAGGCGCCCATTTTGCAGATAAATCACCACCCGCAGAGAAAAGAGCGATGTGCGCTTGAGACCAATCGAAGTTCTCTACGTTTTGAACTTCGATTGACTTACCGTTGAAACGGTAAGTCTTGCCTTCGCTACGCTCACTTGCCAACAAAAACAGTTCATCAACAGGAAACTTACGTTCCTTTAGAACTTCTAACATTGTTTCACCGACTGCGCCTGTCGCGCCGAAGATTGCTACATTAAATTGCTGGCTCATTGGTTACCTCAATTCTAAAACCTAATTTTTCAAGCGGTGCTAAGTTGGACTGTTCATCACCCACTAAGGTGATTGCGCTGTATTCGCGTCTGTCCCAATAATTCTTGCGCATTAAGTCAAACGCACCCGGTTGACCGATTTCACGACGAAACTGCGCATCGTCTTTTCTTACATCGTAGACGAGTTGAATCAAATTAAATAATGTTGCTTCGTCCCAAGCGCGTTCCAGTATCACTTTAGGCACTGGTGCAATAGGAAGCAAAGCTGAAGGATTTGCCCAAGCGCTTGATTCAATATACTCACAGTAACTATTGAAAATCATTGTTGTTCCGCGCGCTTTACCTTCCAAACCATAACCTGCGACGTGCGGTGTGGCGAATGCTAATAGCGGCAGCAGATCCATATCCACTGCTGGCTCAAACTCAAATACGTCCAGAGCTGCGATGAAACCGTCTTGTTTTTGCAGGCGCGCTTTCAGTGCTGCGTTATCCACGATAGGACCACGAGCAGCATTGATCAGGATCTGGTCGCTCGTCAGGTTTTCTAGCACTTGTTCATTAATCAGATGATGCGTTGGCCATTCACCGTCAGTGGTAATCGGCGTATGCAGTGTAATCACATCGGCTTTGGTTAGAAGCTCATCCAATGGCGTAAATTCGCGTGTATCCCCTTCTGCTTGTTTAGGTGGATCGTTAAGTAAAACGTTAATCCCCATTCCCATTAAACATTCAGAAAGGTAAGTACCCACTTGCCCTGCACCGATAATGCCAACGGTCTTTTCAAAAATCGAAAAGCCATGTTGTTGCGACAATACCATCAGCACACTAACTACGTATTCAGCAACGCCAACTTTGTTACAGCCCGGTGCAGCGGTAAAGAAAATACCACGCTGTTCAAGTAACGCTTGATCAACATGGTCCATACCTGCCGTCGCAGTACCAACAAAACGCAACTTGTTTGCTTTGCTTAATAATGCTTCGTCAACTTTAGTCACGGAGCGGATCATTAACGCATCGACATCAACTAAATCATCAGCCGTCAGTGTTCGACCCGGTTTAAGAATCACTTCGCCTAACTGACTGAACAACTCTTCAGCGTATGGCATGTTTTCATCGATTAAGATTTTCATTGCAGAATTTCGCCCGGAAGTTAACCCCGAATAGAATCATTGGGGAGATGTTGACCTTGGTTAGCAGGCATTGTGCTAAAAAGAGCGTAAAGTGTCGAGGATAATAGACATTGGGTTCCAAAATAAAAATACCCAGTGGCCATGATAGCCACTGGGCAATATCCAGAACAAAAGGATCTTGTCCCGCTCTCCATGGGACAAAGTCAGCGTCTGTTTGATTAGGCTAGCTAATCGGTTCTGGAAACCTCTTACCTTACGGTATTCGGGGTCTCTTAAGCTTCGTACTTCTTGATGACTAGAGTGGCGTTAGTACCACCGAATCCAAAGCTGTTTGACATAACTGTTTTCAGCTCTTGCTCACGCATTGCAGTAACGATATCTAGACCAGCAGCAGCTTCGTCTAGGTTATCGATATTAATGCTTGGAGCTATGAAGCCGTGGTGAAGCATAAGCGTTGAGTAAATCGCTTCATGTACACCAGCTGCACCTAGAGCATGACCAGTCATTGCTTTAGTTGCAGAAATTGCTGGACTGTTGCCACCAAACACTTCTTGGATAGCACCAAGTTCTTTCACGTCACCTACAGGCGTTGAAGTACCGTGAGTATTCACGTAATCCACTTTGTCGATGCCTTGCATTGCCATCTTCATACAACGCACAGCACCTTCACCTGATGGAGCAACCATGTCGTAACCGTCAGAAGTCGCGCCGTAACCTACGATCTCGCCGTAAATTTTCGCGCCACGAGCAAGTGCATGTTCAAGTTCTTCGATAACAACCATACCGCCGCCACCAGAGATAACGAAACCATCACGGTCTGCATCGTAAGTACGAGAAGCTTTATCTGGAGTTTCATTGTATTTGGTTGATAGTGCGCCCATTGCATCGAACATCATAGTCAATGACCAATCTAACTCTTCACCACCACCAGCAAATACGATGTCTTGTTTGCCTAGTTGGATAAGTTCCATCGCATGGCCAATACAGTGTGCAGATGTTGCACATGCAGAACTGATTGAGTAGTTCACACCACGAATTTTAAATGGAGTTGCCAAACATGCAGAAACCGTTGAAGACATTGTGCGAGGTACCATGTATGGACCAATACGCTTAACGCCTTTCTCACGCAGAGTATCTACCGCTACTACTTGGTTAAGTGATGATGCACCACCTGAACCTGCAACGATACCAGTACGATCATTAGAAACTTGCTCGTCAGTCAAACCAGCATCAGCAATTGCTTGTTCCATTGACAGGTAAGCAAATGCAGCCGCATCACCCATAAAGCGCATTTGTTTACGGTCGATATGGTCGGCAGGGTTCATTTTTAAGTTACCCCAAACCTGAGAGCGAAGACCTTGCTCTTTGAATTGCTCAGAGCCTGTGATGCCTGATTTGCCAGCTTTAAGAGACGATAAAACTTCTTCGACGTTGTTACCGATACTTGAAACAATACCCATACCGGTGATTACGACTCGTTTCATGTGACATTCCTATTATTCAATATTTCGCTAAATCATAACGAAGATGGACTTCAAAAGTGGTCAGCTTTCCCATAAATCCGTACAATCTCGGCAATATTTCGCCGAATTTGAAAGAATATTCCTAATATGACATCCATTACTAACGCTCAGCTTGGCTGGAACGATGCCGGAACACCCGTTTCTGACCAGTTCGATGATGTTTATTTTTCCAACGTCAATGGACTGGAAGAAACTCGCTATGTGTTTCTAACACAAAATAATCTTCCCCAAAGATGGCAAGATTATGACCAAAAGCGTTTTGTCATTGCCGAGACAGGATTCGGTACTGGATTAAACTTTCTCGCAGTATGGCAGCTGTTTGAACAGTTTAGACAGCAAAACCCTGATGCGATACTCCAATCCTTACATTTCATCAGTTTTGAGAAGTTTCCGTTGAGTAAAACGGATTTGGTCAAAGCACATGAATCGTGGCCAGAACTCGCTCAATATGCACAGCAATTGCATGAGTTCTACCCGATAGCGGTACCCGAATGTCACCGTATTGTGTTGGCAGACGGTTTGATCACACTGGATTTGTGGTTTGGCGATATAAAAGACTGCATGCCTAAAGTCCCTACCCTTGATCATGGAGTGGTTGATGCGTGGTTCTTAGATGGCTTCGCTCCAAGCAAAAACCCAGAAATGTGGAGCCAAGAGCTGTTCAATGGCATGGCAAAACTGGCTAAACAAGATTGTACCTGCGCAACCTTCACCGCAGCGGGCTTCGTGCGCCGTGGGCTGATCGACGCTGGTTTTGATATGAAGAAAGTCAAAGGTTTTGGCACAAAGCGAGAAATGATTGCGGGTAAGCTGAAAGAGAAAGTGGCATACAGCAACATCAAACCTTGGTTTCATATTGAAGCAACGGAAAACTTACACGACGTTGCTATCATCGGTGGTGGCATAGCTAGCGCGACTCTTGCTAAGACCTTGACTGCTAGAGGTATTAACGTCTCTATCTACTGTAAAGATGAAGCACCAGCGAATGGCGCGTCAGGCAATCGACAAGGCGCAGTATATCCACTGCTAAATGGTGAGCACTTCGGCGTATCACGCGTGTTTGCTCCAGCATTTCTGTTTGCCCGTCAGTTTATCGACCAAGCAGCGAAAACAATTTCTTTTGACCATAACTGGTGTGGCGTGACCCAATTAATGTGGGATGACAAATCGGCAAACAAATTAGACGCGATATTTAAAGCTGACTTTTCATCAGAGCTGGTTTGCAAGCAAGGCATTGAACAGACTAACCAGACTGTTGGGTTAACCGTCAATGTTGAAAGTGTTTTCTACCCTTTAGGCGGTTGGCTGTCACCGGCTCAACTCACTCAGGGCTTGATGGATAACTTAGCGCACCAAGGCAAGCTCAATATCCATTACCAACACAAGATTGATGCACTAGAGTGGCAAAGCGAAGATAAGCAATGGCTATTGAGTTATAGCGATAGCTTGTCAGGTGATAGCTGCTCAGATGAAACAAAGCTAAAACACCAAGCAGTAGTGATCGCTACCGGACATTTGTTTGATGGTTTTACTCAGACTCAATATGTACCACTTGGTAAAGTGAAAGGTCAGGTGAGCCATATCCCTACCAATAATGAACTTCAACAGTTAAATACTGTGCTTTGTTATGACGGTTATATGACGCCATGTAACCCGAATAATCAGCATCACTGTATTGGCGCTAGCTACGACAGATCTCATTTAGATCAAGAGTTTGACCCACAAGCACAAATTGAGAACGCTCAGCGTTTGAAAAACTGTTTACCTGAACAAACATGGCCAAACAGTGTTGATGTGAGCGAAAACCAGTCTCGACAGGGAATTCGCTGCGTCAGCCGAGATCATCTGCCGTTTGTGGGAAATGTTGGCAAGTTTGAAGCCATCACTGAGCAATACGCTGAACTTAGTATGCAGGACGAACACAGCGCCCCTACTGTGGCTCAATACCCACAGCTGTATTCATTTATCGGCTTAGGCTCTCGTGGTTTAAGTTCAGCACCGCTAATGGCAGAACTGCTGGCATCTCAAATGGCTGGAGATCCGTTACCTCTACCTAATGATGTGCTTGAAACTCTTCATCCAAGCAGAATGTGGGTAAGAAAGCTGCGTAAAGGCAAAGCATTAACAGAAAAGTAATTCGTTGGTGTTAAGATTTCGCCTGCTCTAAAACGATCACCATCTTCACAGAAGGTGGCTTCGGGATAAAAACAACAAAGCCTCGCAATTGCGAGGCTTTTTAATGGATGCGCTATTTGAGATTAAGCTGCGATTTTCGCAACGGCATCTTTAAGTTGAGCTGCCACTGTTTCGTTTGTTACAACGCCAGCTGCTAAATCAAAGTTATCGTAGAAGCTTGGTACTGAAACCGTTGCTTTCACGTTGCCACCAAAATATGCCGCAGAGCCAGAAGCTGCTGCCAACACAGATGTTGCACCACCAGGGCCCGGTGAAGTTGCTAGATAAACAGCAGGTTTGTTTTTAAACACTTCGCGGTCGATACGAGTCGCCCAGTCGAACAAGTTTTTATATGCTGCTGGATAGTGGCCATTGTGCTCTGCGAAAGAGATAACAAAAGCGTCAGCTTGTGCTAAATCACGTAGAAAACCTAATGCGCCTTCTGCTTGACCAATCTCTTTTTCTAGATCTTCGCTGTACATTGGAACGTGGTAGTTGTTGATATCTAACACTTGCACTTCAGCACCATCAATCAAATTTGCTGTATAAGTTGCCAATGCTTTGTTAATAGACGTTGAGCTAGTGCTTGCTCCGAATGCGATAACTTTCATGATGATAATCCTGTGTGCTGTTTCGATGTAGCTAGATTAATATTTGTACACACCACCAACAAGCAGAATAATTGCATGGGATCATTCAAAAATTTTGAATAAGATTAAATATGAATAACATCTCATAAAAAATTATCACAAAAAAAATAGCAGCGTTATCGCTGCCATTTTTGATCTTTTACTTTCTAATTATTGTTTACGCTTGGTTCGCTAACTCGTTCCATAAGTCTGAAACAATAATACGGTCTGCCGGAGTTAACTCGGTGCGAGCATCTTCTAAGCTTTTCTCAATACGAACTTTTAGCTCAGCGATATCTTCAATACCGTCTTCTTCACACGCAGCAGCAGACAATGAGATATGTCCACGTAAATAGCCACCAGCAAATAATTCATCATCAGACGCCGTCGCAATACGTGCATCAATCAGCTCTAAAAGTTTTTCTTCAAATTCAATAATCATGTCTATGAATGCCTAGTTATCTGGTTTCTCACTGCCGTTTAATTGCGAAATTCTATTTAATCTCAAACTGTTCGGCAGTTAATTCTGGTGTCTGATAAAACGACTGTAGCGCTTGTGAAAGCATTTTCACTCGTTCAGGTAACCCATGTAGCAAAATACTCAACACTTCTTGATGAACTTTCGCCATGAATGCCAGACGGTCTGGTTCAAAATCGCCGCTAAGGTTGTCACAACTCACCGTAAAAGGAAACCCTGCACTGCGCGACAATATCCACTCGTAAGCTTGAGGACGGATCTCAACTTTCTCGAACTCCGCCTGAACTTGCTCTGAGCGGCCATCAGGATGATACCAGTAACCAAAATCCTCGATCAAACGTCGCTCAGGACCTGCTACACACCAATGAGCAATCTCATGCAGAGCAGAAGCATAGAAGCCTCGAGCGAAGATAATTCTATGGTGAGCCACCGTTTCATCTGCTGGTAAATAGATAGGCTCATCTCCGCCTAACTCCAGCTTGGTGTTAAACGACTTAAAAAAGGTCTGGTTAAAGATGTCGATCAAATCAGTGTATTGGTGAGACATAACAACTTTGTCTTATAGGGCCATATGTAAATGGATAAAAGGGTAAATGGGCAATGCTTAATAAATGGATAATATTAAATACATGGATAGCGGGTGCATTTTCGCGGCTTTTTGCCCTGAGGTAAAGTGTAGGAAATCGCGTATTAGTTTTATTTATCTGTAAAACTGATGTCAAAACACCAAAAAGCTGTCGTATTCAGATAATTCTGATACTACACTGCGCACCTTTCTTAGCGCCCTCACTTATCCAACACTCATTTATAGGTCTAAGACTATGCTCCTTAGCGTTTTGTATATTATCGGAATTACCGCAGAAGCCATGACAGGTGCACTCAGTGCGGGTCGTAAAAAAATGGATTGGTTTGGCGTCATGTTGGTATCAAGTGCAACTGCCATCGGTGGTGGCACTGTGCGAGATATTCTATTGGGACACTACCCACTAGGTTGGGTTAAAAATCCTGAGTTTTTAGTCATCACTTGCGTTGCAGGTGTGGTGACAACTGGCATTTATAAATGGGTAATCAAACTTAAAGGGCTTTTCATCCGCTTAGATGCGCTTGGCCTGATTGTGTTTAGCATCATAGGAACAAAAGTAGCGATGAGCATGGGTCTGCATGAAGTGATTTGTGTGGTTTCGGCTTTGGTCACAGGAGTATTCGGAGGTCTATTACGCGATCTTATCTGTCGTCAGCAGCCACTAGTTTTGCATGATGAGTTGTATGCTTCTGTCGCCCTAGTCGCCTCGATACTCTATTTAGCATTATTAAAATTTGGGGTAAACGACGTCACCAGCACAATCATCACTTTGGTCGTTGGTTACGTGCTGCGTATGGCTGCGGTAAGGTTTAAGTGGCGTCTGCCTTCATTCCACCTTGAAACCGAAAGCTCTATTCACTAATTCCTGATAACTCTATTCATAAGTTCTAGATAGCTTTCGAGCGTTAGTTTTATTCGAGACAAAAGAAAACGCCCTCACTTGAGGGCGTTTTTAATTCATAAATCCGAGATTAGATGTGTGGTGTCTCTGTTGTCACACCGTGGTTTTGACCACGATGACGTAACAGATGATCCATCAACACAATCGCTAACATCGCTTCCGCGATTGGTACTGCGCGAATACCAACACATGGGTCGTGGCGACCTTTAGTAATAAGCTGCGTCGGTTCACCAGTGCGGGTAATAGTGTCACCCGGCACAGTAATGCTCGATGTTGGTTTAAGTGCAATATTTGCCACAATATCTTGACCAGTTGAAATACCACCTAAGATACCGCCAGCATGGTTGCTCCTGAAACCTTCAGGAGTCAGTGGATCGCGGTGCTCACTGCCACGTTGATTCACAACATCAAAACCATCACCGATTTCAACACCTTTCACCGCGTTAATGCTCATCAAGGCATGTGCGATGTCTGCATCTAAACGATCAAATACTGGTTCACCTAATCCAACAGGAAGATTGGTTGCTACCACCTGAATTTTGGCACCGATAGAGTCGCCTTCTTTTTTCAGGTCACGGATAAGCTGATCAAACGCATCTACTTTGTCGACATCTGGGCAGAAGAAAGCGTTGTTTTCGATTTCATTCCAATCCACTTTATCAATCGAGATATCACCCATTTGTGACAAGTAAGCTCGGATTTCAACGCCAAACTCTTGTTTTAGGTATTTCTTCGCAATACCACCAGCAGCAACACGCATTGCCGTTTCACGTGCCGATGAACGACCGCCGCCACGATAATCGCGGATACCGTATTTCTGATGGTAGGTATAATCGGCGTGCCCAGGACGGAATTTGTCTTTGATATCGGAATAGTCTTTTGAACGCTGATCGGTGTTTTCAATCAGTAAACCGATAGACGTACCTGTGGTTTTACCTTCAAAAACCCCAGAAAGAATCTTCACTTCATCCGGTTCACGACGCGCAGTGGTATAGCGCGATGTTCCCGGGCGACGACGGTCTAGATCGAGTTGTAAATCCGCCTCGCTAATTTCTAGTCCCGGTGGGCATCCGTCTACGATACATCCTAGTGCGATACCGTGACTTTCTCCGAATGTGGTTACTCGGAAATGTTGTCCGATACTGTTTCCTGCCATTACTTCCTCAAACTCGTGTGGTGAAAATGAGAACGAACCACTTCCAACATACTGATAGCTATTCTTCGTGGATTCATAGTGGCTTTATTACGTTTTGATGTAAAGCCCTTAACTGCATCAATTTGGACAAAAATAATCTGCTAAAAATGAAAACGCCGACACTAAGGTCGGCGCTTTGCGAGTGTTCGAAATTAATCGATATAAAGTGCGAAGTCTTGCGCGCAATCCAGCAATTGCTGACGCGTTAACATGAACACACCATGACCACCATTTTCAAACTCTAACCAAGTGAATGGGATATGTGGATACTGATCTATCATATGAATCATAGAGTTGCCCACTTCACAAATCAGGATGCCGTTTTCTGACAGGTAACGTGGCGCATTAGCAAGAATACGACGAGCCAGTTTCAAACCATCAGTACCAGCAGCAAGGCCTAAAGCAGGTTCATGCTTGAACTCTTCAGGCAGGCTGTCCATATCTTCCTGATCCACATACGGTGGGTTAGTCACGATAATGTCGTATTGCGATTCTGGTAAATCACGGAACAGATCAGAACGAATTGGGAACACTTGTTGCTCCAGACCATGATCCTGAATATTTTGCTCCGCGACTGCTAGTGCGTCCGTTGAAATATCAATCGCATCCACTTCAGCGTCAGGGAAAGCATACGCACAGGCAATCGCAATACAGCCACTACCGGTACACAGATCCATAATGCGAGTTGGTTCTTCAACTAACCAAGGTGAGAATTGCGCTTGAATCAGTTCACCGATTGGTGAACGAGGCACAAGCACACGTTCATCAACGAAAAACTCTAAACCACAGAACCACGCTTTATTGGTTAAATAAGCGGTAGGAGTGCGATCTTTAATACGTGCAATAACACGTTCAACAACACGTAAACGCTCACTAGACGTTAGACGAGAGTTCAGAGCATGAGGAGGCACATCGATTGGTAGATATAGGGTTGGCAGCACAAGTTGCACCGCTTCATCCCACGCATTATCCGTTCCATGACCATAAAATAAATTGGCAGCATTAAAACGGCTAACAGTCCAACGAATCATGTCCTGAAGGGTGTGAAGTTCCGAAACGGCTTCTTCTACAAAAATCTTATCCAAAATTGCCTCCGAAAAGCGCTACAATACTGCGAATATTGATTAGTTACAGATTATCCAATCCTAATGAGCAAAAAAGACACCGATTTCAACGACAATGATTATTTAGACGCTGACGACGATTTTGCAATGTTTCGCGATGCAGTAAAGGGCGTAAAAAAGTTAACGCAGGATACCATAGTCCAGCAGCCAAACAGAAATGCTAAACAAAAAGAAATCATCAGAGGCTCACGTGAGGCAAGCGACAGTAACTTTTATTTCTCTGACGAGTTCGTACCGCTACTCAGCGAAGAAGGTCCAACCCGCTACGCTCGTGATGATGTTTCTAAATATGAAGTGAAAAAACTACGTCGTGGTGTCTATGTGCCGGATGTGTTCTTAGATATGCACGGCATGACTCAGCAAGAAGCCAAACGCGAATTAGGTGCTATGGTCGCTTATTGCGTAAAAGAGAATGTTCATATCGCTTGTGTGCAACATGGCATCGGCAAACACATTTTGAAGCAAAAAGTACCGCTTTGGTTAGCTCAACACCCAGATGTAATGGCCTTCCATCAGGCACCATTAGAGTTTGGTGGTGACGGAGCTCTGTTAGTTTTGATTTCCATCCCTGAGAAATAACTCAAAGAGTGTCAATGGATAAAGTGTAACAGAGAAACGAAGGCAATAATGCCCCGGTTTTAAATCGTATACGACGTCTCGAATGCACTGTTAAGCTTTATCCATTCACTTTCCAGCTCAACTGCTTATCCCGCTAGTAACGCATATCTGGTGGTATTGGCATCTTCTCTTCTTGCAGAATTGGACGCTGCCCACCTTTACGACGATATTGTTTGAGCTGGAAGATGTACGCCAGAACCTGCGCTACAGCGACAAACAATCCGTCTGGAATTTGCTGCTCTAACTCAGTCGTGTGGTAAAGCGCACGGGCTAAAGGCGGAGCAGGAACAATCATAATGTTATGCTCTCTCGCCACTTCACGAATTTTCAGGGCCATATGGTCAACACCTTTAGCGATAACCACTGGCGCTCTATCCGTGTTTTGCTTGTATCGAAGAGCCACTGAGAAGTGATCTGGGTTGGTAATGATAACGTCAGCTTGTGGTACTTCTGCCATCATTCGGCGCTGAGCCGCTTCACGTTGCAGCATCCGAATACGGCCTTTAACTTCCGGTTTACCTTCCGTATCTTTGTATTCATCTTTGACTTCTTGCTTGGTCATTTTTAGCTGGTTCGCGTGTTGCCAAATTTGGAACGGAATATCAATCGCGACAACCACCAACAAAGAACAACTGATCAGCAAAACGAAGTTAAGCAAGATATCTAACGCATGGAATATGTTCTGTGGAAACACATCTAAACTGAGCTGAAATAAATCGTGCTTTGATTTGTTAATCAATGCAAATGCAACGCCCGCGACCAAAGAAACCTTGAGAATGGATTTGATAAGCTCAACCCAGCTTTGCAAACCAAACATTCGCTTGAAGCCACTTAATGGATTCAATTTCGAAAATTTTGGCATTGCAGCTTCCATCGAAAAGTTCATACCGCCGACACCTGCCGCACCAATAAAAGCAGCAATGAACAACGTAATCAGAACCAACAGAAGCGGAAGAAGTAGATTAACTAACGCAGATGAGGCGATATCAAACAGTTTTTCAAGATCGAAAATTTCCTCTCGGCTCAAACTGAAGAGACGGCGCATGGAGGCAAAAAGCCCGCTCGCTAACGCATCTCCGAACCACATCAGAGAAACAGCACCAACGACTAATACGGATACAGAAGCCAGCTCCTTCGAACGCGCAACCTGACCTTTTTCTTTGGCCTGTTGCAGCCTTCGGGGCGTGGCTTCTTCGGTCCTTTCTTGACCGTCTGATTCTGCCAACTCAGCCTCCTACAGCCATAAAGCTAACAATCCAACCGGATGAGGCTGCAAACCTGTTGCTCGCCTTGCAACCAATAGAGTTCATAGTGGGTATATAGACCGCTGATAATAAACCAGCAAAGTAACAAACCAACCATCAATGCAAACGCAAAACCCAGAGAGAAGATGTTTAACTGAGGCGCAGCACGAGTCATAACACCAAACGACAAGTTCACCGTGAGAAGTGCGATGATGCCGGACAGAGACATACTTAGAGCCACTTTAAATATAGTACTGAACCACAGTGCCATTTCACGGAAATCAACATTCGTCAGTCCTTGCCCGCCGATGGGTAAACTTTTAAAACTGAATGCCAATAACTGAATCATCTTTAAATGACCATCACTGGCTAAGAAAAACATCGTCGCCAAGAACATAAATAGCTGACCAAGTAGCGGCGTGTTCTGACCGTTTGCTGGATCAACCATAGAAGCGAAGCCCAAGCTCGACTGCATACCCAATATCTGACCAAGCATTACGAAGGTTTGGATAATGAACTGTGTAACCATTCCCATCGAAACGCCTATGACCAACTGTTCTAAAGTGATGATGAAACCTTGCAGAGATACCAGTTCAATATCTTCTGGCACGGCAGGAATGGCTGGCATCAGCGCTAGGGTTAGCGCTAAACCGAAATAGAGTCGGATACGAGCCGAAACGAATCGAGCACCCGTTACCGTCATCACCATCAGCATGGCTGAGATGCGAGTATACGGCCAAAAATAATTGGCGATAAAATCGAGGACGACGCTAGTTGGGTACTCCATGCTTGCTCCCTAGTACAGAACCTGAGGCAGGCGTTCAATCATGGAATAGAAGAAGTCCATCTGCATTTGCACCATCCAATGGGCAAACGCCATCAGAGCCAGCAGTGTGACAATAAGACGCGGCAAAAAGCTGAGCGTCTGTTCGTTGATGGACGTAGCGGCTTGGAAAATCGCAACAATCAAACCCACCAGCAAACTTGGAATAATGATGGCACACACCATGATGAGTACCATCCACAATGCATCGCGGAAGAGTTCAACGAATACTTCTGGAGTCATGATTCTCCCCCGCTACAACGCAAAGCTGCCGGCGAGCGTGGACAGAATCAAGTTCCATCCATCAACTAACACAAACAACATCAATTTAAATGGCAGCGATACAATCATCGGTGACAACATCATCATACCCATTGCCATCAATACTGATGCCACAACAAGGTCGATAATCAAAAACGGTAAAAACAGCATGAAACCGATTTGGAAGGCTGTCTTCAATTCAGAAGTAATAAACGCGGGTATGAGCACCGCCATTGAAACATCTTCTGGGTTCTGAGCATCAGAACCTGAGATATTAACGAACGTTTCCAAATCTTTGACTCGTGTTTGCTTGAGCATAAAGTCCTTCATTGGAATTTGCGCCGTATCAAACGCCTCTCTCGCCGTCATCTGTTCGTTAAGATAAGGCTGCACCGCTTCTTCATTAATCTTATTAATCACAGGTGACATGATAAAGAAGGTCAAAAATATCGCGATACCAATAATAACTTGGTTTGATGGCGTTTGTTGTAAGCCCATCGCTTGTCGAAGTATCGACATCACAACCACTATTCGGGTAAATGACGTCATCAAAATAACCATGGCAGGCAAAAAGCCCAGCATGGTCATTAAGGCTAAAATCTGTAAGTTTATTGAGTAATCTTCACTGCCGTCCGGATTGGTCGTCATGGTAAAAGCAGGAATGCCCGCACCACCACTGCTGCTACCCATAGCAACGGTACGCGATGCACCTTGGTCTTTTTGCATCGCGGTCACAGTGACATTCTGCGCTCCGGTAGCATTTGAAGGGATAGGGGTTTCCAGCTCTTGTTGCGCGTAAGCTAGTGGCGTAAAGACTAATGCACTCACCCAGACAATGAGCGCTAGGCGAGTCCATACATTGCGCAAAACATCAAACAGGTGTGTTTTTATCATTCTTTTTTAACAGCTGAGTCAAAGTGTTAGAAAATGGTACCGACTCTAGCTCCTCCTGAGTCAATGGAGTTTCCAATTTAGAGATCAAATTTACTGACTGAGCGGTAACGCCAATCAGAAACTGCTCCTCTCCCGCTTGTACTATCATCAAACGCTCTTTAGTGCCAATCGGTAATTGGCGCACAACGCTCAAGCCTTTTTGCTGACCAAATGCAGGAACTCGCATTCGTTTAAGTAACCAAGCCATACCAATGATGATGGCTATAACGAACAATAGCGACCCTAATGTAGTCGCTATATCGAATTGGTCGCTTTGAGCTGCCAGCGCTGGGCTGGCAACCAAAGATAACATTATGAAATGACGCATAATGTTATCTCAATTTCTTAATACGTTCTGTTTGGCTGATAACGTCAGTTAAACGAATACCAAATTTATCGTTGACCACAACCACTTCACCGTGAGCGATCAAAGTACCGTTAACCATCACATCCAATGACTCGCCCGCAATACGGTCAAGCTCAACGACCGAACCTTGGTTAAGTTGCAATAAGTTACGGATACTGATTTTTGAACGCCCTACTTCCATTGAGATGGTCACAGGAATGTCCATGATGGTATCAAGCTTACGACGTTCATCATCTGTGATTGGTGAAGTAGTGTCTTTTAACTCATCCAAAGGTGCTGCTAAAATTTCATCAACATCAATATCTGGCGCATTTGGATCTTCGCCAAGGGCTGCTGCCCACTCATCTGCAAGCTTTTGATCATCTGTTTTTGACATCTAGGCTACCTATTTCCTTAATCAATCAACTCTTCGTCGTCTTCATCTTCCTCATCATCAATCTCAGCAATTATGTCTTTGCCAAGGAATGCGAGGTCGGTTTTGACCACATCAGGACGTCTAATTTTCTCTGAAATCTGAACTGCCATTTTCTCACCGGAACGTCCCATTTTGACGCGGTAGGTTGGCAATTCTTCAACAAACATAATGGCGTGTTCAGGCATTTTAATTGGGATGATGTCCCCTGCTTGAAGCTCCATGAGATCGCGCAGCGCGATATCTTGTTCTAATAAGTTAACGCGGAAGTTAACCGGCACATCCATGATCTCTTCACGTAGTGCTGAGCTCCAACGAACGTCGGTTTCCATCTTGTCAGACTGAACACCGGCATCCAACAGTTCACGAATAGGTTCAACCATTGAGTAAGGCATAACGACGTGGAAATCACCGCCACCGCCATCAACTTCAATATGGAACGAACTCACGACAATCACTTCAGTCGGGCTCACAATGTTCGCCATACTTGGGTTCACTTCAGAGTCCAAATATTCAAACTCAACCCCCATCACTGGAGACCATGCTTCTTTGTAGTCTCCAAAGACGATTTTCAGTAGTAGTTGAGTAACACGACGCTCAGTCGGCGTAAACTCACGACCTTCGATACGCGCATGATAACGGCCATCGCCACCAAAGAAGTTTTCTACCAAGATGAAAACAAGGCGAGCTTCCATGGTTACCAAGGCCGTTCCTTTTAAAGGACGGAAGCGAACCATGTTCAAGCTGGTTGGAACATAAAGTGTGTTTTGATATTCGCCGAACTTCATCATCTGCACGCCGTTAATCGATACTTCGGCGGTTTTTCGCAACATGTTGAACAAGCTAATACGCATATGACGAGCAAAACGTTCGTTGATCAGCTCAAGCGTTGGCATTCGACCACGGACAATACGATCTTGTGACGAGAAGTCGAACGAGATCGCACTCTCATCCGAAGAATCGAGATTTTCTTCTACTTCGTCAACGCTATCTACCCCGTGGAGTAGCGCATCAATTTCGTCTTGGCTTAATAGATCGGTCACACTTCACCTACTGCATTACAAAATCTGTAAACAACACGCGTTCAATGACAGGCTTTCCGACCACCTTTGTCATCGCAGCTTTTATGTCGTCGGTCGCTTTATCACGTAATTCAATACGCCCTGTTGCTTCTCGTAATTGCTCCACCGTTGCCGAAGCAAAGGTTGCAAGCAACGTACTTTCAATTAAAGGTGAGTGGTAACGAGCCAAACTGTCGTTGTCACTGCCTCTCACCATTAACTGTACTTTAATCTGCACAACGCGATTACGGGTGTCACCAGTCACGTTAAATACGAATGGCTGAGCAATATTCACGTAAGAAACCGGCTCAACCTGAGTTGGTGCTTGGTTAGCACTCACTTCACTATCTTGAGCTGAATCGTCTGACCCCATGAAAAAGAAGGCTGCACCACCGCCAATTAATAACACGACGACGGCAATAATGATGATCAGTAGTTTCTTCTTTCCTTTTGGTTCTTCTGCTGGGAGTTCTTCAACAGCCATAACGTTCTCTATGTTGTTATTTTTTAATTAAGATTTACTTAGTTTAAGCGTAATAACTGATTCCATCACGCTTTGCTGCCACATTCAAATCAAGTTTGACGTTTGTATCAAGGTTTTCTTCACTTTGACGCTGATCACCGCTCGCAGATTGACCACCTGAACCATCGCCGCTTGCTGCATAACGTTGTTGCTGACCTGAACTTTGTTGCTGAACCGAGGTGTCGCCAAGTTGTACACCTTGGTTATTCAACATTTCACGCAGTCTCGGCATTGATTGTTCAAGTGCATCACGAGCTTGTTGGTTCGCAACAGTAAAATGAACGGTTGCGCCATCGCCATTCATATTCATACGAATATGCATACGTCCGAGCTCTGGTGGATCGAGACGAATATCGATGTTTTTCAAGTTTTTAGATAGCATCACTTGAACACGTTCAGCCATCTGCTCTGCTGCCATATCTCCGCGAGATAGCTGCAAAGGCATATTTTGTTGAGCTGCTTGTAATGGCTCGCTGCGCAAAGCTTGAGGACCATTAAGACCTTGCTGACCTGCCGCGGCTGAAAGTTGTTGCGCTAGATGAGCGTCTGCTGAACCTTCCGTTCGTTTATTGCCATCCATCAACGAACTCAGTGCTTTCGCGCCAATTCCGGCTTTGAGTGCCGCTTGATTCACCATAGGGTCAATCTGGTTTGCCATACTACCCGCTAACATAGGGTTAGCTTGAGCATTAGTAACTTGCTGTAACTGTGCTTGCGCTTCGGCATGTTGAGGTAATTGCGACTGCGCCAGCATCGCTTTATCCGCTTGATTCAGCGTTGCTTGAGGTACCTGTGCACCTTGAGGAAGCTGTTGAGATGTAGCTACGTGCGCCGCTGCTTTCGGTTGTACTTTGCCGTCTAAGCTATTTACTGCGTTATTGGCTTCAGCTACTAGCGACTCACCCATTACAGCTGCTTTTTCAGCATTTGCATTTCCCCATGGAATAGCTGCAGGCGTCATTGACGCTAGCGCTTCTTGGCTTGCGTCTTGACTCTGTGCGCTTGCTTCTGGGAACTTAGGCTGTTTAGCTAGGATTGCAGCCTGTTCACTTTCACTTAACGCTTGTAAGTCTTTTGCGTTTTTCACTGATGCCGTTAGTGGGTCAATGCTCTCACTCGACTGATTCAATGCTGCCTGATTCAGCGGTTGCAATTGCGCTTTATCTTGCTGATGTGGCTCTTGCTCAAGGGCTAGCTTCTGCTGCTCGGAGTGCATTGGTTTCACTTGAGACTGTTGAGACTGCTGAGACACGTTGAGATGCGCAACTTGCTCTTGTGCAAGCTCGTCATCACTACTAATCTCTTTCCCAACCTGAACCTTTTCCGCTTTGATCGGTTTTACGGGAAGGTCACTCTCTTTCTCATGTGGCAAAGCTTTGCCATCAGTTTTAACCAGTGTCTGATTAGCCTCTTGCAAACGGCCTAAAATCTTATCGCCATCATCCATTGCTTTCGCTGTTTTGGCTTTTAACTCAGCATGTTCAGCCTCTTCTGACGCAACAAAGCGTTTAAGTGTATCTGGAATTTCTACACTCTCTTCTTCGGCAACCACTTTCGCTTTTGATGAAATGTCAGCGTCTGACTCAGCTTTTACGCTTGAGTCTTCCCCTTCATCGCTCTGGCTAAGAAGTTCATCTGTACTGGTCGCTTTCACTTCTGAGTTTTCTACAGACTTGCCATCTTTGGCAGCACTAGAATCACCAGTGCTCGTGGAAGCATCGTTTTTACCAAGCAGCAGTGAAGCCAGTCTGTCCAAAAAGCCTTTGGACTCTCCGCTTTCACCACTCACTAAGTCTTGCGAAGACGCAGACTTAGTCACGTTGGTGACTTTCGAAGTCTCTATTGAAGGAGTTAAATTGACATTCATAAACAGCACACTCGCCTTTGTCACTGCAAACCTTTGCCGCTTAGGACTGAAATTGTCCTGCTACAAAGGGCTGCACATCTATTCGCGTTAAAATTGTATAGAGAATTGCAAAAAGCGAGCCAACCGCAGAAGGGATATATCGAGGAATTAAAGTGAATTCGTTCGACGTCGATTAAAGCTCAGAGTTGAAAACTCATCCATCATCTTTTGGTCGCGTTTCTCTTGTAATCGTTGACGCTCAGTCTGTTTTTTCTCAATTAGCCACTCATAAGAACGACGCTGCTTACGAACATCCATCCAATAAGATTCACAGCTATCAACCTGAGATTTAAAGTGCTGCTCTGCCTGACGCTGCTTAGATAACGTTTCATCAAGTTGGGTCAAGAAACGGTTTAAGTGTCCGTACTGACTAGCCGTGAGCCCCGACTGTCCTCTAGATACAAGTTGTTGACAGTAGTCGAGCCGATACTGCTCAATCTGTCTAAGCTGATGATAATAGCCTTCTAACTCACTGCGAGCTTTGCCAAGCGCCATTAGCGCTTTATCTTCTTTGCTTTTTGCCTGTTCAAGCAGGAATTCAAGAGCGTTATCCATTTAGCCATTACCCCACATTGAGTACATTTTTCAGCATGCTAATACACATGTCATAAGGTACTGACTCTTTCATGGTTTGCTGCAAGAAGCTGTCAAGTTTCGGTTTAAGGGTAAATGCACTATCAATCGCTGGATCGGTACCTGGCTTATAAGCGCCGATAGAAACAAGATCTTGGTTTTTACGACAGGTCGACAATATCTGACGAACCGCTTTGGACATCAGTACATGTTCATCAGTGGTGATTTGCGGCATAACACGACTGACGGATTTCTCAACGTCAATCGCAGGATAGTGTCCAGCATCAGCCATTTCACGAGACAGTACAATGTGACCATCGAGAATCGCTCGCGAAGCGTCTGCGATAGGGTCTTGCAAATCATCCCCTTCGGTTAATACCGTAAAGAATGCTGTGATTGATCCTTGATGTGGACCACCGTTACCAGCGCGCTCCACCAATGCCGGTAATTTAGCAAAAACAGAAGGTGGATAGCCTTTTGTTGCAGGCGGCTCACCCACAGATAGCGCAATTTCACGCTGTGCCTGAGCAAAACGAGTTAACGAATCCATGAGCAGTAACACATCGAGACCTTGATCTCGGAAATACTCTGCGATGGTTAGCGCAGTTTGACACCCTTTGAGACGCATCAGAGGTGATGCATCCGCAGGTGCTGCGACCACAACGGAACGTTGTCTGCCATCAACACCCAAAATCTCTTCAATGAATTCTTTTACTTCGCGTCCACGCTCACCGATAAGACCAACCACAACAACTTGAGCTGTGGTGCCTCGGGTCATCATGCCCAAAGTGACAGATTTACCAACACCTGAACCGGCAAACAGGCCGATACGTTGACCTTTACCAACCGTCAACAAACCATTGATAGCTTTGATGCCTACATCCAATGGCTCACTAATTGGCTTACGCGCTAACGGGTTGATAGGGTCTGCATTGAATGAAGCTTTTTGATCGGTATAGATTGGCCCTAAACCATCCAACGGTGTTCCCACACCATCGATGACTCGTCCAAGTAGCTCCATACCAACGGGTAAACCCGCTTCTTCTGTAAGAGGAGTAACTTTCGCTCCCGGAAGAACGCCAGTAATTTGTTCACTCGGCATAAGAAACAGACGATCGCCTGAGAAACCAACTACCTCAGCTTCCATCGAACCTGACATGGTTTCTACACTACACAAACTGCCAATAGGCGCACGACAGCCCGTAGCTTCCAATGTAAGCCCAACCACTCTCACCAATTTGCCAGATGCAATTGGACGACTAGTGAGTCCGTGGACTTTGTATTGTGAGAGTCTATCAGCGAGTTGTAGCATTATTCGTTGCCTTGGTGATGGCGGTTAGTACCGCAGAAGCTGTGCAGCACATTACGTATTCTGTCTTCCATTCGGTAATTTACACTGGATTCGCCCGCTTCGATTTGTACATCACCACGGCTTAAAGCTGGCTCGCTGATCAATGTCCAATTGCGAGCATCCAACTCATTTTCACCATAGGCATGCTTTATGACTTCACAGTCTTCAGGATGCAGCTTCAACGTAATAGCATGACCAGCTATAGGCAGGGCTTCAACCGATGCTTTGACAGTATCAAGAATCACTTGTGAGTTTGTGCTAACTTCAACACGCACAACTTCTTTGACCAGAGAAAGCACCATATCCACCAGCTGCTTTTCAACTTGTGCATTCATCAATTCAAGTGGCTGAGCGAATTGGTTCGCCAGATTCATGAATACTTGGACATGTTCCTGAATAATTTGCTGCCCAGCTTCTAAGCCTTCAGCGCTTCCCGCTTGAAAGCCCTCTTCATGACCGACTTTGTGCCCCGCATCCTGACCTAACTGAAAGCCTTCTTGATAGCCTTCTGCTTTGCCTTGCTCGATACCTTCTTGATAAGCCGCTTGTTTAATTAATTCAATTTCTTCTTCAGTAAGAACGACAGGCTCTTCTGCTTCAGGCTCATCGAAACTCGGAATCCAGCTAGGATCATAATTGAACGCAGTTTCCTTCGCCCTTTTATGAGTTTCAGAAGTGTAGTCTGGAAGACCCCACTTCTTTGCCTTATCAATAGTTTCATCAGAATCGAGACGGATAAAACCGCGTTTTCTTTCACCTGACATCTCATTTCCTATCTAAAGATAAAAAGGCCGGCTGGTTAGGCTGGCCTTATGGGCTGTTGTTTTGTTTGAACAACAGTCCCGATTAAAAAGACCTGTTTTTACAAAACCAATGATTAACTTGGTAAGCGCAATCGCTTAAAAAACTCGCGATCTATCTAAGCTTAATGTTTTATAAGAACTCGTCTGCGCCACCACCAAGTATTAACTCACCGTTGTCAGCCATACGTCGTGCAATAGCAAGAATCTCTTTCTGTGCCGTTTCAACATCCGAAACTTTGATTGGTGGCATCGCCTCCAAGTCATCTTTCATCAGTTCAGCAGCACGTTTAGACATGTTCTTGAAGATCTTCTCACGTAACGTATCGTCAGCACCTTTAAGTGCTTTTTGCAGAACATCTTGCGGTACGTCACGCAGCAATTTCTGAATACCTTGATCGTCCACTTCCACCAAGTTTTCGAAGACAAACATAAGGTCTTGAATTTGTGTGGCCAAATCTTCGTCTTGGTCGCGCATTTGATCCATAAGTGCTCCCTCGATGTTGTTGTCGAGGTAGTTCATGATATCTGCCGCCGCTTTCAGGCCGCCAATCTTCGCAGCTTGTGCTCCCGCTTGACCTGCGAACTGTTTCTCCATGATTTCATTCAGTTCAGCCAGTGCTGAAGGTTGAACTTCTTCAAGGTTAGCAATACGCATCATTAAGTCTAGACGGTCACGCTCAGCAAACTGAGCAAGAATCTCAGCAGACTGGTCTGGATCTAAGTAAGACAATACGATGGTCTGAATTTGCGGGTGCTCGTTGACGATGATGCTCGCTACCTGACGAGGATCCATCCATTTCAATGAATCCAGACCTTTCGAACCGGTACCCAATAGAATCTGGTCAACAAGGTTATTAGCCTTATCTTCACCCAGTGCAGCAACCAGCGCTTTACGCATGAAGTCTTCGCTACCCATACCAATGTTGGTGTATTTCTGGATGTCTTCTAAGAATGCTCGGTGTACCGCAGTTACCTTACCTTGGCTCAGGTCTTTTGCTCGAGCCATTGCACTACCTACACGTTGAACCTGCTTAGGTTCAAGGTGACGGATAATCGCTGCTGCGTCCGCTTCATTGAGACTTAATAGCAAAATTGCCGCACGTTCCTCACCGGGAATTTCCGCAATTTCTTTCTCTAACTCAGTCATATCGCGGTTTTGTTTTGCAATTTCATTAGGCATCGTTAGCCACCCAGTTCTTCACTACCTGAGCTGCAAGCTCTGGCTCGTTAGCCACTAGAGCACGTACTGCTTTCAGTACATCCTCATCTTTATGTAAGTTAGGTAAATCAATGCCAGAGCCAAACTCAAACAATTCACCACCTTCAATATCACTACCAATTAGGCTGGTTTCACCATCGATACCAATCGGTAAACCATCTGGGCCGTATAGTTGATCGTCGTCATCCGCTGCAGGGTTGAGTAGTTTCTTCATTGCAGGACGAACAAGCACTAGTACGATAACCATGATAACCAAGGCACTTGCTAGCCAGCGAATCCAATCGTTGAAGTTCGGATGCTCCCAAATTGGCACATCGGCAATGGCTTCAACTTCAGGTTCAGCAAAGTTCATACTCAATACGTTCAGTAGGTCACCACGGCTTTCGCTGTAACCCACAGCGCCAACAAGAATTTGTCGAATCGCTTGTAGTTCACTGTCACTTACAGGGGTATACGTCACTTCACCTGTTTCAGGGTTCACTTGGCTACGGTTTTTCACTGCAACCGCTACCGTTTGACGATTAACGACACCCGTTTGGCGGCGTTCATGACTGATAGTTGTATCTAACTCAAAGTTACGTGTCGCTTCTTTGTGAACAGAACCCTGTCCCATGAGCGAACCATCTTTCATTTGAGCCACATCTTGTGGAATTGACGCATCCGCAGGAGGCTGGTTACTCAACGCTCCAGGAACGCCAGCAATCACATTACCGTTGTTGTAATCTTCTAACGTGTACTCACTACGCGTTGACGGTGTATTTGGGTCAAAACGTTTACGAGTCTGCTCAACTGCACTGAAATCTAATTCAACGTCCACTTGAGCTGTGTAGTTCCCCAAACCTAAAATCGGAATCAGTACTGAGTCAATTTTTTCACGCAAGCCCTGCTCTTTCTTACGCTCAGCTTCTTGCTCTTTACGACGAGCTGCAGTAACTGGGTCTTGAGAACCAGAACTTAGAAGACGACCATGTTGGTCTGTCACAGTTACACGGGTCGGTTTCATACCAGGAACTGCGCTAGCTACCATGTCGACAATAGAATCAACTTCTTCTTGTTTTAGATCGGTGCCAGTGCGAAGCGTCAAAAATACCGAAGCGGAAGCCTCTTGATTTTGGCGTACAAACACACTTTGTTTTGGTAGAGCGAGAAGAACACGCGCTTTGTTCACTTGGCGCATCTCTTCAATACCTTTGGCAAGCTGACGCTCACGGCTGAGTTTCAAACGCTCTTGTTCAAGACGTTGTGAAACACCAAAGCCCATATCTTGCAGTAAGATATCGTCGCCTGCCTGACGTTCTTGATTTAGACCAGCGCGAACCATATTCAGTTTAAGGCTGTTGTAGTCAGATGTCGGAACTAAGATAGTATTTCCATCTAACTTGTAGTCTTGTTTTTGTTGGTCGAGGTAATCAAGAACAGGAATAAGTTCTTGTGTGTCGTATGCTCCTAACGGACGCATTTCTGGCTCTTTTACCCAGAAAAATAGCATCACGATTAAAGCCACACAGATTGAGATAGAGAGAACTAGGACAACTTGGCGTAGTAAGTCCAAGTCACCCATAGAGAAGTCCATTTTTGAGGAGCTTTTTTCTTCAGCATCTAGGTTTTGGGTCCCCATATCGATGTCAGAACTCGACATCAATGCATGGTCACCGCTGCCATTGCTTAAAGTAAGATCGGTTGTTTGCTTATTATCAGCCACAATTCACACCTTTCTTAAACTGGCATGTTCATCAGTTCTTTGTACGCATCAACAAGCTTGTTGCGTACCTGAATAGTGGCCTCAAATGCCACGCTCGATTTGTTACGAGCGATCATGACGTCAGAAAGAGACACATCTTCATCACCACGATCAAAGCGCATTTGTAGGTCGCTTGAGGTTTTCTGTAAACCATTTACGTTGTTGATAGCTTGTGAAAGCATATCGCCAAAATCAGCGCCAATTTTTTGTCCTGTTGGTGCTGGGCGTGAGTTGGCAGCTTCTACCATCATCGCCTGCATTTCGCTTTGTAAACCGTTTATATTCATTACTACCTCAAAAGCCAGAACTTTGACTAAACTTCATCTCTGTTCAGTAATGCAGCAATTTATGTGCCACTCTGAAATAGGACTGAATTAGCCCGGGATATCCATCCCTGCATCACGCATTTTCGCTAGCTTATAGCGCAGTGTTCTCGGGCTAATACCCAGCTTTTCAGCCATCTCTTTACGACGACCATTACACTCGATCAACGTCTCCATGATGATAGCGAACTCTTGATCACGCAGCTCACCACCAAGGCCGGCACTGCTATTTGCAATTTTAGCCACATCAACCTGAGCAATTGGCTTGATTTCAGGAGTTGCGATGGTTTCGCCACCTTCAACCAATTTCTGCAAACTAGAAGCATCTTGCCAATCCAGCCCTTCAAGCAAGATATGCTCTTGGTCGATATGACCATGTTCGCTAAGAATCAGAGCACGCTGCACAACGTTATCCAGTTCGCGCACGTTACCCGGCCATGAATAAGCATTTAGCTTAGTCACTGCGGAAGCAGATAGTTTAGGCACTGGCATACCTAACTTCTTACAGTTGCGTTCCACTAAATGATTCGCTAACGGTTCGATATCGGCTTTACGATCTTTCAGTGCTGGCCATGAAATTGGGAAAACATTAAGGCGGTAATATAAGTCTTCACGGAAGTTGCCTTCTTGAACGTATTGCTTTAAATCTCGGTTACTTGTCGCTAGCACACGAACGTCAAGCTTGATTGGTTTACGGCTGCCTAAGCGCTCTACTTCGCGCTCTTGTAGAACACGCAATAACTTAGCTTGAAGGTTTAAATCCATCTCACTGATTTCATCAAGCAAGATAGTACCGCCTTGAGCCTGTTCAAATTTACCCGGACACGCCTGAACCGCACCGGTAAATGCGCCTTTCTCATAACCAAAAAGCGTCGCTTCTAACATGTTATCTGGAATGGCAGCACAGTTGATGGCAATGAAAGGGCCATCTTTGCGCAATGAAGAGTTATGGATATAACGAGACATTACCTCTTTGCCTGATCCGCTTGGCCCCAAAACCATCACGTTGGCATCGGTTTTCGCTACTTTGTCAGCCAGAGCAAGCAGTTTAAGGCTTTTCTCATCAGCCACGACAGCATCACCGTTGTCGTCCGATTTTACCGGAGCATAGCGGCTCACCATGTTCAGCAAAACTTCTGGCGCGAATGGCTTAGCCATGTAGTCAATTGCACCGTCTTTCATTGCAGAAACGGCATCTTCGATGTTGGCGTAGGCAGTCATTAGCAGCACAGGCAGATTTGGCCAATGTTGTTTAATGTTGCGCAGCAGAGCAAGACCACCCATACCGCCCATTTGTACATCCGAAACCACTATATCCACAGAGTTGTTTTTGAGTTTCACCAAAGCATCTTCAGCACTATCAGCTTCCAACCATTCGTATCCGGCTAGTGCTAAGGTGTCTACTAAGGCTTCGCGTAGGCCTTCATCATCTTCAACGATTAAGACTTTGCTTTGTGCCATCATCATTCTCCAGTTTCTGTGTGAGTGGATTCAGTGTGATTTTGCAAAGGAATACATACGGTAAAACAAGCACCGTCGCCTTCTTCAGAAATCAATTCTAATCGCCCGTCATGTGCACGACAGACCATTTGTACTACCGCTAGACCTAAGCCCGTGCCTTGAGAACGAGTGGTAAAGAAAGGTTCCATGATCTTACTTTGTAACTCTAAAGGCACACCGGGGCCATTGTCCTGAACGGATATTTTTAGCTCTCCATTCACTGGTCGGAAGAAAACATCGATTTGAGCTTCTTTGCCAGCTATCTGGATCGCATTCATCACTAAATTACTTAATGCTGAAGCTATCGCATTTGCGTTGCCCAGCAACATCGTCTCTTGTTCTTCTACTTCGAGACAAAAATCAATTTGGTTATTTTTCAGCGCAGTCTCAACCATCGGAGAAAACTCTCCAACCAGTTCAGCAATGGAAAATGGTTTGACGACTTTGTTGTCACCGCCTTTAGCAAACAACAACATATCATTGACCTGTTTTTCCAAGTCATACAAACGATCCATCAATTTACTTTGAAAGCGCTCACGGGTTGTCGTGGGTAAATTGGGTGCTCCTAGATTAGAAGCATAGAGCATGGCACTGGATAGTGGTGTTCTCACTTGATGAGCAAGCGAGGCGACCATTCGACCTAGCGACGACAGCCGTTGTAAATCACTAACACGAGCCTGCAGCAAACGCGTCTCTGTTAAATCTGTAATCAAAATGAGCTGACCAGTATTGGACGCAGAAATAGCCAAGCGTACTTTACGACCATTGCGTAGTGAGATTTCATGACCGTCATCTTCACGTGGAGCAAAGGCAATTTGGATGATGGCATACCAACGTTCGCCCAATAAGGGAACATCCAATATTCGCTGCGCTTCTGGGTTAGCTTCACGCACAACCCCTTGGGTATCGAGCAAAATCACGCCCGCAGGCATGACATCAAGAACCTGTTTATAGCGTTCTACTTGGTCTTCGAGTGAGTCTAAATGTGAATGCTGCTCTTGCACTTGGTCTACCATCGTCGAGAATCTGCCTTCCAATACAACAATAGCCTGTCACGCAAAATGCATGCCAGGCTATTTTATATATTTTTCAACACGTTAATGCAATGACAATAAATTGACTCACATGTTTAACGGCTTTTTAGCGCTGCATATTGTACTTACGCATCTTCTCAACCAAAGTAGTTCGGCGCATGCCTAACATATCTGCCGCACGTGCCACTACGCCGCCCTGAGCTTCCAAAGCTTGATTAATCAGGCTAACTTCCAAATCAGCTAAAAGCTCTTTCAAGTTCACGCCTTCTGGTGGAAGTGCTTGCGGTACATCAACATCAGTAAAGCTGTCTGAATCGTCCATGTTGAAGTCTTCAGAGAAGATGCTATCAAGCGCATCTCGCTCCTGATCTTCCACTGAACTAAACCGGCTTGGCTCTGGTTGAAATTCTGGAATATCACTGTAACGATATTTAGTTGGTAGATGGTTTACGTCAACCAAGCTATTTGGGTACAGGATAACCATACGCTCAACTAGGTTTGCCAACTCACGCACGTTACCTGGCCAATCATGTTCCATCAAAGAGTTGATGGCTCTTGGGGTATAGCAGATAGGCTGAGCCCCTTCTGCTTCCATACGAGTCATCAGTTCACGCAATAGCAGAGGAATGTCTTCTTTGCGCTCTTTAAGTGAAGGCATCTCAATTGGAAAAACATTCAGACGATAATACAAGTCTTCGCGGAAGCGCTGATCTTCGATCATGCTTTCTAGGTTTCGATGTGTTGCAGCGATTATGCGTACATTTGCTTTAATGGTGGCGTTTCCGCCGACTCTCTCAAAACAGCGCTCTTGCAATACACGCAGCAACTTGACTTGCATGGTCATCGGCATATCACCGATTTCATCGAGAAACAGAGTGCCACCTTCAGCCAATTCAAAACGGCCTTTACGAGCAGTAATCGCTCCAGTAAATGCACCTTTTTCATGACCAAATAATTCACTTTCCAATAAATCCGCTGGAATCGCACCACAGTTAATCGGCACAAACGGCCCACTTCTGCGCGGGGAATGGTAGTGAATATTTCTTGCGACAACCTCTTTGCCAGTACCAGATTCACCTAAGATCAATACGTTAGCTTCTGTACCAGAAACTTGTTCAATCAGATGGCGAACCTCTTGGATACCATTACTTTGCCCCACCAAACTGCGAAATAGAGTGTTCTTACGGTCAGAGGCAACAACATTGATACCTTGACGACCTAAAAATGCTTTGCAGTGACGAAGCGCTTCACTCAGTTGTTGATAGTTAAGAGGGAACTCTAACTCACCAACAAATTGAGAAAATTCTTCCAAAGAGTACGGCTGCTTATCCGCCATTAAAAGAGGGATATGGTTTGCGTTAGCTAGTGCTGAGGCTAATGATTCTGGCAGTTTATGATCTTTCAACGATCCAATAATGCATCCTGTCCACGTTGCCGACCAATTGATTTGATCAGCCAGCGAAGACTCTATTACCTCACACTGCTCTCCTACAAATTCTAATATGATACTGAGATTAAGACGAACGGACGGATCATCTTCAATCACAAGCAATTTTGCTAAACCTTGCATAGGTGAGATTATTTGCCTTCAATCTGGAAAGTTGGATGTATTTGCACGATGAGTATCGCTAATCGGCTGAATTAGTCTTTTAAGTAGCACTAAATAAACGATAGTCAATTTGTGAAAATCAGCAACAAAAAAAGCCATTAGGCTATCTAATGGCTTCTATTCTATGTGATAAAAAAAATAAGGCAACCAAGCAATTAGCTGGTGTGAGCTCTGTTAAAACTTTCAGAGATAACTTACAAACCTACGTCATTTGAGGTCAGATTGTGGTATTCCGCCGGAATCTGATCCCATGCTGATTTAATTTCACGAATAATATCGATCACGTCGTCCACAATCTGTGGATCGTTTTGATGGTTTGCAGCTGCAATTTGCGTGATCATAAACTCATAAAGCTGGTCTAGGTTCTGCGCAATTTCACCACCATCATCCATAGATAAACAGCTACGTAAGCTAATAATGATGTCCAAAGCTTTACCAAAGCGTTCGCCTTTCACAGGAATATTTCCCTGTAGCATTGCTGCTTTACCTTGAATCAAACGTTCAATAGCACCAGCCATCAACATCTGTACAATCTTATGCGGTGAGGCCGCACTTAGCTGGCTATCCACTGATACTTTTTTGTACGCCTGCAAAGAACCACGCATAGTCTTCCTCTTTATAAAAACTTTTTGTATTGCTGAACTGATTTATTACCGTGACGGAACTTTTGTAAGTCTTTACCAATTAACACGGTTTTTGACTGCATCAACTCAACAAGTTGTTGTGTATCTCGAACTGCATCTCGCCAATGTTGGGATTTGCCAAATGCTGGGTTTTCTGACACTTGAGTCAATAACACCTGCAATAACTGTTCCCTTATATCGACAAGTTGAATAATTTCTTCAACATTTATATCGTCAGCTGCCAATAAATCTTTAATCTGATTATCGACATCACTCAACTCTTTCAGTTGATCATCCATCATATTAGCCTAGCGCGTTCATCATGCCGGCTAACTGAGATTGCATTTTGCCTGTCGCATCCTGCATGGCCGAAAACTTATCGAAAGTACGTTTTTCTAAACTGTCCATACGGCGATCAAGCGCTGCTTGGTCATCGTTGAGACGGTAATTTCGCTCAGTGAGTGTCTTTTCACGATTACGAATAACACCTGTCACACCGGTCATACCCTGAATGGCATCTTCGACTTTCTTCGCAAAGCCCTGATTACCACCAAAAAAATCTCCCAGCTTGGTGAAGTTGTTATTTAATTGACGGTCGAGCATATCATAATTGATTTCCATCGTCCCTTGACGAGTGGTCGTGATCCCAAATTCCGTCAAGCTTTGAAGCTTCTCTGGTGCTTGTTCAATTTTAGTCGAGAAGACTGATTTTAGTCGGGAGTCTGCACTGCGAACCACACTATCACCAGCTAAAGGTCCTGCTTGCCCCGTACGAGGGTCGACACCCGATAGCTCTTTAGATACTTGATAAAACTGGTTATAGGCGTTGACGAACTGCTCTATGTCTTCACGAACACTGTTACGGTCGTATTCAATATCAATTTCAGTAGGCTGCTGATTTCGGTCAGTCTTACCTTTTAAAGTTAAGTCGACACCTTCAATCGCATTTTCAATCACATTGTTCTTACTTGATAGCTTAGCAACACCGTCGAGCACAACTAATGAGTCTTGTGCCGATTGCACCTCTGTCATGCCTGTATAGGCATCGAATGAATCTTGCGCCGCTTTCAGTTGGTCGTTCACCGATTCAACTTTCTCAAGTAACTCACGTTCTTCTGGCGTCAGTTTGGCGCGAGCGATAGCTTTCGCTTCATCCGGTGACATATCACCGTTTTGCACCGCAGAACGAATATCCGCTTTCTCTTGCGCTAATCTTCGTTCAAGTGCTTGTTGGGCTTCTTTTGGTGTGACATAGGAGTCAACAAGCGTGCCTGACGCAGTGTTTGTCCACCCCGGAACGTCTTGAGATTTATCTATCGCTTTATCATCAAGCTCTGGTTCAGGCTCATAGTAAGAATCTAACAAAGTACCAGATGCCGTTTCAGTCCAACCAGGTATACGCTCTTCAGGCTTTAAGTACTTATTTACATCTGAACCAGCTTTGGCCGCTGCTTTCACTGCAGAATCGGAAAGCTCATTACTATCGCCAACGGCTTCATTGTTGTTTTGGGCTACTTGCTGAACTTGCGCTGCGACTGATTCATCAATTTCTCGTGCCGCATTTCCAATTTTTTCTGCCACTTTAGCGGCAATCTTTTGCTGCTCTGGTGTTAGAGGGGCAATGAGCTGCTGAGCTAAAGCTCGCGCTTTTTCAAGATCTTTTACGCGGTCTTCTAATGTTTTGTATTCAAGAGATTTGAGCGGGTCACCTGCCTGCGCTTGTGCAGCAATGGTGACTCGATTTTCTTCACCAGAAAGGTTCGACGCAACGATTAAACGAGGCCCGTCAACGTCGTTGATTACCGACGCTCGCACACCTGGGTTACTTTTTTCACCGTTGATGCCGCGAACAATATCGATAAGTTTAGATTGGGGTTTTACTTCTATGTTGAAGCTTTTGGTACCTAGTGAAATTTGCAGCTTACCCGGGCCAAATTTCGCGTCTTGTGGAAGCACATTTGACGCAATTTTATGGCTCTGAGCAAGCTGCAACACATCTACTGAGTATTTACCAGCAATGGCATCAGTGGTTGCGGTCGCGACGACAGATTTTTCATCAGAGGTATCCACAGAACGAACTGCAAACGCCTTTTCCTGACGAAAACTTGCCATTAGATTTTTCATCGTATCCAGCGACTCTCTGAGTCGGCCATAGGCACTAATACTGGTATCAATACCAACGCGCTCATTGTCAATTCGTTGCTGTTTAGGAACACGCTCCGAATTAACAATTTTGCTGACCATTGAATTAATATCAAAGCCAGTGTTCATCCCCATTGGGCCTAAACTCATTCAACCACCTCAAAAATATATTTACACCTTAGCCGACAATAAGCCCGATTTATGGTCCTGCTGTCGGGAAAGACGTCGTAATACTTCAAGCATTTCTTCTTCAGGAATTTGTCGGATAATGTCGCCCGTAGAGGCTTCATACACCGTTACAACATCCCGACCGGATTCTTCATCAATTCTGAAAGATAGCCCCTTGTTGATAGATTTAACAAAATCGCTAACTTGTTCTACCATTTTAGCTCGTCGTTCTTCATTCAGCTTATCTCGTTCGCGAGAACGTTCAATTGCTGCGTCAACCGACTGCTGCTTGGACTTTTCCAGTTGATCCGAAATATGCTCATAAATCTTACTTGAGCTTTCTACCGGTCGATCTTCCCTTTTCGAAGTCGAAATGTTACTTACGCTTTCATTTTCTGAAGCAAATTTGATGCCACTTTGTGAGCCGAAAGGCTGGACGTTCGATGTGTATAATGGTACTTCCATAACAATCTCCCTTCCACCTTAGAGGTAACTTATCTCCAACTATGCTACCCTATAAAGCTCAATTAACTTAACAGGTTAACCTAGTAAGCTAAGAGCTGCAGATGGTGACTGCTTCGCTTGCGCCAATACAGACGTACTCGCTTGTTGTAGTATTTGCGATTTCGTCATTGCAGTGGTTTCGCGCGCGTAATCCGTATCTTTAATACGGCTACGTGATGCATTCACGTTCTCGTTGATGTTCTCTAGGTTGCTGATCGCATGACCAAAACGGTTTTGGAATGCACCTAGTGAAGCACGTTGGCTATCAACCGCTTTAAGTGCACCGTCGATAACAGAGATAGCTTCTTGAGAGCCACCTATTGTTGATACGTCGATGTCTTTTACAGTCATAGCTTGAGCTTCGCCAAAGCCAATCTCAGCACCAAGATCACCACCGATAGTCACATCACCTTGAACTTTTTGAGTCGCTGCGAAAAGTTGTAGCTTACCACTTTCACCTACTGACGCTTTAATGTCGTCATTTTGGCCGTTAATGTAAGTTGCTACTTCTTCTAAGTCATCGCCTGCTTTTGCAGAGATAGTGACTTCACGAGCTTCACCCTGTTTGTTGGTGTAGTTCAGTGTAAGATCTTTCGCTTCGCCTACTTTCCAATCAGACGCTTTGCCTTCTTGAGCACGGTACGCTTTACCACCCATGTCGGTAGTATCAGAACGCATGTTACCCATAGATAAAGCAACAGCTTCACCAGAATCAGCACCGATTTGGAAAGATTTACTGCCAAAGGAACCGTTCAGTAGTTTGTTACCACCGAAGGATGTTGTTTCAGCAATACGGTTTAATTCGTCGTTAAGTGCAGACACTTCTTCTTGAATCGCTAGACGCTCAGAACGTGAGTTCGAACCGTTAGAAGATTGTAAAGAAAGGTCACGCATACGTTGAAGGATGTTGGTAGTTTCATTCATTGCACCTTCAGCAGTTTGTGCAATAGAGATACCATCGTTCGCATTTCTTACCGCCATGTCTAAACCACGGCTTTGAGAAGTTAAACGGTTTGAAATTTGTAGACCTGCAGCATCATCTTTTGCGCTGTTGATTCGGTAACCCGAAGACAAACGCTCCATAGATTTTTGCGTGCCGTCCGCCGCGTTGTTCAAATAGCGCTGAGCAGTCATCCCCGCGACATTCGTATTCACACTTATTGCCATATTGATCTCCTTAGGCAGATTGTTGACGTGCCTTCGAGTCTCTCACCTCTCTCCGGCACACCTCATTTCTCTCGTATTCTGTAACGGCGGAGAATTAATAACCTTTAGAGAAAAAATATAACTTTTTCTTAAAATGATTGAACAAATGAATATTTAATAACCAAATCAACAAATTAAATGCAAAAAAAATCCAGCCGAAGCTGGATTTTTTCATCTCGAAGCAGATTAACCTAGTAGGCTAAGTGCTGCGTTTGGAGCCTGTTTAGCTTGAGCCAATACAGTGCTTGATGCTTGAGAAAGAATTTGAGACTTAGTTAGTGCAGTCGTTTCTTTCGCGAAGTCAGTGTCTTTGATACGGCTCTTAGAAGCATTCACGTTTTCGTTAATGTTGTCTAAGTTGCTGATCGCGTGGTTGAAACGGTTTTGGAAAGCACCTAGTTCTGCACGGTGGCTGTCCACAAATTTCAACGCTGAGTCAATGATAGCTACAGATTCTTGAGCGCCACCTACTGATGTTACGTCGATAGCATTAACTGTTACCGCTTTACCTTCAGCAGAGCCTAGGCCTAATTCACCAGCTAGAGCACCACCAAACGCTACTTGACCGTCTAGTTTGTCAGTACCAGCGAATACTTGTAGTTTGCCATCTTCGCTTACAGACGCTTTAACTGTGTCTGTTTGACCGTTGATGTAAGTTGCAAGCTCTTCGATATCATCACCAGTTTTTGCAGTGATGCTGATAGTTTGCTCTTGACCAGCTTTGTCTGTGTAAGACATGGTTAGGTCATTTGCATCTGATTTAACAGACCAGCTCTTGTCTTTGCCTTCAGCTGCTTGGTAGCTAACACCACCCATTTTTGAGTTGTCGCTACGCATGTTGTTTAGGCTTAACATTACCGCTTCACCTGAGTCAGCACCGATTTGGAATGACTTAGTTGCGAATGTGCCGTTAAGTAGCTTGTTACCACCGAAAGATGTTGTTTCTGCAATACGGTTTAGTTCGTCATTTAGTGCAGATACTTCTTCTTGAATCGCTACGCGCTCAGACTTAGAGTTTGAACCGTTAGTAGATTGTAGTGACAAGTCACGCATACGTTGCAGAATGTTAGTTGTTTCATTCATCGCACCTTCAGCGGTTTGAGCGATTGAAATACCATCATTTGCGTTACGAACTGCTACGTCTAGGCCGCGGCTTTGAACGTTCAAACGGTTCGAGATTTGTAGACCAGCTGCATCATCTTTTGCGCTGTTGATTTTTGAACCAGACGATAGGCGCTCCATAGACGTTTGTTGTGCGTTAGTTGCGCTGTTTAGGTAACGTTGAGCTGTCATCGCTGATACGTTTGTGTTTACATTCACTGCCATGGTGATTTCTCCAATTGATTTTCCGGTAGTTCAGGTTTCCGACGTCTCGGAAAACCAAGTAGTTCTCTCAAAGTTACTTTCTATAACGGCCCCTATTCGGGAACCTTTAGAATTTTTTTTCGATTTTTTAAAAAAAACTTCGTTTAGTGGTTTAAACGTGACGAAAGCATTAAAAGTTTTAAAAAGTCGATTTATTCACTAAAGGTTTACCAAACTACGTCGATACACCTTGTTTTTCTTTTTACTAAAACCAGCGAGTTATCCAAGTAACACTAAAGCCATATTCGGCTGTTTCTTGGCTTGAGCTAGAACAGATGTACTCACCTGTTGCAGAATTTGTTGCTTGATCATTTGCGTTGTTTCTTTCGCATAATCTGCATCTTTTATACGGCTGTTAGACGCCGCTAGGTTTTCATGCACGTTGTCTAGATTATTAATCGCGTGAGTAAAGCGGTTCTGTAGAGCACCTAACTCCGCACGATGGCTATCAACATATTGCAGTGCAGTATCTAAAACGGAAACAGCCCGTTGTGCGCCACCAGCACTGCCAATATCCAAATCATTGACTGATTCATAGCCTTTGAGACCCATTTGAAGCTCATCAGCTAAATTGCCACTGAAAGACAAAGTTCCTGACGTCTCTTTACCCGCCATGAAAATCTGCAGTTGACCATCTTCATTAACAGATGCTGAAACAGCATCCGTCTGACCATTAATGTATGTCGCCAGCTCTTCAACATCGTCACCTTCTTTAGCATGAAGTTGGATAGACGATTCTTTTCCAGACACATCGACATAATGAATAATGAGTTGATTGTTACCTTTCGACACTTGCCATTGTTCATCCAACGAGCGGCGAGCGATATAGCTAAACCCACCCATATCAATGCTGTCAGAACGCATGTTTTTCAGCGATAACTGAACCGCTTCGCCTGAGCTTGCGCCTATCTGGAATGATGATTGCCCAAAACTGCCATTGAGCAATTTTCGCCCACCAAAAGAGGTAGTTTCGGCAATTCTATTCAATTCATCGTTCAAAGCGCTCATTTCTTCCTGCAAAGCCTTTCTCTCTGCTTTACTGTTAGAACCATTCGCCGATTGAAGTGATAAATCACGCATACGTTGCAGTAAGTTAGTGCTTTCTTGCATCGCACCTTCCGCCGTTTGCATGATAGAAATACCATCGTTTGCATTACGCACAGCAACATCAAGCCCACGCATCTGCGTTTCTAAACGATTCGAGATTTGCAGACCCGCAGCATCATCTTTGGCACTATTTATCTTCTTTCCCGAAGATAAGCGTTCCAAAGATTGATTGAGCATATCTGCAGCTGTGCTCAAATGGCGCTGTGCCACAAGAGCAGAAACATTGGTATTTACCGTTACCGCCATACAGACGTCATCACCTTTACTGGTTAATTCTGTTAGCTATATCGGTGGAGTGAGGTTTTTCTTTAGAAACAGTTTCACGCGATACAAAAAAGCCGAGCATCTTAGCCCGGCTTTAGCGTTCGAATTACTTGTTTTTTATGCTTTTAGAGACAAGCTCGCCAGCATTTCCAGAGAAGGAGCAAAGAAGTATGCCCCCGTCACTGCATGAGTAAAACGAAGCAGTTGGTCTGTTTTACCATCCGTCACACCGTACATGCTCTCTAACATCACTTTCATGTTATGTAGCGTATGGCAGTATGAGATAAACAGTAAACCGTGCTCACCACTCGCAGTACCATACGGCAAGCTGTGACGAAGGATCTTCAACCCTTTGCCTTCTTCTTTAATATCAACACGACCTACGTGAGAGGCAGCAGGAACATCATCTAGTTCAATAGAATCTGGCTTGGTACGGCCAACCACTTTTTCTTGCGCTGAAATATTGAGTCGGTTCCAAGCAGGCAGATCATGCACGAAACGCTGTAGCAATACGTAGCTACCACCAGCGAACTCGCTGTCAGCAATCACCGCCACATCTTTACGCTTTTCATCTTTAGGGTTTTCTGTACCGTCAACAAATCCTGTCATATCACGAGCATCTAAATAGCGGAAACCGTATGTTTCATCGACAACAGTTACATCTTGAGCAGTTTCAGCTAAGAAAGTACGTAATACATAAAACAGTAAATCGTGACGAGTTGAATGACAGTGGATTAAAACATCGACATCAGTGCTAGGCGCAACAACTTTACCTTCACCCAAAGTTTGGAAATCGATTAGCTCTTCTGGCATTGCTACATCAAGCTGTTGCCAAAATGCTTTGGTAAAAGAGACAGATACCGTTAGGGCAGCCCCCGGTTGATTCGCATTGATATCCGCAATTTTTGCTGGCAACGCTTGAAGCTGTTCTAAAACGTGAGCGTGGTTCTGGCGAATTTTCAAAAGGCTATAGAGTGCAAATGGGCCTGCTTCAGGCAAAATTGCAGTCTGTGACATTGACATAAAAAATCCTCACTATTCATTTATGCTCAGTGGCTATGGACTTAGTGTAATTAAAAATAATTTCTCTATGTTGACCATGATCATGTGTTTCCAACGATCATGTCCGATACAAAACAGGGACTTGAAAGCAATCTTTAACGCTACGGCTGTTATAAACATATAAGGTAAACCACAGCAATAGCAACAAACTTAAGGCTGAAATCCAGCTAAAAGAGCCGTGCTGCAAATAGACGTGATATCCGGTTTGAATAAACTGCGCGAGTGCAGTGAACAAGGTCACCTCTCTGCCCCATTTCACCAGTGATATCGCCCATCGCCTCTCAGGGTGTCTTAATCCGACCAACCACATCATAGTAATACTCGGCACACCCATGGCTAATCCTAGGTATAACATCGAGTGGTCTAGATAAATCAAACCCAAAATCTTTGGCCCACTGTCACGACTGGCGCCAGCCATTACAAACACAATCCATGCTTTCGACAAAAAAAACCAACCTAGCCATAACCATTTAGGTGCCTTTAAAAAGCCGTTCGCATCGTATTGTTCTATTGAATAACGCACAGTGTTCCATCTGAATTTGCTACTTTTGTTACACGTCCACTTTAACTGAATGGTTTCAAATAGCTATACGTAATGTCTGATTCATAACGTAGAGATAAGATTAAGTATGTAAGAAACGGCTCAAAAAAGTGCTCAATACTTCAAAAAGCGTTCACCCCAACTTTTTGAACAGAGATTCTCCTCAAGACGCTTCAAGATACATGTAACTTCATGTTAGGGTTGAACCCTATTCAATATCCAAATCACATTCTGCATGACTATGAATAAAAAAATTGTTCCTTCAGAACAAACACAACAAGAAGCGATGGCAGTAGCCCGTGCGACGCAAAAGCCAGGGCAAACAAAAGAACAAACTAAATTGATTGCTCAAGGAATAGAGAAAGGCATCGCGCTATACAAAAAACAGCAGAAAGAAAAGAGTCGCCAAGCGGATAGAGCTCGCAAGAAAGCCCTAAAAACAAAGCAGTCCAATACAGAAAATCATGACATTGAAGAATTTCATGACTTAGAAACCTCGCCTTCTTCAAATTTATTACCATGGGTACTATTGGCAATAAGTTGGATAGGCTTCATCGCTTACTGGTTTACACAAAACCAGTAATAAAGAAAAAGCCAGCAAACGCTGGCTTTAAGCAGAATATCCCAAGCTCGCCGCAATATCACTTTTGCGGTCAAAAACCCACTGACTATCAAATGGTCCCCAGTCTGATAACTGGTAGTAACCATCGTTGTGGCGTCTACCATCCTGCACAAACATGAGTTCAATGCCTATTCCCGGAAGCGCTTTTATCACATCCTGAATAGTACGACGAGGCCACCCCGTTTTCTCAATAAGTTTTGGCACATTTGGCCGCTCAAGGCTTTCCACTAAAAGTGCTAAATACAAGCGCCTTGCAAAAACAGGACTCAATTCCATTGATACCTCCTCATCAATACAAGACTCATTATTTCTTTTTTGCCTTGAAACGTGTTGCGTTTGATCAATAACTTTTCAATACAATCCAAATCAAACCGTATTTTCTCGTAACGAACCCTTTTGTCACGAGAGAGGCTTCCTGTTAGGATTTGGCAAACAACAATAATTCAGCCTCTCCCCTAAACTTGAAGTGTTGGTCATCGCAATGGCAACTTCCAGCAATAGGGAAAATAAAGGAATACAGTAATGACAATTATGTATGGCATCCCAAACTGCGACACCATAAAGAAAGCTCGCAAATGGTTGGAAGCAGAAGGTGTCGACTACCAATTTCATGATTACCGTAAACAAGGTATTGATGAAGAATTGGTTAAAGAATTTTGCCTCTCTCTAGGTTGGGAAAACGTCTTAAACAAACGTGGCACTACCTATCGTCAACTTAGCCAAGAGCAGAAAGACAGTTTGAATGAAGAAAACGCAATCGCTTTGTTGGTTGAACAGCCATCGATGATAAAGCGCCCTATCGTTCGTCATAATGACAAGCTAGAACTTGGCTTTAGTGCAGCAAGCTACGCTACCGCTTTTAGCAAATAAATTATCAATTAATAATCAGTTTCTTATTTAACAAGGATTTCAAGGATGACAGATAGCCCTGTTTTGGCTCTCGCAAAAGACTTAATTAGCCGCCAATCGGTAACCCCAGTAGATGCAGGTTGCCAAGATTTGATGATTCAGCGCTTGAAAGCACTCGGTTTTGAAATCGAATCTATGGTGTTTGAAGACACAACCAACTTCTGGGCTCGTAAAGGCACTGAAGCGCCGTTATTTACCTTCGCTGGCCACACAGATGTGGTTCCAGCAGGCAAATTGGAGCAATGGCATACACCACCTTTTGAACCCACTGTTATCGATGATCATCTGCATGGTCGTGGTGCGGCTGACATGAAAGGCTCTCTAGCTTGTATGATTGTTGCTGTTGAACGATTTCTAACTGAAAATCCAAATCACAAAGGTTCAATCAGCTTTTTAATCACTTCCGATGAAGAAGGCCCGTTCATTAATGGAACCACTCGCGTTGTAGATACGTTAGTAGAACGCAATGAAATGATTGATATGTGTATTGTTGGCGAACCCTCAAGCACATTGAAAGTGGGCGATGTAGTGAAAAACGGCCGTCGAGGCTCTATTACTGGTGACATCACGATTAAGGGGACTCAAGGCCATGTGGCATATCCTCATCTCGCGAATAACCCAGTTCATCAATCACTTGCTGCTCTCTCTGAACTTGCATCGATGAAATGGGATGACGGTAATGACTACTTCCCGCCGACCAGTTTCCAAATTCCAAATGTACATGCTGGCACAGGCGCATCGAATGTGATTCCGGGTGAGTTTAACGTTCAGTTCAACCTGCGTTTTAGTACTGAGCTAACAGCCGAAGAGATTCAACGCCGAGTTCACTCGACCCTTGATGCCCATGGTCTAAATTACGATTTACACTGGACGCTAAATGGTCTGCCATTTTTAACCGACACCGGTGAGCTACTTGAAGCCGTAGTTAAAGCGGTAAATGAAGTTAATCATCAAGAGCCACAGCTACTGACAACTGGCGGTACTTCTGATGGCCGATTTATTGCTCAAATGGGCGCACAAGTGGTTGAACTTGGTCCTGTAAACGCAACGATTCACAAAGTGAACGAATGTGTGAGCATCCATGATCTTGAGCTATTGACCGATATGTACCAAAAAACGCTAGAGAATCTATTAGCATGATGGAGAACCTATTCGCGTGAGCATGACCGCTGAGCAACTAACAGGAAAAAATGAATCCCACTTAACGGAAGTGTTGATTGGACAGAAAACATTTTTTGTCCACCCTGACGTTAGGGCTGATCTGCTGTCACTAAAAGAGGCAGCAGATACAGCGGGTTTTAACTTGAACATTGCCAGCGGCTTTCGTTCCTTTGAGCGCCAGCTAAACATTTGGAACAAAAAAATGTCAGGTGAAGCTGCAATTCTTGATGAAAACAGCCAACCAATCCTGGCTCACACTCTGAGTGACGAACAAAAAGTAACGGCTATTTTGCGCTGGTCGGCTCTGCCTGGTGCAAGCCGTCATCATTGGGGAACAGATTTCGATGTGTTTGATAGAAACTCATTACCCAGCGAGGGCGGTTTGAAGCTTGAACCTTGGGAATATTTGCAAGACCACCAGCATAATTTCTATCTTTGGCTAAAAGAACATTTAGCTAAGTTTGGTTTCTTCTTTCCATACCAAGAAAATGGCTCTGGCGTGGCTTTTGAGCCTTGGCATATCAGCCATCGAAGCACCGCTGATACTTGCCTGAAAACGCTAACTTTAGAGCAGTTGGCTGCACAACTGGATTCTGCGCCCATTTTGGGTAAAGAATGCGTGCGCCAACAGCTGGCAAAGATTTACAATCAGTACGTCACCAACATCAGTACACGCTAACGGCAATCAGCATGATAGAGTTTCTTTTTAACCCGTGGGTTATCTCAATCGTTATTATCAGTGTCGTGATCGGCAATATTGCTGCGTTGAAATACACAGCGAATTTGAAATACGGTCAAGAAAAGCAGAAAAGCGATTTAGATAAGCTGAATGAGCTTGATAAACAGCAACACGGCGACGAAAACCACAAACAATAAAGGACGCATTAGCGTCCTTTATTTTTATTGCTCAGAACCAACGTTATTTTTTATCTACAACCGCAGCAATAACGGGAACCATGTCTTTCAACAGTTGTTCTTCGACAGGTTTACCTGAAGAGTCAGTAACGTTAATAGATGTACGGTTACCTAAATCACCAAATAGGAAGGTGTAAGTCCCTGATTTAAGTTCAATTGGTTTTACGCCAATTTCTTGCCAGAAATCGTCATCTGGTGACGCGTATTTCGCTTTTACTGTACCCTGAGACTGGCTACGTTCTTCAATAGTGAAGCCCATATGAGGCAAGATATTCGGCAATCGTGGCCAAAGCACATCGTATGGAGAGCGAGCAATGATAACTGGCAGACCGCTGCGGTCTGCACCCATAGAGATTGGGATCTGTTTAACCAGCTCCTGAGCTTTACGAGCCGCTTCTTCACGAAGCTCTAAATCGTAACGAGTTGTCACGAGGTTAGTCATCAAAGCGTTGTAGCGTTCTTTATTGGTTGTTGAAACAGGCATTTGTTTGCCATCTTCACGCCAATCAATCAGCGATACTTTAAATCCATAACGATTATTTGCTTCAACGCGCGTCACTTCATAACGGGCGCCTAATTCAACATCTTCGTCTTCTGAAACCCAAGAAACCCAATCAGTTTCAATTCGAGAGTCGGTTTGAACGATCGTTTTGATATTGCGTTCAGCAATCACTTTTAAGACGGTATCCCAGACCTTATCAACCTCTTCTTTGCGGATCATCCAAAGTGATACTTCACCTTTCTGACGTTCTGCACGAGCACCCGGAATTAATTCAAGAACTTGTTGAGGTGGACGAATATCAACAGCTGTGCCTACGCCGCCATGATAGTTGCCCTGTGGGATTTCAAAATTAGGGTAAAACTCTGGAGCCGCTCCTTCTGGTAGCTGCCACTCACTGAAGCTTTTCGTCTCTAGGTAGGTAAAATCATCTTTGGCTTGACGGCGATGAGTCGAATTTGAACATGCACTTAAAACCAAAACAGCTAGTGAACTAATAACTAGCTGACACGTAAACTTCATTGAAACTCCTAAAATGCACCGAGGTGTAAAAACACCTCGGCATTGTATGGAAAGCGCCTTAAAAAATACAGGCTTCAGTCATTGCTTGGGCAACAACAGGGCGAGCTTGTTCAGAAAGAGGTGTTAAAGGTAGACGTAGATCACCAAAAGAAATCAAACCAAGTTTATGCGCAGCCCATTTCACTGGGATTGGGCTTGATTCAACAAATAAATTTTTATGCAAAGGCATTAAGCGCTGGTTAATTTCTTCAGCTTCGTCAAATTTGCCTTCTAACGCTAGGTGAGTCATGTTCGCCATATCAGCAGCTGCGATGTTATTGGTTACAGAAATAACACCTTTACCGCCAAGTTTAATGAACTCAAGACCGGTCGCATCATCGCCACTTAAAAGAATAAAGTCATCACCACAAAGTTCACGGTGAAGAGCTACACGGCTTAAATCACCAGTTGCATCTTTAAGTGCAACGATGTTGTCCAACTTAGCTAGACGAGCAACCGTTTCAGGTTTCAAATCAACCGCAGTACGACCTGGTACGTTGTACAGAATGATTGGCACTTCAGTCTGTTCAGAAATCGCTTTGTAATGCTGGTACAAACCTTCTTGAGTAGGTTTGTTGTAGTATGGAGTCACACTTAAAACACCTGCAATACCAGTATTGTTTAGAAGACGGCTGAAGGTAATTGACTCGTGAGTTGCATTCGCTCCAGTACCTGCGATAACAGGAATACGTCCAGCTGAGTACTCCACTGCCTTTTCAACAACCTTGACATGCTCTTCGATAGTCAGTGTGGATGATTCACCTGTCGTACCTACTGCAACGATAGCATCGGTACCAGCGTCAACATGGTAGTCAACAAGCTTCTTCAGACTTACAAAGTCGACTTCGCCATCTTGGGTAAAAGGTGTAATTAACGCTACGATACTTCCTGAAAACATGTCTATCTCCATAATTAAATGCTTTCTGCATGGTACTGCATGGGAGTTGAAAAACACAAGAGGCTGAGAATGCCTAAATGCCCCTTATCAGTGAATATTTATCACATGTTGGACCTTTCGCCCACTCTATGTCTTATCGACTATTGTATATAAGCAATCCTTCCTCTTGTTAGAGGTCGGTCATATTTAATTAGCCTGTATCTTGAGTGCTTGTTTCTATAATTAATTTATGGAGTGGCTATCGCAAAATGGTTCACCAGAGTGATCGTGTCCTATGCAAAACCTTCATCACTAAAGAAGTTCACTAAAGCGATGCCACCACTGAACTTAATAAGGGGAAAGTAACCACAACATTAGGGTTACTTAATGAAAAGTTGTGCTAACATGCCAAAAAATAACAAAGCGAAATATCAATATGACTCAACATCTTGTGATCACCGCAGTAGGAACTGACCGACCTGGCATTTGTAACCAAGTCGCGAAATTAGTTACGCAATCCGGCTGTAATATCGTAGACAGTCGCATTGCTTTATTTGGAAAGGAATTCACCTTGATTATGCTGTTATCAGGCAACGCCAACAGCATTACCCGAGTAGAGACAACGCTACCGCTACTTGGGCAAGAACAAGATTTGATCACCATTATGAAGAGAACTTCACCCCATGATCACCAATCAAACGATTATGTGGTGGAAGTTTATGTGGAATCTGACGACCGCCTTGGGTTAACAGAACAGTTCACTCAGTTTTTTGCCGACCGCAACATCGGTATGGCATCACTCAGCGCTCAAACCATCAACAAAGATAAACTGCAGCGTAAGAAAGATCAGTTCCATATCGCTATTACCGCTCATGTAGATTCAGAATATAACCTAATGCAACTTCAAGAAGAGTTTGATGCACTATGCACAACACTTGATGTACAAGGTTCTCTTAATTTTATAAAAAGCAGTCAATAAGGAAGAACAATGAATACTTTACAAGCAGGATCTCCAGCTCCGGCGTTTTCACTTTTAGACCAAGATGGCAACCAAGTTACCCTATCTGACTTTGCTGGCAAAAAAATCCTGTTTTATTTTTACCCAAAAGCAATGACTCCGGGTTGTACGGTTCAAGCGCAAGGTATGCGTGATGTGAAAGCTGAGCTTGATGCTCTGAATGTAGTGGTATTGGGTGTGAGTATTGACCCGGTTACTCGCCTTGGAAAGTTCATCGAACGCGACAACTTAAACTTCACTTTGCTTTCTGATGAAGATCATCAGGTAGCGGAGCAATTTGGGGTTTGGGGTACTAAAAAATTTATGGGTAAAGTGTATGACGGTCTACACCGTATCAGTTTTCTTATTGATGAAAATGGGCTGATTGAACACGTCTTTGATAAGTTCAAAACCAAAGATCACCACGAAGTTGTGCTGAACTATTTAAAAGAAAAACAGGCGTAACTCGTACTGTTTAACAAACATTTGATAAAAGAAAGGCCAGCGAACGCTGGCCTTTTTGTTCAATATCTGAATAAAGACTACACGATGAACTTACCAAGAATGGCATCTTGCTCGCGCACGTTTTCAGTTTGCACTTGCATTGCAATGTTAGCTTCTTCTGCAGATTCAGATACCTGAGTCGACAAGTCTTTAATCTTCACAGTGTTGTTATTGATTTCCTCAGCAACAAGGCTTTGCTCTTCTGCTGCGGCTGCAATCTGCATGTTCATATCACTGATATGCTGAATCGCACCATGTATTTTCTGTAACGCCGCATCCGCTAGCTGAGCTTTACCTACTGCCTCCACTGCGGTTGCTTTACTCTCATTCATAGCAACAGACACTGAAGTCGCACCTGCTTGAAGCTGCTCAATCATACTTCGAATTTCAGTCGTAGATTGCTGTGTACGTTGCGCCAACGTACGAACCTCATCCGCAACCACAGCAAAGCCTCGACCGGAATCCCCCGCCCTCGCAGCTTCAATTGCCGCGTTCAATGCTAGCAAGTTCGTTTGGTCTGCAATGTCATTAATAACTTTAAGAATGGTTTCAATATTTGCTGTTGCCGATTCAAGACCTTGAACCTCTTCTACCGCCTGTTCAATTCGAGCTGACAGCATGTCGATAGATGAAGTGGTATCACCCACAACTTTTGAACCTTCTTTGGTTGCATCGTCCGCATCTTTTGCCGCAGAAGCAGCGCCTTGAGCATTATTGGCAACTTCCATAGCCGTTGCCGCCATTTCATTCATAGCCGTAGCAAGCTGCTCAAGTTCTTGAAGTTGTGAACGCATTGCTTCAGAAGATGAATGGACACTACTCATTGTTTGTTCAGCGCCGCGTTTGATCTCTTCGCCAATTGCTTTGGACTGCTTGATCTGACTCTGAAGCGTTTCGGTAAAGGTGTTGAAATCGACCGCAAGTTCAGCAAATTCTTTGTCTGTATCTGTGCTCAAACGCTTAGTCAAATCCCCCTGACCAGAAGCCACATCTTTAATGGCATGGTTAAGAGTATTTAGAGGTCGCATCAGAACTTTAATCAGCACTGTCAAAATTATGATACTTAATACCACACCAATAATGGTGTAGATAATGGCACTGTTTCTTAACTTAGCTACGGTTGAGAAAGCCTTTTCATTATCAATTAAGGCACCAACATACCAGTGTTCAGTCGGCATATACGTCAAACCGATGAGGAACTCCTTACCATCAATTTCGATAGTTTGAGCACCTTCTTTTACGTCGAACTTAGGTAGATAAGTAGAAATGTTTTTGCCGTTATTTTCAGCATTTGGGTGTGCGATAGTCATACCGTCAGAAGTAATAATGAACAGTTTACCGGCATCAAATAAGTTGACCTTATTAACCATCTCCGCAAGTTTGTTCAGACGCATGTCATAGAACATTGCCCCTGTAAACTTACCTTCGTTATAAACAGGCGTAGCGATAGAGATGATCATCTGCTTAGTCGAAACGTCAATGTATGGCTCAGTAACAGTTAACTTGCCATCTCTTTTGGCATCAACATACCAAGGACGCTTACGCGGGTCATAACTGCTGTCTGGTTCCCAGCCATCATCGTTTTCAACGACTTTTCCGTCAACATCATAACCAAAGCCCACAGCGAGAAAACTTCCCTTGAGCTTTTTGGTTTCCAGAACATTTTTCACGTAGTCGCGGTTTTCTGGGTCTAACTGAAGAATATCAGTTGTGGATTGAGCTAATGCTTTTTTGCTTTCCATTTCGGCGGCTACTGTATCAGCAACCCCTTCGGCCATCCCCTTTAAACTACCACCAATTAAATTCGACACTTCCTTGCGAACAGTGCTTACTTGCTGAATAGACAGCAAAGAGGCCGTCACCAACAACAATACCGATGATGCAGCCACAATCTTTTGACTAAATCTCATACGTCCCTCATTGCACACTTGTGGTTTTTGTTATGTTCATCACTTTATCGACAGTAAAAATGATAACTTAAGCAATATCTTTATTAGTTTTATGTATTGCAACCGACGCATGTTTAATACTAATCACAAATAACAAAAAAGCCCAAAAATATTAAACTTTTGGGCTTACAAAATTTACAACTTATTGATGAACTACTGAGTTTGAGCCGGTGGATGCTCTTCATTACTTGGTAACGCGTTCCAAACCGCTTTCACCAAAGTTGCCAGTGGTATCGCAAAGAATACTCCCCAGAATCCCCACAAACCACCGAATACCAATACCGCAACTATGATGGCAACTGGGTGGAGGTTAACCGCTTCAGAGAACAAAATCGGTACCAATACGTTGCCATCAAGGGCCTGAATAATACCGTAAGCAATCAGTAGATAATAAAACTGCGGAGTCAGTTCCCACTGGAATAACCCAACAATTGCAATCGGCACGGTGACAGCAGCCGCTCCGATATAAGGAATAAGAACAGAGAAACCGACCGCCACAGAAAGCAGCACGGAATAACGCAAATCTAAAATCGCAAATGTGACGTAACTTACTGTACCGACAATGATGATTTCCAGAACTTTACCGCGAATATAATTTGAGATTTGTTGGTTCATCTCGACCCAAACTTTGTTCGCTAAATTACGGTTGCGCGGCATGACACCACTCGCCATTTTTAGCATTTCACGTTTGTCTTTGAGTAAGAAAAACACCAACAGCGGTACTAGAATCAGATAAACACCGAGTGTTGCCAAACTCACTAGAGAAGCCAGAGAACCTTTAACCAACGACTCTCCCATACCAATCGCTTTATCTTTCGCATTATTCATAATCGATTCAACGATTTGTAAATTTGCGAGTTCAGGAAAGCGTTCAGGAATCGTTGCGATGAGTTTTTGCAGGCCGTTGTACATCTTAGGAATATCGGCCACTAAATTTGCAACCTGTTGCCAGATAGTTGGAACTAAACCAAACACAGCCAACAGCATCACGCCAACAAAAAGCAAAATAACGAGAATGACTGCTAGAGTTCGTGGCACTTTCCAGCGACAAAGTTGAGCAACAGGCCACTCAAGCAGATATGCCAAAACAATAGCCACCAACAAAGGAGCTATTAGATGTCCGAAAAAGTAGATGATGATAAAACCGAAGAAAAGAATGGCGACCAAACTTACGGCATGCGGGTCAGAGAAACGTCGTTGATACCAACGACTAACCATTTCGAACATGTAACGATGTCTCCTTTACAACTGTGAGTGAGTTATAACCATCACATTTAACGCTTTGGCACAGATAATCCTGCTTAAGCATGAAGCTTTCTATATCTTTGAATGAACTTGAATCACTAATCAGGATGGTTACCGAATCACCAGCATTGAGCTGGGCAGTGTGACGTTTAGCAAGTAATAATGCCATTGGACATCGCTGTTGACGTAAATCGAGAATATTCGGTTCCATTCTTCGGCTCAATCCTTAATATATGGCAGACATTGTATCGGCTTTTCTACTGTGTGCCACTCTTAATATCCGAACTTGCTGGGTCACAAAGTGTTCGGTATTTATCTATGAGATAAAAGGGTAATGAGCTACGGACATCAGTTTGATGTTGTTGGTTCAAGCCAGAGATTAGGAAACCATTTCCAGCTGACAATGTCCTAATGGAAAATGATATTGGAGTATCAAGAAAGAACATGATGTTAAAACGTACTCGTTCATTCGTTTGCCTATGTATATCAACGGCCTTATGCGCACCTTCGCTGTCTTATGCCAATAATATAGAGCTTCCAGACATTGGTACCGTTGCAGGTTCCACTCTGACCATAGATCAAGAGTTGATTTATGGTGATGCTTATATGCGCATGCTGAGAAACAGCAAACCGATTGTGAATGACCCAGTGATCAATGAATACATTGACACACTTGGTCACAAATTAGTTGCAAACGCCGACGACGTAAAAACACCGTTCACCTTCTTTATGATCCGAGATCGTAATATCAACGCATTCGCATTTTTTGGCGGATATGTTGCTCTGCATTCCGGTCTGTTTCTGCACGCTCAATCAGAAAGCGAACTTGCGTCAGTTATTGCTCACGAAATTGCTCACGTTACTCAGCGCCATTTAGCGCGCAGTATGGAAGATCAAGCTCGTCGTACTCCTGCAACAATGGCAGCATTGGCGGGTTCATTGCTGCTCGCAATAGCCGCACCGGAAGCGGGGATTGCAGCAATTACAGCCACCACTGCCGGTAATATGCAAAGTCAAATCAACTACACACGTAGTAATGAAAAAGAAGCCGACCGATTTGGTATCTCAACTCTGGCAAAAGCAGGGTTTGATGTCAGAGCAATGCCGCGATTTTTTGGCCGCTTAGCGGATGAATATCGCTATGCAAGTACACCACCGCCAATGCTGTTAACTCACCCATTGCCAGAAGACCGTATTACCGACAGTCGCGAGCGCGCTCAGAGTTACCCTGTAGTTAACGTTGCTCCCGATCTCGATTACCACCTTACTCGCGCTCGAATAGTCGCTCGTTATGCGGGAATTGATAGTGAAGCAGCTTTAGATTGGTTTACCCGCACGCAGAAAAAAACCACCATTCCCGCACTTGATGTGTCGTTTGAGTATGGCAAAGCCTTGGTGTATCTCGACTCGAAACAATATGACAAAGCAGAAGCCATTCTCACCAAACTTCTGAAATCGGATGCCAATAATCGCTTCTACATTGATGCCATGACCGATCTATATATCGAAACCGATCGCCTCAACGATGCTCAAGCTTTATTGGAAACGGCACTTAAGCAAACACCTAACAACTCCGTGCTGATGGTGAACTATGCCAACGTCTTGCTAAAACAACAGAAATTTGGCGAATCCGTTCGCGTGTTGCAACGTTATACGCATGACAACCCTAATGACACTAACGGTTGGCATCTGCTTTCTGAAGCCAACAACCGTAATGGCAATCAGGCTGAAGATCTAGCCGCTCAAGCCGAGTTACTTGCACTGCAGGCAAACTGGAGTAAAGCCATTCAGCTTTATACTCAAGCCAGTCAACTCGCCAAACTAGGCAGTTTAGAACAAGCGCGATATGACGCTCGTATCGATCAATTAATGGAACAAAGAGAACGATTCTTATCGCTTCAATAATAAAAAGAGAAAGTAAGGAAAAACTATGTCTGTCGTGATTTATCACAACCCTAAATGCTCAAAAAGCCGTGAAACACTGGCATTACTTGAAGAAAATAGTGTTCAACCAGAAGTGGTGAAATATCTAGAAGCCCCTTTAAGTGTCGATCTTTTGAAAACACTGTATACGCAACTTGGCCTAGACAACGTTCGAGCAATGATGCGCACAAAAGAAGATATCTATAAAGAGCTAGGCTTAAGTGATGCAGCTCTTTCTGACGACCAACTATTTTCAGCAATGGTTGCTAATCCGAAATTAATTGAACGCCCGATCGTTGTGGCAAATGGCAAAGCTCGCTTAGGTCGTCCACCAGAACAAGTTCTCGAAATTCTATGATGACCAAAGTGGTTGTACTCTATTACAGCCGACACGGCAGCACTCAGTCATTGGCTAGGCAGATAGCACGGGGGATAAACAGCATCCCAGATTGTGAAGCCGTTCTGCGAACTGTTCCAGAAATTAGCACTAGCGAACATATGGCAGAAGACCCGTTTATCACGCTAGATGAACTGAAAAGCTGTGATGGTTTGGCTTTAGGCAGCCCGGCTTGGTTTGGCAATATGGCAGCGCCGCTAAAGTACTTTTGGGATCAAACCACCCCATTATGGCTAAACGGTGATTTGATAGATAAACCCGCGTGTGTGTTTACCTCTTCCTCCACTTTGCATGGTGGGCAAGAAAGTACCCAGCAAACCATGATGCTTCCTTTGCTTCATCATGGGATGGTGGTTATGGGCATACCTTACTCTGAACCGAAACTGCACACTTCAGAAACCGGTGGCACTCCTTACGGAGCCAGTCATGTTTCTCAAATGAACAGCAAACTCTCTGATGATGAAAGTGAGCTAGCGCGTCAACTTGGAAAACGTCTCGCTAAAATTGCGCGACAACTAAAAGACGTATCCCTTTAAAGGATAAGTCTCTTAAGACATTTCTCATTGAAGGAAATTGAATGAGCGTTGAAATGACCTCAAAAACCAAACAGTTCCGCTGGTTAGCTCTAACGAGCAACATAGCTTTAATTGTTTGGATTGCTTTATGGCAATTGGAACTATCACCACACCCGCACCTTAACTCACTAGCATTAACGGTAGCATGGCTGATACCACTCTTGCTGCCTTTGCCGGGCATATTATCAGGCAAACCGTATACTCACGCATGGGCGAACTTTATTCTCATGCTGTACTTTCTGCACGCATTCACCATTTTATATGTAGACGATGGAGAACGCTGGCTTGCAGCAGTAGAACTGCTCCTCACTTTCTCGGCGTTTATGGGCAATGTTCTCTACGCAAGGCATCGTGGTAAAGAGTTAGGTTTGAAATTGACGAAGCTATCAGTGGTTGAAAAGCAAGAGAAACAAAGATTCAATCAAGAGTAACATTCTTCTTAAGAGTGAATAAAAAGCCCCGAATGCTAATCGCAGTCGGGGCTTTTTCATTGTCCAAATTTTACTACTCTGATTAATCTAACCAAGTAAATCGTAGCGTTTTTGCCACTGGCACTTGTTCAGTAATGACAGGCTGTTCACTTGGCTGACTCATTCCATCCCCAACTACCGCATTTACATCTGAAGGTTGTACTGTTTCAACTGCTGGGTTTTGAGGCTCTGTCACCGACAACTCAGGCTCAACGATATCTTCTTCTACTGAAGGCTGAGGCACTTCCTCTTTCCCTTTTTGAACCTGAGCAATACGCAGCACTTCTTGTTCAAAATCGTCTTCAGTCGCTAACAGATGGACATTAAAAATGACCTCTTGCCCTTGGATTTTAAGAATATCTAGTGAAGCCACTGAACTTAATGCTTTTAAACGCTTTTCCAATGAGAAGAAGTCGTCAGCATTTTTGATTGAATCGAAGGCAGCTAAAACTGTTTGCGACGATTCTGAACCAATCAATACTGAGTTTTTATTTGCGTAGTAATCACTAATTTGATCAATCATGTCTGCTGCTGAGTTAGCGCCAGATGCTCTACCCGTCATGGGAGCTTTCTGTGATTGAAGCATGTTATAGGCACTTTGGTCGTACAAAGTCCAACGTAAATCATCGCCTTGAGCTTTTACGACCAACACCGCGTCCGTTGGATAACGATCACTTGCCAAACTAATTGGTTTAATGAAACCGCCCCACAGATCAGAAATTTCTAGTCCAGTAATATCATCGAAATCACCCACAGGGACGGTAATAGGAAGGCCACGAGCCAAAGATTCAGCTTTTAATTGACGCAAAATCTTTGAATCAGAGTGTTCCCAACTGATCGCACGCTCGTAAGGCGTTTCTTCTACCAGCCACACTAATATGTTGGAACGACTTTCTGGCCAGAATGGCAACTGAGCTTGCGTAATCAGCGAACGGATTTGAGGCGCGCTAAATTGCATCGTGATAGTAGAAACGTCATTTGTCTGACCGTAGCTAAACTGGTTGAGGTATTGATTGTACTTATTCAACGCTTTCTGAATAACTTCGTTATCTGCGGCGTTTTTGTCGCCCGTTGCGCGAACAATAACGTTTTGCATACCCAGCGATCGTGCTTTGGCATCTGCATCATCTTGTGTTTGGTCAATAACAACATCTGTTTTGTACAGATTTACCGTGGTGAGTGCAGAAGCTGGAAGTGACGTTAATCCCATCAGCAAAAAAGCTAAATAGCGCATATTGTTCCTACGTTCTAAGTTTCTGAAAGTTGATGATAAGCAACTATCGTTTATGGGGCAAGGCAAGTACTCGTAGCGGCTAATAAAAGTTTCCAAACTTTTACTTTTGCTCTCGATTGCAAATGACAAAAGTAACAAAAATTGATCTAGTTTAAATGGCAATCGTTTGCAAAAGTGATAGAATCCCGCGAATTTTGTTTAGCTACAGGGAAAATACCATGAAAAATGCCATTTTAGGCACTCAGATGCTCTTTGTTGCATTTGGGGCGTTAGTGCTAGTTCCTCTCCTGACAGGACTCGACCCTAACGTTGCTTTATTCGGTGCTGGTGCCGGCACATTACTCTTCCAACTGATTACCCGTCGTTCTGTTCCTATCTTCCTTGCTTCTTCTTTTGCCTTTATTGCTCCTATTATGTTTGGTGTTCAAACATGGGGTGTTGCTGCAACTATGGGCGGCTTAGTGGCAGCGGGTGCAGTTTATATTGTTCTTGGCGGCTTTATTAAGATTCGTGGTGTAGAGTTTATTCATAAAATTCTTCCACCTGTCGTTGTTGGCCCTGTAATCATGGTTATCGGCCTAGGTCTAGCACCTGCTGCTGTAAACATGGCATTAGGTAAAAGTGGCGATGGCGCTTTCCAATTAGTTGATGGCGACGCTTCACTTTGGATTTCTTGTGTATCACTACTTGTGACTATCGTTGCAAGCGTATTTGCAAAAGGCTACTTCAAGCTAATCCCTATCGTGTGCGGTATTATTGCGGGTTACGCTCTGTCTCTATTCTTTGGCGTTGTTGACTTCACACCTGTACGTGAAGCGTCTTGGCTAGCGATGCCTAACTTCACTTTCCCAGAGTTCAACATCAACGCAATTCTATTCATGATCCCTGTTGCGATTGCTCCTGCGGTTGAACACGTGGGTGACATGTTGGCGATTTCTAATGTAACAGGCAAAGACTACATTAAGAAACCTGGTCTTCACCGTACTATCGCCGGTGACGGAGCGGCAACAATGCTTGCGGCTTTCCTAGGTGCGCCACCAAATACGACATACTCAGAAGTAACAGGTGCGGTAATGCTTACAAAAGCATTTAACCCAGTGATCATGACTTGGGCAGCTATTACAGCTATCGTTCTTGCTCTTGTTGGTAAGCTAGGCGCTCTACTACAAACAATCCCTGTACCAGTTATGGGCGGTATCATGATTCTTCTGTTTGGTTCTATCGCTACAGTAGGTCTAAACACGTTAATCAAGAACCATGTTGATCTACACAAGTCACGTAACCTAGTGATTGTGGCGGTAACATTGGTATTTGGTATCGGCGGCATGGCTTTCGGCGTGGGCGACTTCAGCCTACAAGGCGTAAGCTTGTGTGGTATCGTTGCTATCCTATTAAACCTTCTGCTACCAAAAGATTTGGGTGAAAACCACATCGTGGACAACGCTCAAATGGAAGAAGAAGCGCAAAATTCTTAATAGAGAATTCTTCATCTCTAGTAAAACGGCCTCATTAGAGGCCGTTTTTATTTCGAATCCTATTTATGCTTCAAGGCACAAATCGACGAATTGAGCTCGAGTCAGTGTCGCCAAGTCTTGCGGTGCGAGTTCTATCTCTAGACCTCTTTTTCCCGCACTCACGCACATGGTCGGTAGCTCAGTGGCACTGTTATGAATAAACGTCGGCAGAGCTTTTTTTTGCCCTAAAGGACTGATACCACCAACCACATAACCAGTCGTCTTCTGAGCAATATCAGGATTAGCCATATCCGCTTTCTTAGCTTTTGCTGCTTTCGCCGCCAATTTTAGATTCAGTTTCTGGTCAACAGGAATAATCGCCACGGCGAGGTTCTTCTCTTCACCGTTTAAGCAAAACAATAGTGTTTTAAAGACCGTTTTAGGATCTTGACCTAATGCTTCCGCTGCTTCCAAACCGTAGCTAGCATTACTTGGATCGTGTTCATATTGATGAATGGTGTGAACGACTTTTTTTTTCTTCGCTAACTGAATCGCTGGGGTCATTATTTTTCCTTACCACATCTAGCCGACTTCCTCAGGTGGGATAGCTTATCTCTTATCGTTACCATTTACATT